>DATCXQ010000050.1:0-17377 GCA_036565725.1 Blastocatellia bacterium
TCCGTCGCCCAGTCGCCCCGTCGCCCCGTCGCCCCGTCGCCCCGTCGCCCTATCTTTCCTTCTTGAACTAAGTTCAGAGAGCCGATAATATTCCTGTTTTCACCGGGGCCACGTATGGCGCCTGCCGTGGCTTAAATCCAATCGAGTTTTGGAGTATACGACTATGCTTCGTTTCTTCGCCAAATTTGAGCGTTCGCGCAGCGCCCTTCTGTGGGTGTTCTGCGCGCTGCTGCTCGTAGGTCTAATCGCGTTCTATATCCCCAGCAGTTCCCTCGGCCCGGGAATGGGGGCCATCAGGTCATCCAACGACGACACCGTAATCGCCAAGGTCGGATCGCAAGAGATCACTCTGAAAGAGTACAAGGGGGCCTTATCCATGGCGCTTTCGGCCTTCGGCCGCGGCAACTCCCTGCCGCTCGGCATCGCCAAAAGCATAGGCTACGACAAGCGAGCGCTCGATGATTTGATCTCGGAGCGTCTGGTGATCGATCAGGGGCGCGAGCTCAACATGACCGGCGCCGACCGCGAAGTCGCCGACGCGATCATACGCACTTTCACCAACGAACAGGGTAAATTTGTCGGGAGGGAAGAATATCTGCGCCGGATGAAAATGAGCGGCATGGCCGTCGAGGATTACGAGAAGGATCGGCGGAATGACATCACCGCGCGCAAGGTGCGCGAGTTCATCATCTCGCCCATACAGGTTTCCGACCGTGAAGTCGAAGAGAAATACAAGCGCGACAACACCAAGGTAGAGGTCGTTTACGCCACCGTCGACCGGGATAAGATCAGGGCGAAATTCAACCCCACGGAGCAGGATCTGCGTTCCTACTATGATGCGCGCAAAGATGAATTCAAGGCCGGCGAAAGGACGCGCCAGGTCGAGTACATCTTGATTCCCACTAAAGAAGTAGCCAAGACCGTTCCGGTCACCGAAGAGGAGCTTAAAAAGGAGTATGAGGCGCGCAAGCAATATGAGAAACGCGCGAGCATCATCAGGCTCAACGTGCTGACCGCCGCCGACGAAAACACAGTCAAAACCAAGATAGACGAACTGGCGCGCAAAGTCCGCGACGCGAAGGGCGAAGACTTCGCCTCGGTCGCGAAGGGCAACTCTCAAGACCCGTCGGCAAAGCAGGGAGGCGACATCGGCTGGATCAAGAAGGAGCCGAACAAGACCAGCCAGTGGCGTCAGCGCATCTACACTAACGAACTGGAAGTCGGCGCCGTCGAAGGCCCGTTCAAGGATGGCCGGAGCTGGTACTTGATGAAGGTCACCGATCAGCGTGAAGTCCCGTTCGACCAGATGCGCGACACGCTGAAGGCCACGACGCAGAACAACAAAGCCTTCAAAGTGAGTAATGACCTGGCTCAGAAGGCTTACGAGAAGGCGAAACAATACAATGACCTGCGCAAGGCCGCTGAAGAGATCGCCGGGGAGATTAAAGTTTCCGCCGATTCGATGCTTAAGAGGACTCCGTATTTCAATGACGGCGACGAGCAGAAAGACCTGGGCGACAGCGCCGGTCAGGCCAACAACCCGGCTTTCGACAGCGCGACGAGCGCGATCGATGAGGGCAAGATCGGCGAAAAGGTGAGCATCCCCGGAGGATTCGCAATCCCGAGAGTCGTCGACATCATCGACAAGGGGGCCGCGATGAGCTTCGAGCAGGCGCGCAACCAGGTCGAGAATAAATACCGCCAGGAGAAAGAACCGACCTTCGCCCAGGGCCGCGCCCAGGAGGTTTTGAACCAGTCGAAGAGCGTCGAAGATTTCGAGCGCCTCGTCAAAGCCGAAGGTCTCGAAGTCAAGACCGACACCAACTTTGATACCTACTCTTTCCCAGGCTCATCCCAGGGAGGGTCGCAGGCGAGCAATCAGGCGCGCGCGGCGCTGATGGCGCTCAAAGAAGGCGAGGCCGCCAAGTCCCCGATCAAGATCGGCATTTCGTACTTGATCTTCGTCGCGAAGAAGCGCACCGAGGCCGATCTGTCAAAACTCCCGCAGGAGCGCGAAGTCGTTCGCCAGAGCATCCTCAGCGACCGTCAGAGCCTGGCCTACGACGCTTTCATCAAGGCCGCCCGTAAACGGTACGAAGAGCGGGGCGAGATCAAAATCTATCAGGATCGAATCGACAAATTCTTCAAAGACGCTGAAGCCGCCCAGGCTGCGCAGCAACCCTAGCGAATGCGGAATGCGGAATGCGGAATGCGGATTTATCTGACCATCCATTCGCAAAACCACAACTCCAAAAGAAAAATGGCCGGAAGATTTGGAAATTTTCCGGCCATTCAATTTGTTGTTGCGAATTTGCAGATAATCAACTCAGATCATTCCGCATTCCGCATTCCGCATTCCGCATTCCGCATTCCGCATTCATCACTTCTTCTCAGCCGGCTGGGGCGTCTCTTTCTTGGTCAACTGATTTAAGATCTCGCGCGGCAGCGAGATCGAAAGCGACACGTCATTGACCTTCGACCCGATCTTCACCAGATCGAGCACCTGCGCTATGAGGTTGGTCTTCGGATCGCCACTCCCGAAGATGTCTTTGCCCAAACCGACCAACCCTTTCAATCCGTTCTCAAGCTCAGTGGCGTCGTTCTGCGACGCGGTGCGGATGACGGCGTCGAGCGAAAGGCCAAAATCGCCGGCGACGTCGAATGTGCCCAGAATCATCTTGATCGCCGCGACCGATTTGAAGAGGTCGCCTTGATTGGCCGCCTCGGCGCGGAGGGTTTCGGGAACAACCAAAGCGAACCGAACCAGCGCGGACGCGCGCGTTTCGTTAAGCGCGCTCTTCATCGCGGCGCTGACGCCGCCCTTCGCGGCGCCGGTCTGAACATCGACCACCTGCTTGACCGCCTTCATATCGCCAAAGGCGACTCTCTGCCGCCCCAGCGCGGCCAGGGCGAGGTCGTCGGTCTTGAGAGAAAACGCCCCGGCCGACGGCCCCTTCGCGTTCGAGAGAACGTTGTAGATCGTTATGCCCTTGTAGTCGGAGGTCTTGAATTCGCTCCCGAACTCTTTCATCACGGCCTCGATCTGTGTGGAATCGGGATCGATGCCATGGATGAGGACCACGCCGCTTCCCTGCGTGCTGTCCATGCCGACGCCGATGACGACTTTCTGAATCCTAGACGGGTCGACGCCTGTCTTCAGCGTGAAATCCTGGATCGACTTCGCCAGCTTATCCACGCCGCCAATAGTGAGGCTGGCCAGTTTAGGCAGCAGTTCATTAAACGCGCGACCGACATCCAATACGGCTATCAGATCGGTAGCGGGCAGCATCGCCACTAATTCATCCTCAATCACCGCCGACGGCGCTTTCGACCTAGCGCTGGTCTTGACCACCCCGGGTTTCGTGGCGGGAGAGCGTCCCTGCCCAGCCGATTGCGCGTTTGCGCCTCCGAGCGCCGAGGTGATTAAGATGAAGATTAGCGCGGCGCTAAAAAATTTACGCATAATATCCCTCCACATTGCTCAGGATTGAGATGGATTTACAAAATCCTGAGCAATTCTGTAAATCCTCTCTGTTTTCTTTGCTTCTTTCATGTCGCTCATTGCGACATGCGCGACTTCTCGGCTCTTTACGAAGCGCGCCTCGGTTGACACCACATGCGCTTCGAAGTAGTTTTGCGATATCCCATCACAGGGCGCCGGCGAGATTATAGCGCGAGTAGGGGCTAAGTGACGATGACAGACCAAGAGCGCGGATTGCGCAAAGAGCACATCTGGCTTATAGCCTTGTACGAGATGGAGGAGCGGGCCGAAGAACTGCTCGATCGCTTGAACGCGATCGGCGTCGACACGAGCGAAGCGACGACCTTGCGCGTGGAAATCGACGAACGGCAGCGAGCCGCGAAGTTCAGCCCCGTCTCCGGCGACTCGCCGCTTCCCCCCACCGTCCGCAGCGCGATAACCGGCGCCTTGACCGGGGCCGCCATAGCCCTGCTCATCGGCCTGGCGCTCTATTCGGCAGGGCAACTGAATATGCCCTTCATAGCTGGCGTGTTCAACCACGCAGTCATCTGTGTCGGCGCCGGCGCGCTGATTGGCGCCTTTTTCGGCTCGATCTTCGGTTCTGCGAAACAACACAAAATAGCCCGCGCCACGGGCGCCAAAATGCAACGCTTGAAAAGCAACGGTTTTCTAGTCGCCGTCAAAATGGCCCCGCGATTGGCCGAACAGGCTGAAGAGATCGCGCGTGGGCTGGGGGCGAAGGAAATTATTTTTTAATGGCTGGCTGAGCGGCGCGCGTATTTCACATGCCACACCTCTATGGCATATGAAATGCAACATTTGAGATATGACATATGATGCTATCATCATTGGCGCCGGCCCTGCCGGCTCGTCTGTTTCCGCGCTGCTTGCGCGCGAGGGATTGCGCGCTCTGCTGCTGGAGAAAAGCCGGTTCCCCCGCGAAAAATTGTGCGGCGAATTTGTCACGCCCAACTGCCTGAACGTGTTCGATCGTTTGGGAGTGAGGGAACAGATCTTCGAGGCGGGGGCAAAGATAATCGATCAATGGACGTTGTTCGCCCCCGACGGGCGAGGCGTCGAGGTACCGATGGAATGGATCGCCGACGGCCACAGACACGCCATCGGCATTTCGCGCGCGCGGATGGATATGATTCTGCTGGAATGCGCGAAAGAGGCGGGAGTTGACGTGCGCGAGGGATTTCACGTGTCGCCGCGATTGCTCCGCGAAAACGGGACGACTTTTATCGAGGGAAATGCCGACGGCGAAACCATCGAGAGATTTTCCGCGCCGGTGGTGATCGACGCGTCGGGCCGCAATGGGGTCTTTTCGAAGCAAATCGCGCAGCGAACGTCCCTACTTGGCGGATCGCGGCTCTTCGGATGCAAAGTCCACCTGCGCGCGGTCGAAGGAATGAGGGGGATCGGCGAATTATTCTTCTACAGTGACGGTTACGGCGGGATGTGCGACGTCGAAAACGACCGAACCAATCTCTGCTTCATCACGACCGAGGCCACGCTGCGCGAAGCCAAGGGCGACCGGGAGAAATTGCTCGACCTGACAATGCGGTCAAACCCGGCGGCGCGACGCCGTTTGCGCGACGCCGTGGTTGACGGCGAGTGGGTCGGCACTGGTCCGATCACTTACGGGCGCAGGCGCCCCCTTCCAGGCGTAATCTCGATAGGCGACGCGGGCGCGTTCATCGATCCCTTCACCGGCAGCGGCATTCTGCTGGCGCTCGGCAGCGCGGAGCTTGCGGCGGAAGTCATCCGCCAAGCCTTCTCCGAAGGTATCAGAGACGTCGGCGCGATCGCCAGGAGATACGACCAACTCCATCGCGCGCGTTTCGCCTGGCGGTTCCGGGCCTGCGCGTTGCTGCGCGCGGCGGCGTTCAACTCCACGGCGCGCAACGCCATGGTCTCCCTGTTGACCCGCAATCACTCGCTCGTGAAATTACTGGCGTTGAGCGCGAAGCAAAGAACGCCCCACCCTCGTTCGGCAAGATTTTGGACATGACGACTCATTACCTGATTCTGCGGAAAAGCTGAGACGGGTCGACGCCACAAATCCACAGCGTTACATTTTTCCTCCGCTATGCCGAAACACCTTTTACCTGAGACCGAAAAAAAGTGGGGAAGATGGCGGAAGTCCTGCAGAATCAGCATGATGAATAACAACACGCGCGAAGTCTGTCACACCATAGGATTTGAATATCCGCAGCAGCCTGCTGTTCTGAGTGCAGCCATCAACGAAAAAGCGGGGTCTGACTCGCATCTCCCCCGCTTTTTTCGGTCTCAGCCTGTTGCCTTCCCTTCGCGCTTTCACGCATTCACTGACGGACGCCTCTTGATTTCATACCTTGCTACACGATCAAGATGCTCGAGTCGCTAAACAATTACCGTAATCATTGCTAGTTGTGTTGCGTCCCACGGCGCGAACGAGTTAAAGCATATACTAAAGAAACAAATATTCCAGGTATGCTACCCCAATCCAATATAAGTGGCAGCCACCACCACCACTTAGCGCCTGGAACAGGCACAATTGTCAGCGATATTGTTCCACAAAGCCCGCCAATTATCGGAATCCATGATGGCGACGTTCTTCTTCGCACGAAAGTATTCCAAAAAACTGACGCGTTCATACTGGCCAGCCAGATGAAAAGCGCAAAGAGCAAAACAGCAATGATCCACAAGACACTGTTCATAGGGATAGTCCCTCTCAACTGAGGGTTTTGCAGAACAATAAATGAGAATATCAGAAAGTTTAGGTTATGCTCTGCAAAGCGTAGCATAAACTTTCTGAATCGTTCAAATAAGTTGGACGGGTCGTATCGAGCGCCCAAGCAAGCAGCCCGAAAACGAAGAGATGCTTTTCAAATCGCCAGGTTATTTTTTGGCAACCCCTAGGGAATATAGCGACGTTGTCCGTATAAGCCTTTCACCCATCCATCTATCCCAAATCCTCTTGGCCATCTCAAGCTAGACGCAGGAACTTGGAATTCAGCGCCAGTTCTAAAAGGAGCAAATTCGTTGCCAAAACCCGGCTGCCACTTACCTGACTTCAAGTAATTCCACCAAGAGGCTCTTCCTTTCATTACCCAATCACCAGATTGGAGTCCTGGTCGTCCCCAGCGGGAGACGGTAACCATTCCGGATGTCGCTCCTCCTAGCCCGCCAATCAAAGGCAGCCCCTCACCAGTCCTCCCAGCATGATCCATCCTCTTCCAGACTTCTTCCAAATCGCGTTTAATATGGCGTTTATGGTGTTCTATATTAAATGCGGCTTTCAAGTATTCCCAATAGCTGCTATAAGCAGTTTCTGCTTCCATTTGGAGAATACTATCAGGGGGTATTATTTCCTCGTCATCAGAACCCGAAACGAATCTACTGCGTCCGCCAACCCCTCTCCCGCCTGGGAAAGTGCTCGGGGTGCGGAAATTGTTCCTCCCAGATAGCCCCCCAGTGACTATAGCCCCTGCGATCTGACCAATCTTGCCCGGCCCCCATCCAGCAGTGGCCAACAAGGCTGAACTACCAAATAGCATGGCCACCAACCCCTTAGTGATCAGGATACTGCCCCAGTATTGCCCAACAGAAAAAGCGGCCACCACCGCGACCACCGCCACAGCCACTGCCAAGACTCTGAAAGCCCATTTAAACGCCTTCCCGATCCATCCGAATAACTTCCCGAAGAACAATCCATCAGGATCAACACAATTGATCGGATCGTTCCCGCAATACGCATACATATTCAGCGTCTGCGGATCGCTCAAACTCGCCGCGCCCATCCCGATCGGGTCGACCTGTGTGAAGCGGCCCTGCTGTACGCTATAGAACCGGTTCACCGCGTAGTCCAGCCCTGTCGCGTCGCTACGGTCGTAACTCGTGAACCGCTTCTTCGACGGATTGCTCAATGTCGGGTTCTGGTAGGGATTCTCTCCGCCGTAAACCGACGTGAACGGCTGCATATTCCCGAACGGCAGGGTAAACTGCTCGCTCACCACAGTCCCTCCGGAGTCCGTCACCAGCCTCGTCCCCAAATGGCCCGGGTGGTGGAAACGCGTCTCAGTCCCTCCGGTCCCGCTGGTCGTCGCCAGTAGCCGCCCGCCGAGATAGACGTAACTCGTCTTCCAGACCAGCGCGTTCGCCCCCGACGCCTGGTACTCGGCGATGCTCTGCCCTCCGGCCCAGGCGAAAAACTTCGTCACTCCGCCTTCGATGCTCATCAATCGCTGTTTGCCTTCTCCGTATACATACCTCGCCAGTTCATTCCCACTGCCGTCGAGCACTCGCGCCAGCCTCCCGGCGCAGTCGTACTGAGATACCTGCTGTCCCCCGCTTGCGTCAACCACCGTGCGGGTCTGATTCCCAGCCGCGTCATACGCGAACCCGGCCGTATTTATTCGGTTGTTGGTCGGGTTGTATCCGATGTTGGCCAATCCGTCGAGCGGCATCGATGATGCAATCCCTCTCGTCTTACCCGCCTTGTCCCAGTTGGCCCGCCCCCCATAGAGGGTGAATGCCATGCCTTTTAATTCTTTGCCTTCAAGTCCTAATGCGGATGCGGGAACCTCCAGCTTTACCCATCCGCCCGCCTGAGGCAACGGTCCCACATTTATCTTCGTTCCGTTTACAGGCCAGTTTAATAT
The DNA here is from genome assembly GCA_036565725.1 of Blastocatellia bacterium. Taxonomy (GTDB): domain Bacteria; phylum Acidobacteriota; class Blastocatellia; order RBC074; family RBC074; genus JAJVID01. Next base: position 8,128 of record DATCXQ010000050.1, read on the forward strand.
GTCTGCGCCCCAATACGCCTTATAGCTCCATCCCGCAGTCGCTTCCGACCATTGCAACATCACCTCCTGGGGGACATTCGCAGGGTCCAGATACACCCAGGCGTATAACTTATCTCCCGCATTCACCTTCAACGTCTGCCCCGCGTTATCGAAGAAATGCTGATGCAGGCCGGCCGCCACATTGGATTGATGCGAAACCACCCCTGATTGCGGACTAGGACTGGGCCCCACCCACGTCCAATCCTCTCCCCCGGAGTACCCGACTGCCCCAGCAGGCAGCGCGTCATCCACCCAGACCGTATTTCCGGCCACGTTCGCTTTGCCCGCCTGATCCCATGTCACTCGGCCACCGTGGAGCGTGAAGGCCATCCCATGTAGCGTCTTGCCCTCCAGCGCGACCGCGCTCGCAGGAACTTCCAATCTCACCCATCCTCCAGCCGCCGGCAGAGGCCCCATGTACTTCCGGTCCGCCGTTCCATCCGTTCCCCACGGGATGTCGTTGGCCCCCCAATAGGCCCGATGCCCCCAGCCACTTTGATTACTACACCATTGCAGCATGACCTCTGAGGGCCTATTGGCCGGATCCAGGTAGACATAGGCGTAGACACTGTCCCCGGCGTTGACCTGTAGCGTCTGCGTCGCCCCCTGGAAATAGTGTTGACGGGTCTCCGACGCAATAATCGATTGATGCGATACCGTTCCCGAATACGGGGCAGGGCTGTAGCCTAACCAATTCCAACTGTCTCCCCCTTCCGACGCTGCAGACGCCCCGGCAGGCAATGCGTCATCCACCCAGACTGCATCGCCATTCTGTTCGACCATGCTCCGGTTGCCGTACCGGTCGTATGAGTAGTTCTGATACCATGTCGGGCTGCTGAACGCATTGACTCCTCCCTTGACCTTGCTCAAGCGCCCCAGTTTGTCGTATTCGTAAGCCCGATTGCGCGCGAGGTTATTCACGTCGGTCACCGACGTGAGCTGCCAGGTCTTTGCGCCATTGTTGTTCGCGTCGTTGTTGAGCGTGTAATTGTAATGCAAGTTCACCAATTGCTCCGGCCCCTTGTTTACCTGCTGCGACACCAGCAGTCCCGTCTTGGGATCGAAGTTGTAGTTCTCGGTCGTCTGACTTCCGACCGCCACCGATGTCACTTGACTCGACGCGTTGTAGACCGGATTGGACGCCATCGTCACGCCGTCGAATTGGACGCTATCGATCCGGCTGGCCATGTCGTAATTGTGCGCGACCACCTTGCGCGCCTCTCCCGCCCCATATTGCTGCGGATATTGCACTTCCTTTATCCGGTCCAGTGAGTCGAACAGATGGTTCGTCACCAGAGGATAGCTCTCCCGACCTCCGAAGGTTTGATTGACCTGAGAAACTCTCCCCTCGGCGTCGTAATCTATCAGCTGATTACCCATCCCCGCGTCGAGACCGACGGTCCGCACCCTCCTCTTGTCGCCCGTGGTCACATAACTGTAGACCACGTTGATATTGGGGTAAGACACGCCGTAGGAGCCTGGGATGTCGACGGCCAAATAAGGCGGGACCAAGTCCTTATTGTATTGAATCCACTGCAATCTATTCAGAGGGTCGTCGTAATTGAAAAACGTCCTCACTCCGCGGGCGTCTGCGCGGATCGTCAGATTCGATCTCGTGTCGTAGAAGAAGCGATCGCTCCAGGTTCCGCCACCCACGTAGTTACCGTCGTCGTCGAGGGTCGCGGCGCGTTCGGCCAACTTCTGATGCGTCATCCGCCCGAGCGAATCGTACCGGAAGCGTCTCAGCTGCGCGCCTTGATTGACCTGGAGCAGGCGGTCGAGCGCGTCATAACTGTAGGTGGTATACATCGCGCCGCCCGAGAGCGCGCCATTGCCACCGGGATTTGGTTCGGCCACCTCGACCATGCGTCCGAGGGCGTCGGATCGCGCCCACCGCTCGCGCCCCCAGGGGTCGGTCACCTTGACCGTCGGCCCGGGCTGGCCGGAAGAGCCGGAAGGGTCGGGACTTTGGTTGTATGCCCTGGTCACGACGCTGTTGTCGGGGCTGACGGTTTGGATCGGACGGTCGAGCCTGTCATAAGTTACTGTGCTCCATTGCACAGTCTCCGCAGGCGTCAAATTGCTATTGGCTCGATAAGGCCGGGTCTGCCGCCAGGCTCTGCCCAAGTTGTCGAACTGCGTCTCGACCACATCCGGCGCGTAATTTTTGCCGAACGCTACTTCCTTAACCATTCTTCCCAGGCCGTCGAGATATTTATCCTTGCGCGAGGCGACATTTGGACCGAACGCCCCAGCCTCGTAGACGTAATCCTCGACCTTAAGGTTCAGGTCGTCGTAGGCGTGATACGTGTAGGCGTCGGTGGACGAATTTTGGCGGACCGGGCGCAGCGTGCCGGGGTCGTACTCTGTATCTGAGACCCGTCCGTTTGCGTCGGTCGAAGTCATAACCAGGCCGGTCCAGTAGTCGTAGGTCGCGCTGGTGGTGTTCTGCTTGCTCTGGTCGGTAGGCGAGCCGGCAGTCTGCGATTCCGGCCAGGCGTAATGGGTGTTGATCGTATAAGTGAAGGTTGTCTTTTCGCAACAGGAGGTCGTTTGCTCCCGCACGTTGCCCGCGATGTCATAAGTCCGAGTCTCGACGACGGCCGTCCCCTCATCGAGGCTTGCGGCGTCGGCGTAGCTCTTGACCTGCGTCACGTTGCCGCGATACCCGGTTCTCCAATCATATTGCGGAACGGTGTAGCAGTTTTGGATATAAGGGCAATTTCCGTCACACTCGGGCGGCGGCTCGGGACATGGCGGGTTTTGACAAGGCCCGCATTCTTCTCTGCAATCGGGATCATTCATGTCGGGTACCTGCTCGCACACTTCCTGAGGCGGCGTGTGCGGGTTGTACCAACTATTGTGTTGAACCATTCCGGGGTTATTGGTCAAGCCGAGGCCGTCGTATTGATACTCGGTGCGCGAAAGACGCGTCACATCGTCCCCCCCATAGACGTCGGTCCGGCTGACCAGATTGAAAATGTGCTGTCCTAGCCAGATAGGCCCACCGGAAAGCCCACCACCCTGCTTCCACCATAACATTCCGGAATTTTGCAGGGATCCGTTGTAATTGATGTTGTTCAAATACTCGGTGCGCGTGTGTCGCAACTGTTCGCCGCCGTATCCGTATGCGCGCGCGTCCGTCACCGAGTTGTAAAGTGAGCCGTAATTCGGGTCATAACTATAGGTCGTGGCCGTCATCCGACCGAGTTCGTCATACGATTCGGTTCGCCACGGGCGCGGCGAATTGTAGGCCCCGATCTCCCAGAACGCCATCGACCTGCTCAACACTACCGAATGCGAACTATCCTGATAAAGCGTGTCTTCGAGGAGCATGCCGTAAGTCGCCGAGCTCTGATTGTTGTCGGCGACCTGCAACAGTTGGGCGCCGTCAGGGCGAGTGATCGTCGTCGTCCGCGTCCCGCCACCATCAACCACTGAAAACTGGGTCACAGGCGCCGAGGTCGTGGTCCGCCCCACCCAATCCTCGGTCATCTGCGTGTAAGTGGGAGTGTCGCTCAAAAAACCTTGAATGTCGCTGTAGCCAGGCGACGAGGGATTGCTGTATACCTGTACATGTGTCTGCACTCCCGGCCACATACTGCCTTGCTCATTCAAGCCGCCGCTAACCGTCATGCCGCGCCGCTCGCTCACCTTGCGAATCATTCCGTACTTGGAATACGAATCCCCGTCGCCGAACCAATAGCCGGTCCCCGTGGCGGGATAACAAATGCCCAGCACTACGGGGATCATGTTCTGTCGCACCACGGTGGAGACGCCGCTGAATCCGTAATTCGACCCCGCGTTGCTCAGCGTCAAATATTGATATGCCAGGCGCACTAACTGTCTCTCCCCTCCTCCGTTCAAGCCCGGCGCCGTGATTGTAGTCAACAGATTGCTGTTGTCGTAATAGAACCGGATGACTCGACCCAAGGCGTCGTATATCGTCTCGATATTCGGCCCCTCGTTGTTGCGGTAGGTGACGGTGATGAAATTGCCGTGGGCGTCGGTGATCCGCGTCGGGTACATGGCGTAATTGGCCGGGGCGCCGTACTCGATTCGCGTGCCGTTGGGCATCACGGCCCAGGCCATGATCATGTTGCGCCCGCCGCTGTTGTTAAACTGTGGCTGGTAGCCCTCGGCGTAGAAGTCGATGAAAGTGCCGTCGGTGGTGTGTCCCTCGAAGCTTTGGAGCGAGCTGGCGGGCGATGGGAACCCTCGGCGCAGCGTCCCATCGTAAGGATGGCGCGTGCCGTCGCCGTCTATCAGCATGTAGGTGTCGCCGGCCATGACGATCTTGCCGAAGCCCAGCGACCAGCCCGCAATCCAATCGCGGTCGATGTCGAAGGTCATCTGCGAGCCGGCCTTGTGCCAGACGCGCGAGTTGTAATTGAAGAGCAGTGAGATATCGATGCCACGACCGTCCAACACGGCGACGGGCGCGGCGAACTGGAAATTGCCGGAGCCGGCGCCGCCGTCTATGGCGCGTCCGGACAAGGAGCCGCGCTCACTGCCGACGTCGTCCATGGTGTCATTATTTTCGCTGCGCCATCCGGTCTCGTCCTCGCCCTGGAAGAGCACGGCCGGGAGCGCGGCCATCGGCGCCGAAGCCGCTCGCAAAGGTCCTGGGAGCGCAGGCGTCCCCGACTGCTTGCCTCCCGGGAGCGCCGCCGTCCCCGCCTGCCTGCCTCGCCCTGCGATCCGTTTTTGATCGCCTGAAGTGGGCGCGCGCAACGAGCCTATGCGGCGCGACTCGCGCGACGATTTCGGTTCCTCGGACCGGCCCCTGAGGTTGGGCCTGCGCGGTTCACCTGTGACCTTGACTTTGACCTGCCCTCTGCGGCCCGCGACCTCGGCCGTGATGATGAATCTGCCTGGGACCCCGGAGACAAACGTCCCGTGTGAAACAGTGATCGGCTGATTCCTCCTCTCGTCGAGCGCGCTCCACTGCGTGTCGACGCCGCCCACGGAATTGCCGTCCTGGTCGAGAGCGATGGCGTTGAAGACGACCTGTTCACCCGTCTTGATCTCGACGTCGCCGGGAAAGATCTTGACCAGCGCCACCCGCCGCTCTCTGTCCTGTTGCGTCTCAACCGCTCGGGGGGCGGGGCGGCTACCACCCGGCGCGCCCTTGCCGTCCCACCCACGCGGCTTAGCCTGGGCGCTGACGTTGCGCAAGTACTGATTGCGGAGGCGCTCATACTTGGCCGCCCATCCGCTCGAATGCCACCAGAAATGCGCGCCCTGCCCATAGTTAACCGCCGTCGCCGAGACGGCCTTGACCGCCGCGTGTGAGACCTCAGGTGGGAACAGCGTGAACTGGACAAACACCACCGCGACCATTAGCAGGCAGGCGAAGCGGCGGAACCCGGAATACGCGAACCGCGCTTGCGCGGGACGCCGTCGGGGCCGCGCGTCCCGGCCCCGACGGGCGAGGCGGGCCAGCGTCAGCGAGATGAACAAAGAACAAACCAGGCTCGACACACGAGCGCGTAGCGGAAAGTCGCGAAGCAGGGAGGTCATGACGGGTTTCTCCTAAATGTCAGTAGAAAACAGACTGACGTGATTATCGATAAGCGAAGACGTACGATCCAATCACGTTACAGCTATGATCACGGAACTTTCTTGTAAAGAGTGGGCAGAACTTGGTTTCAGACCCGGCCCAAATATCCCTCCGATAACTGACGCCAAAATCGGAAAAGTATTTCATGCTCGACTTAGTCCATTTTCCTTCTGCGCCATTGCGAAAAACCATCTCGCGCAAAGGTCGCGCTCAATAGCTGAAACGACCATCAAAGCTCAATGGATAAACTGGTTTCAGGCCGTTAAGATAAAAATCCGGCCAAAAGCATTTATGCTTCCAACTACTACTCCGAAAAAGAGCCGAAACATGTCGTTGTTTTTTTGGGTAGGGATATTTTTTTTATGAACTCGGGAGAAGTATCGGTCGATCTCTTCATTTCTACCGTCTGCGGTCTGACCGAAGCGGCGCCATTGGGCGAGACGGGTGATCGTAAGCGCAACGAACAGAGAACAATTCAAGCTCAACACACGAGCGCGCCGAGAGAGGTCGCGAAGTGGTGAGGTCATTGCAGGTTCCTCTTGATAGTTAGCAGTGGGACAGACTTCGGTCTATCCGTCACACACATGAACTGAGGGCGGACGAACTAAAGTCTGTCTCACTCCGACTTGTTCCGATTTAGTTTAGTGCGAGAATTCGGGTCTATAGACCACTAGACCCGCTTGATTAAACGCTAGGGAAATTTGGGGCATGACCTTACTGCTTGATTGGCGATTGCTCCTCGATAAGACGTGAAGAGCGGCGGCATTATACAGAAAGGGAGATGCGGGTCAAGATAAGTTCATGGCTCGCGCGATTTTTTGCCTGTCAGCCTCCGATGTAGTACGGGGAGCGTCGCGACCTGAGCATCGATCGGCGTTGATTATTGTTTCGGCCACTCAGATTAGCAGCTTGAAAGCATGACCCGATTGATTGCGAAGGAAGACCGGAATGCACCAGAGCATGCACAGCGGCTCTATCGCGCGGGCGGCTTCGACTTTACCCATGTCCGCCGTCTCCCAACCGAACTGGCCTAGGATTTCGGCGACTGTATTTTTCGCCGAGTCGTCATTACCGCAAATGAACATAGTCGGCCTGCCGCCTTCGAAATGTGGATTGACCATTAACGCATTGCCGACGGAACTGAAGGCCTTGACGAAGCGCGCGCGTTCAAATTCGCGCTGCAACCGCTCCATCAGCGACTCGTCGAGGTCGGTGAAAAACTTCAACACGCCGTTCACGGGCGGCGCGTCCGCAATCGGATTCGTCGCGTCAATGACCGTTTTTCCCGCCAGATTCGACTCGCCGGCGGCGCGCAGCGCGTCCGCCGCCACCGTCCCTTTGACCGCTAGAACGACCAGATCGGCGAATTGCGCCGCCTCGGCGAAGCCGCCCACCTGGCCCTTAGGATTCTGCGACGCCCAGTCGGCCAATTTAGCCGGCTCGCGCGTGCCCATCATTACGTCATGACCGTGTTTCAGAAAGCCTCCGCCCAAGACCTTCGCCACGTCGCCCGATCCAAGCACTCCTACTTTCATGCGCTTCTCCTTATATTAGGGACACGCGGCGATTGTAGGAATTTGCCCGGCAGTAATCAAACTAATGTTTGACTACTGCCGGGATTTCGGGTTTCATGCGCTATCGAAGTCTGAACTTTGACGCCTTTAAATCAAACCAAGCGGGATTGGCGCATTACCGCGCGTGAGCAAGCGGCTGGCATCGCAATCAGCCGCTTGCGCGCGCGCGCGTTAACATATCGGTTTCCCCGAGGTCGTCCAGTTTGATTTAACACGGGATTGAGCAAAAAAGCGTTGTCCCCGCCGATTAAGAAGTCAATAAATTACGAAGGCTTGAGAATTCAGCAGTGAGCGCAGTCGAAAGGAATATAAAGACTGGGTCGCAGACATCGACGACCGTGCGGAAGTCCGATTTTGCGCCGTCTTCTCATTCACCCAACGCGACTTTCTGGCGCGTCGAAGGCAGTCTGCTTAACCTCGGGGCGGTTCGTCCCGTGGCGTTCTTCACCTGGAACGCGCAGAGTTTCTCCGAGCGATGGAAGCGGCGCGGCGGCGTCGCGCTGCTGGCCATGATCCGTCCCTTGCTCTACGCGTTTGACCGCATCTTCGCCACACGCGCGCTACACACATTGCTGCGCGGCGTGAGTCGCGACCGTCTGGACCTTCTCGGTGAAGAGTATTTCAACTACGTCCTCAAGCCTAAGCTGAAGCCCAATGGGGTGGCGAACTTGAAGGAGGCGCAGGCGCGCGGCGCGCGCATCGTACTGGTCAGTCAGGGGCTCGAGCACGTCATGCGGCCTCTGGCGCGGCATCTCGGAGTCGAGCGCCTGATCGCCAACCGCCTCGAATTTCGCGACGGCCTGGCCACGGGCCGACTGCTCTCGCCGGTGATTCGGCCGAGACAGGCGCTGGCGCGGATCATCGGCGGAAAGCCCGACGGGCGCGTCACGCCCAAAAGGCTCGCGCGCAACCTGGGCTTCTCCCATCATAGAGAGATGCTCGACAACGCGGTGATTCCTGCCGGACGTCAGTTCGTCACTTTAAACACGCCTACGGTAATCTTCGAGTCGCGCAAGCAGGACGAAGAGCTATCCGTGCGAGGAGCGCTCTCGGGCAAACGCGTCCTGCTCATCGGCTTCACAGGGTTCATCGGCAAAGTCTGGCTGGCGAAGATACTCGAAGAGGTTCCGGAGATAACCAAGGTCTATCTGCTCATACGCCGCCAGCGCTCCACGACGGCCCGGCGCCGCTTCGAGAAGATCGTCGCCGAATCGCCGCTCTTCGAAAATCTGCACGCCAGGCACGGCGACGATTTCGGCGCCTTCTTGAGCGAAAAGATCGACGTCATCGAAGGCGACGTCACGCAGCCGGGCCTGGGGATCGAACCCGCGACGTTCGAGAGGATGAAATCGGATCTCGACCTGGTAATCAACAGCTCCGGCCTGACCGATTTCAACCCCGACCTGCGCCAGGCGCTGTCTATCAACATTGACGGCACGCTTCACCTGATCGATTTCCTGCGCCGGTGTGACCACGCGGCGCTGCTGCACCTTTCGACCTGTTATGTGGTCGGGTACCGTGACGGCCGCATCGCCGAAGCGATCACGCCCAATTACACTCCGAAAGGCCTCTCCGATTTTGACGCCGAGGCCGAATACGAATCGCTGCTACTGCTCGCCAAAGAGGTCGAGTCGCGGGGCGAAAGCCCTGAGGTCGCCGAGCGGCTTCGCCGTATCGTTTTGAGCAAAGGGCGGAAGCTGAGCGATACGGAACTCGAAGCGCAGATTCGCAAACAGCGTCAGCGCTGGACGCGAGACGAACTGATCGAGGCCGGAATGCGCCGCGCGCGCGAACTGGGATGGCCCAACACTTATACCTTCACCAAGAGTCTCGCCGAATCGCTGATCGCCAGACTCGGCGCCGACTTGCCCGTCGCCGTCGTGCGCCCGTCAATCGTCGAGACCTCCACGCACGACCCATTCGAGGGCTGGAACGAAGGCGTCAACACCTCGGCGCCGATCTCTTACCTGCTCGGCACCTTCTTCCGCCAGATGCCGACGAACGGCAAAAAGTGCCTCGACATCATTCCCGTAGACCTGGTCTGCCGCGGGATGGCGCTGATCGCGGCGGCCCT
>DATCXQ010000068.1:0-8807 GCA_036565725.1 Blastocatellia bacterium
TTGTTTTGCCACAGAGACACAGAGACACAGAGGAAAAGAGAAAAAGAGATTGTCGGGAAAGCCTTTTTCTCTTTCTGCTCTGTGTCTCTGTGTCTCTGTGGCCATTTCTCCTGTCCTAAAGTTTGTTGGCCTGATTTAGATACCTCAACAATTTAGCTCGGCCTCAAGTTTGGGCACGCTACTTGGAACAAACAATTCGATCAACAGTAGGGCAAACTGGCAGTTTGCCCTACTTTCTTCAAAGACGACTTTCGAGGAGACTGAGCACACTGGGCAGTTTGCCCTACTTTTCGCTGGAGTGAGCTATGCAAACATTTTGGCAAAACCTGCGCTTCGGCGCGCGAATGCTGATGAAGAAGCCCGGCTTTACAATTGTCGCCGTCATCATTTTGGCGCTGGGCATCGGCGCGAATGCGGCCGTATTCAGTTTAATCAACGCCGTGTTGCTTAAGCCGCTGCCGTTTTATGAACCGGAGCGGCTGGTGATGGTGTGGGAAGAGGCGTCGTTCGCAGGCTTCCCGCGCCAGGAGCCGGCCCCGGCGAATTACGTGGATTGGAAGGCGCAGCAATCTGTTTTTGAGGATATGGCGGCGATAGGTTTCTCCAGTTTCAGATTGACGGGTGATGGCGAACCGCAGCAGATTTGGGCCAATTCCGTCACCGCGAGCTTCTTTCCGCTGCTCGGAGTAGGGCCGTCGCTCGGCAGGACGTTTTCGCCGGATGAAGAGAAAGAAGGGGCGGGCAAAGTGGTAGTGCTCAGCCATAAACTCTGGCAGATGCGCTACGGAGGCGTGAGCGATATCATCGGCCGGGAGATTCTGCTCGACGACGAAAAGTACGCCGTCATCGGCGTCATGCCAGCCGAATTCCAATTCATGACCAGCTACATCCATCTGTGGGTTCCTTTGGCGCGCGGTCAGGAGGTGTGGGCCAATCGCGGCAGTCATGATCTGAATGTGTTGGCGCGAATGAAGCGGGGCGTAGGCTTGCGAGAGGCTCAGGCGGAGATTCAAACGATCACGCAGCGTATCGCCATGCAATATCCGCGCGAGTCGTTCGATGGAAAGATGGGATCTGTAGTGCTGCCGCTGCATGATCAACTGGCCGGGGAGAGCCGCCGCCAGTTGATTGTCCTGCTCGCGGCCGTCGGATTAGTTCTGCTGATCGCGTGCGCCAACATCGCCGGCTTGCTGCTTGCGCGCGCGACAGGTCGCCGTAAAGAGATAGCCATTCGCGCGGCGCTGGGCGCGGGTCGCGGCCGGATAACGCTGCAGTTGTTGACAGAGAGCCTGCTGCTCGCCATCACGGGCGGATTGGCTGGACTTTTGCAGGCTTTGTGGAGTTTCGCTTTCCTGGAAAAATTTATTCCGGACGGAATGGCGCTTTCGACCAGTTTGACGATCGACCGGCGTGTGTTGGTCTGCACGCTGCTCCTCTCTCTTCTGACAGGTGTGATTTTCGGCCTGGCGCCGGCGCTTCAGGCGTCGAAGGTCGATTTGAACGAGGCGTTGAAAGAAGGCGGTCAGACAAGCTCCGTCGCGGGCGGCGGCAGGTTACGCGGCGCGATGGTGGTGTTTCAAATCGCGATGGCGATGGCGCTGCTCGTGGGCGCAGGCCTCCTGATTCAGACTCTCTACAGATTGCACGGCCAGTATTCGTTCCTCCAGCCGGAGAAAATTTTGACGATGAGGACCGTACTGCCGCGCGACAAGTACAAAGAGGCGGGACGGCGGAAAAACTTCTACGACCAAACACTGGCGCGCGTGAGAGCGTTGCCGGGAGTCACTGCGGTGGGATACACGACATCGCTTCCGCTGCAGTGGAAAGGCGGCGCGAGCGCCTTCCGAACCGAAGGCGGACGACTCATACCCGGCTTGTCTTACGACGCGCTTGACCGCAACGTGACGGCCGATTATTTGCAGACAATGGGAATTCCGCTGCGGCAGGGGCGGTATTTCGACGAAGCCGATAACGATCGATCATTGCCGGTGGCGATCATCAACGAAACGATGGCGCGTCAATACTGGTCTGATCAGAACGCGCTGGGCAAGCGATTCAAACTCGGCGACGCCGATTCGAACGCCGCCAAGTGGCGCCCATGGATAACAGTAGTCGGCGTTGTCGCCGACGTCAGACAGATGGGAATCGACGCGCCGGTCAAAGCCGAAATGTATTTGCCATTTCAGCAAAATAATTCTAGTTGGCGCCATGGCCCGCCCATGCTGGCGATTCGCGTGAGTGGCGATCCAATGAGTATGGTCGCCGCTGTGAGCCGCGAGATTCACGCAATCGATCCCGATCAGCCAATATCCGTGATTGCGACCATGGCTAAACTGATCGGCGAAGAAACAGACCAACGTCGGGTTGGAATGATTATGCTGGCTATCTTCGCCGGAATCGCGCTGATGCTCGCCGCGCTGGGAATTTATGGCGTGCTGGCCTATTTCGTCGCGCAGCGCGCGAGAGAGATCGGCATTCGCGTCGCATTGGGCGCGCAAACACGTGATGTGATGAAGATGGTGATGAAGCAGGGGATGAGATTAACGTTGTTCGGAATAGGGGTCGGTTTGATTGGCGGATTTGCGTTGGCGCGATTGATGAAGAGCCTGTTGTTCGGTGTGAGCGCAAGCGATCCGCTGACCTTTGCGGCGGTTGCGGCGCTGCTGGCCTCGGTGGCAATGGCGGCCTGTTACATTCCGGCGCGGCGGGCGATGAAAGTTGATCCGGTGGTCGCGCTCAGATGTGAGTAGATGTCAGATGTCAGATGTCAGATGTCAGTAACAAGTGAGGCGAGTGATTTCTTTACTGACATCTGACATCTGACATCTGACATCTGACCCCTGATACCCTGGTTATTTAACGGCGGCTGCTTTCCGGCTGTATTCCAGTAAAGAGGCTTTCACTTTATTGACCAGCGCAGGCGATGCTTTCTCCACCGAACCTGAGTCGAAGGGCGGTTGAGGGTCGTATTCGATAGTTAACTGAACAGCCTTTGCCTGCTCTTCGCCGCATTCCAGCGCGACCAGGCTCAGGGCCATATCGATCCCTGCAGACACGCCCGCCGCCGTGACGATCTTTCCCTGCTTAACGACGCGTTGTCGCGCCGGTTTTGCGCCGAACATCGCCAGCATCTCCATCGCGGCCCAATGCGTCGTCGCTTCCAACCCTTTGAGCAATCCGGCGGCGGCCAGGATGAGCGAGCCGGTGCAGACCGAGACCGTCCACTTCGACTTCTCGTGAATCCGCCGCACCCAGGCGAGAACTTCCTGATCCCGCATCTGCGTGGGCGTCGAGCCTCCGCCCGGCAGAAGCAGGATGTCCGCGGCGTCGATTTCACGAATCGCGTAATCGGCATGCAGGCTCAGCATCCGCGAATCCATTCGCACTAACCCGCGCTCTTTGGCGACGAATCGAACGGTCGAATCGGGAATCCCGCCGCTGAGAATGTCGTAGGGGCATATGGCGTCGAACGCGGTCATGCCGGGGTAGAGATAGACGGCTATTTCAAGAGGCCGTTTGTTCCCTGCGATTTTTTCCTTTTCCTGATTTTCCCGCGGGGCGTCGAAGCCGGCGATGATGGTCGCGGCCGTCGCCCCTTTGAAGAAGTCGCGGCGATTGAGGGGTTGGTTCATCGTTTTGTTCTCCTTGGTCGGCCAGATGGAAACGTTTGCGGTACTCTTGCGGTGAAACATGCATCAGGCGCTGGAACGCGCTGCGCATGGATTCAGCGCTGCCGAAGCCGCATTCTTCTGCGATGAGTTCGACAGGTTGGGAAGATTCTTCGAGCCTGCGCCGCGCGGCTTCGACGCGGACCTGCGACACGAAACGCGCGGGCGTTACGCCGATCTGCTCGGCGAAGACCCGCGCGAAATTGCGCGGACTCATCCCGACCTGCGCGGCCAATCGCTCGACGGTCAGCGGTTCGCGCAGGTTGTCCAGCATCCAGACCTGCAGATTGCGCATGGGCGCGCGGTCGGAAGCCTGCAACGAGAGCGAGGCGCTGAATTGCGACTGGCTGCCAGGACGGCGAAGAAAGACGACCAGGGCGCGCGCCACGAGCAGCGCCAGTTCCGCCCCCCAGTCTTCTTCGACCAGCGCCAGCGACAAATCGATGCCTGCAGTCACTCCGGCCGAGGTATAGACGTTCCCGTCGCGAATGTAGATCGGGTCGGGATCGAATCGGACTGCGGGAAAACGTTCGGCCATCTGCCGGCAAAAATGCCAGTGCGTCGTCGCGCGACGACCGTCGAGCAAGCCGGCGGCGGCAAGCGCGAACGCCCCGCCACAGACCGATCCGATCCGCCGCGCCGCATTCGATGTTTTCCGGAGCCAGGGCAGGAAGCCCGCGATCTTTTCGACATGTAACCCGCCGTAACCGCCCGCAATAAGCAACGTGTCGAAGGCTCCACGGACGCTGCGAAAATCGGTTTGCGCCGTTATATTCACCCCGCAGTAGCAATCAACCAGTCTATCCGATTCGGTCGAGATCAATTCGATCTGGTAGGCCGCCTGCTTCGCGTTGAAATTGTTCTGACAGAACTGGTTTGCTTCGGCGAAGACCGCCAGAGGCCCGGCAATGTCCAGGATCTGGGAGCCAGGAAAGGCGACGACGCCGATCCGGCGCGTGTCGGTTTTTCGAGAGCTTTTGTTTGACTGTGACGGTTTCATCGCGTTGATGCTAGGCAATCGGCTTGATTGGCGCAATGACATTCATCGCAGAATTTCTGCCATTGATCGCATGCGCTATCCCCACAAACGGTGGGATCACATCGTCGGCATATGGCCAGGGCAGGGCCGGCGTCCGGCATTCTTTGCGTCATCCGTCTTTTCAGGTGTATAAGGAATTTCCTGCCTGAGCGGCAAATAGGCGTTTTTTTTCCAGCTTAGATCGGTTTTCAATTGCGTATACGGGATCAGAGTGTTTGCAGCTAGGAACGTATGAATAGAACGCAGATGACGCTGATAGAGCGGATTGGCGCTGATCTTTTTTGGTTTTATCCGCGATGATCCGCGCCCGTCCGCGTCATCAGCGTTCTATGAACCCGTAGACTGATCTGAAAACCGCCCTAGTTTCTGAAAGGATACCGAGGTGGCGATACAGCGACACGTTAGACGCGAAAATCACCCTGGCGATATTGATGCGAAGAAGATCGCGCTGTTGGCGCTGGCGGCGGTCATGATTACGATTCTGGCCTGGGGGAAGCCGGCGCAAACACAAATGAAATTCGAGTTAGTTGATACGACCATCGCCGAAATTCATCAGGCGATTCGATCCGGCAAAATCACCTGCCGCCAATTGGTCGAGGCCTATCTCAAACGCATCGACGCCTACGACCAACCGACCAGGCTCAACTCCATCGTGGTCGTCAATCCGCAAGCGCTAGCCGAAGCGGACCGCCTCGACGAAGAGTTCAAGCGAACCAAAAAGCTGCGCCCGCTGCACGGGATTCCGGTGATCGTCAAAGACAACTACGACACCAAAGACCTGCAGACGACCGGCGGATCGCTGGCGCTCAAAGGCTCGACTCCGCCTGACGACGCCTTCCAGGTTCGCAGGATTCGCGAAGCGGGCGCCATTGTGCTGGCGAAATCGAACATGGCCGAATGGGCTTTCAGTCCTATGCTGACCGAAAGCTCCATCGCCGGCGTGACGCGCAATCCTTACGACCTTGAACGCGTCCCGGCGGGGTCTAGCGGCGGCACGGCTGCGGCGGTCGCGGCCAATCTGGGCGCGGTCGGATTGGGCACGGACACCGGTAACTCGATCAGAGGCCCGTCTTCGCACAACGCGCTGGTCGGTATTCGCTCGACGATGGGTTTGACCAGCCGCGACGGCATCATCCCTCTATATTTGCGCAACGACATCGGCGGCCCGATGGCGCGCACAGTTGAAGACGCAGTGCGGGTGTTCGAAGTGATCGCGGGTTATGATCCGGCCGACCCGATCACCAAGGCTTCCGCAGGCAAGATTCCGAAGAACTATACGCAGTTCCTGAAGAAGAACGGCCTGAAGGGCGCGCGGCTGGGAGTGTTCAGAAGGTACATTGACGCCCCGACTACCGACCCGCAAATCAAAGAGCTGGTCGCCAAAGCCATCGGAGATTTAAAAGCGCAGGGCGCGGTCATCGTGGACCCGTTCGATCTACCGAACTACGACGAACTGACGAAGGACATATGGTGCAACTCTTTTCACTACGACGTGAACAATTACCTGGCCTCGCTCGGCGAGAAGGGCAAATACAAGAACCTGGCCGCAATCGTCGAGTCTGGCCTGTATTCGCCTTACATCGAAAGGCGATTGAAGGACGCTATTAAGACCATGCCGCAATCGCCGCCCTGCAAGGATTTGTATAGTGATCCGCGCAGCGTCGCTTTCCGCGAGGCTCTGCTGAAGGCGATGGAGAAAGACCGCCTTGACGCCGTCATCTATCCGACGTGGAGTAATCCGCCGCGTAAGATCGGCGATCTGCAAAGCCCCGCGGGCGACAACAGCCAGATGCTATCGCCGCAAACCGGATTTCCCGCGATAACCGCGCCGATGGGATTCACTAATGGCTCGCTGCCTGCGGGCCTGACATTCCTGGGACGGCTCTTCAGCGAGCCGGATTTGATCAAGTTTGTTTACGCCTATGAGCAGGCGACCAAACATCGCCGGGCGCCGGAGAAATTCCCGCCGCTGTAGAATCGATAAACGAATGTGCGAAAGAGTTAGGAAGTGAGTGAAAAGATATACCACTAACAACTGGAGGACGAGATGCTTCAAGATTTGCGTTGTTGTAAGCGTATGCGATTCATGATGCTCAGCGTTACCGCCGCGATATTGTCCGCGCTTGCGCTGGCTGCCGTGGCCGGCGGCCTTTCCGTATCGGAACAGGCTTCAGTCACTCAGCTCAACACCCTCTCAGACGCCGAAAAGAAAGAGGGGTGGAAGCTTCTCTTCGACGGCAAGACATTCACCGGATTACGCAGTTACTTTGAAACAATGGAGCCGTCCAAAGGCTGGAACATTGAGGAGGGATGTTTCAAGAACTCCAAAGGCAACGGGCGCCCACGCAGCGGCGGCGGCGACATAATGACCTCCGAGCTGTTCACGGATTTCGATTTTCGCTTCGAGTGGAGCATGCCACCGGGCGGCAATAGCGGAGTCTATTATCTCTTCCAAGAGCGTCAGGATAAACCGGGCGTCGGGATGTATATGGGCGACGACGGCAGAAGCCCCGTCGGCTTTGAGTATCAATTGCTTGACGACGAACGACACCCGGACGCCCTAAGGAACGGCCCGATCCGTTCGACAGGCTCGCTCTACTCGCTGATTGCCCCCAACGATTCCAAACGACTGAAACCGGCAGGCGAGTTCAATGAATCACGAATCGTCATTCAGGGCAAACACGTCGAACATTGGCTTAACGGCGCCAAAATCGTCGAATACGACCTGGGAAGCCAGGCGTTGATCGACGCCATATCCAAGAGCAAGTACAAAGACGTTCCGGGGTTCGGCGCCAAGACTAAGACGCGCATCCTGTTGCAGGATCACGGCGACGAAGTCCGGTTCCGCAATCTGAAAATTCGCGCTCTATCGGGCAGGGAATCAAACTGAATCAGTTATCAAGGCGTCAGTTTTGCGCCTCGTCGAGCCGCGTCAACCACTTGTCGAATGTCAGATGTCAGATGTCAGATGTCAGATGCCAGCGAAGAAACCACTCGCCTCACTTGCTACTGACATCTGACATCTGACATCTCCTCTTGTAGGAATTATGCGAGCGCTCTGGCAAGACCTGCGCTACGGCGCGCGAATGTTATTGTGGAGCCCTGGCTTCACGATGATCGCGGTCATCACGCTTGCGGTTGGTATCGGCGCGAACACGGCCATTTTCAGCGCCGCCTCGCATCGGGATTGCCTGCGCGGCGCGCAGCGCATGTAGATCCGCTTGTGGCGCTACGCCACGAATAGTGTGGCCAATCGCCTCAATAATGACTTTTGTGATCGGGATTGACTAGAACGTTTCCTCCTGCATATGCAGTGTTTATGACCTGGCGTGTGGATTGCCCACTCCGAGGGCGTGGACGTTATTCGGAATTGATGTATGGCAATTCACTAACGGTCCCAAACTGAATGAAGAAGGAGGAAATCGTTATGAAGAAGGTAATAGCTTGTTTGACAGTGTTTCTGATGATTGCTGGAGTATCTATTTTCGCCGCCCTGGCCGGTGATACGCATCACACCAGGAGCTTCACAATTTCCGAGCCAATGATAGTCGGCGGCGTGATGGTAAAAGAAGGCGAGTACAGGATACGTTTTGACGAAGTGACCGGCGTGTTGACCGTCAGGGAGAAGGATGGCGATCTGGTTGCCAACACCACAGGCGAGGTGGTTCAATTGGACGACGACGCGGATGTCAACGCGATCACTACGACCGATACCAACGTGGGCCGAGTATTGACTGAAGTTCAGATGCGTAACGTGGATAAGAAACTTATCCTTGAATGTACTTGTGTGACAGATAGTGAGGGGCCATAGTCTCTCACTGCTAAAGTAGTGAGGGGCCAAGGCCCCTCACTACTTTAGCGGTTTGCAGGCGCCTGTACGGTGTGGGGCGACTTGTTTAATCGCCCTGTTTGCGGCTTTGTCCAATCAGGAAAGAAGCGCGAGTAAACAACCCAAATCCACGGTTAAGAAATGGATGGAATCGATCTTGACCGTGGCGCGGACTAATGGTCTTTGAGAATTAATTGCAACAACGTAGGGGCAGACCTGTGTGTCTGCCCCGGATTTGGGAACCTCGGCGCCGGGGCAGACACACAGGTCT
>DATCXQ010000073.1:0-10693 GCA_036565725.1 Blastocatellia bacterium
AATGGCGATCGATTGTGTGTCGCCAAAACCATTGGTGGGAGAATGACATCCGGCGCAAGTGTTATCGTTATTCAGGCCGGTTATGGTATCGAACCATAATAGGCGTCCGAGATCGGCAAGTTTGCGGTCGATACGGCGACCGAGCCTGTCCTCAAGCGTGTCTTCGATTCTCCCGGTGAACTCTAATTCCTGGAGCGTGTCGGTCAGTTCTTGGGTTAACGCGTCATCTTTGCACAAGTCCTTATCTCGAGCCTTACCGCCTTTGGACGAAGCAAATGTCATAGCGCCACTTGCTGTAAGTGACAGCAGAAGAATTATTAGCTTAAGTCGCTTAATTAACATTGATACCCTCCCTCTCGTTAGAACATGTCCTTTCGGATTATCAAACGAGCACACCAATAGAAGTTAGGACGGAAAAGCGACCAAACACTGGCGTCTAATCCATCCGTCTTGATGCGATAGTGAAAATAGCCCTGGCGCCTGACGTCAGGACACCTTCTATAAACGTGTATGTAATCGCACGTTAACGATTTGTGTAACCCTGTTGGTGGTATGACAACAGAGATTTGACCGACACACGTAGAGGAGCTAATCAAACACCTGACGCCGTAGGCGTACAGCCGTCAGACCAAGGCAATCACCAGGTTCGTCCTCGCGATTATTGACAAACAGACGGATAACAGCCCTGACGTTTGTTGAATTCTTAACGCATTCAAGGCTTAGTTACTATCTATAGGGGAGATGGTTTATGCGCGCGTCCGATCCATCGCGCCGAGGCGCGCAAACTGAGGTGAACACATCTCTATCAATGAAAGGGATTTTGTTGATCTGTGAGTATAACTTCTGAAGTAGCGTTCGAAGCTTAAGTCGCCTAGAGGAAATAGTGATAACGATTCCATGGAGAGTTTGCTCTTTATTCATGCTGGTTGTGTAAAAAATATTGAGCCTCATCTTTACTAAGTCTAGCGCCGTATCAACTCGAATTTTTACTATCAACGTCCACTCTTGTCAATCACTAACATGCTAAATCCGGCGACAAATCGCAAAAACAATTTTTCCATGTTCGCTAGCTACCTAACATATCAAATCCAGCGTGCGAGGCGCGTTTAACGAGATACGGACCAGTAAGCCTTGAAGAAATCATCAAAAATAGCTAGGCGCGCTGGAAAGAGAAACAGTGGCGAGAGCCATATTATTGGGCCGCCTTCGTCCTGCAGGGCGAGTGGAAATAGTGATGAGCGCGTCAATTCCTCGAAAGAAGGTGAGTGCGCCTTAGGTGAGTTGGTACGCTGGCTAAGACCTAAGGGGCGCTACTTCTCACGCCGCTGACGCAACCGCACGTCAGAGCGGAGAAGGTCCAGATCGCCGCCGTATCTCTCTTCTACCTCGCGCACCAAGCGACGCTCCTTCTGAGCAGACTTGAGGCGTTTATTTATGATATGGAACACGCTGGCGCGCCCTGAAACCGGTCTGATGAGTTTACCTCCGTAGTCTAAATACGCGACGATAAGATATTCTTCTTTTGGAAAGTAGACGACACTTTCCGTGCTGACTTCTCTTACTACAGTGACACCGTCAACGGTTATTTCGCCGCCATCCACAACCAAAAGACTCTCCGAAGGAACTGAAGGAAGAAGCCGGCTAGGCAATTCAAAAGGTGGCGCCTCGTCACTTACCTTGCGTTGCTCGTGCAAAGATTCCACTATTTCAACCTTATACCACGTCAAAATATCGGCATAAGGTTCGGACACTGTAGTCTCTTTGTCTATGACTCTAACCCGCAACAATCCGTAATCGCGCAACAACTCTTCTAAAGACTGTTCAGGAGTCGGTAGGTCAATACCTGGAGGAAGTATGACCTCTTTATTACCCAGTTCTTTCGCGCGCTCAATCTCCTCGCGGTGATAATCTCGCACAATTCTTTCATACTTGGCGCGCTGTGTGTCGGCGGATGTCTGCTGCCGAGACGCGTTCATTTTCGCCCTCCACAGCCACGCGCCGCCGCTCAATAGAACCAATCCTAATGTGAGACAGAGAATGACTTTCATATTTCAATACTCCCTACAGACTATGCGATAGACGGTTCAATTGGCGGACCTCTTTCGGTGAGCCGGCGTGACGGCGGCGACTTGCACTCTCTATACTCGCCTCCGATGCACGCCGATCGATTTCCGTAACGAAATCGTCGGGCTTGCCGCGCTTTGTAAATGCGAGTTGGCGGAAGATCCTTTCTCCGGGGCCCTGATTGTATTTCGAAATCGCCGCTGCACGGCCCTCAAAATGTTATGTTACGACGGCATCATATTCTATCCCTTCACACGTCGATTCTCGCAAGGCTGCATTCGCTGGTGGCCCGAAGATCAAGACGCGCGGCTCTGTTGCAAAAAATATTCTGACCAAATTCTATAGTGGGAATGAAACGAAAATTGCCACAATATCTTGTGTGGCCAGTGAATTTTGCAACAGAGCCGTCTGAAGTGTCGGTGACCCATTCATCGCGCAACGCTCTGCAAACCATCCGATGCGGCAGGAATGCGAAGGGCGGGGTAAGAAAAGAGGGTGACAGGGAATTGCCAGAACCTGTCACCCTCACCTTATTACCCTATTAGCAAGCCGGGTGGAACGACACGCCAGGTTTGCTATCAGGAGTATAGTAATGCGAAGCAGTGCAATTGCGGGGCCGAATTGATGGTGTCGAATTGTGTGGCGTTTCGCCGTGGCATTGTCCCGAAACGCCACGTAGATTCGGTGTGCATGCGCGCCCCGAAACGCCACACAATTCGACAAGACAAACTCTCAAGCCGGGCGCAAGTTTTTCTCAAGGTGGCCGTTGCATAGTGCGCGTGTGATTGTGACGTTTCCGACATCGCGAACGGCATTTGTTTTGCAAGATCAAAGCGAAAAGGAGAGAAAGAATGCATAACCAATCGAAACAACCGAACATTCCGGCGGAACTGGCCGACAACCTGATCGACTCCCTTGGCGACTTGATCGCCATCGAGGGCGACGAACTGCGCCGCCAAGTCATCATGCTCATCGACCACTCATACGCCCTGGGCTACGTGGCCGGCGCCAGCGCGGGACTCAAGGCCCGAATGCGGTCCAGGCTCGCGCTTGAGTGGCAGGATATCAAACTGGCGCTGGGCGCCATCCGCGAGCGCCTGTCTATGAGCTTTCGTGATCACGGACGCCATTTCCGCCTGCGTGAAGAAGTCCGCAACGGGCTTCTTCACTTGCGTTGATCGCGCGCAGGGGTGAAATTGGCGCGAATGGAAAGTGGCGGCAAGTCTCGACGCGGCGAGGTGTGCTGGGAATGACCTCGGTTGACGTTGGATGTGATTGTAGCTTCTCCAGCAGAATTTCGTAATGCGTTTTTCCTTTAAGTGA
Source organism: Blastocatellia bacterium (assembly GCA_036565725.1). Classification (GTDB taxonomy): domain Bacteria; phylum Acidobacteriota; class Blastocatellia; order RBC074; family RBC074; genus JAJVID01. The sequence goes on from DATCXQ010000073.1 coordinate 3,388, forward strand.
GGCAGGCGGGCGATTGCAGTTGTAGAATGTCTCCTACTCCATTAGCTTCGCTTCCAGATCAACGTCATCCTTAAGGGCAGGGGTTACTGTTAACGAGAGCTTGCTCGCCATCTTTCTCGTACGCCCGCTTCCAGCGTTAGTAGATCTCGCTGGAAACGCCGAAATGGCGGCAGGCTGCGGTCACGTTGCCGATTTATTTGGCGTAGTCGAAAATTCTCAACTTGCGGGAGATGTCACGTTGTGCAGGCGTCATCAGGGACTTCCCAGGAAGATAGTTTGGGCGGATCGCCACTGTTGTCAACCGAGGTTCTGATTTCGTCAATTTAAATGTCGATCCTATCGCCTGGCTAATTTAACTAAAGTCGCCCGCGCTGCTTCAACTGTACTTATCGGCGTGTCGAAATCTATTCTCAATTTCCGGTTATCAGCCAACATATCAAACCCTTCACTATCAATCCCTACCATTGTTACATCATCGACCATAGTCACTTTCAATACATTACAGTAATGAAATAACGCTTCCTTGTGATCCTGGTTCATATGTTCAACGATGCTTCTCTCCGTTTCACGGAAAGGATTCTTGAGAAGCATCGCATCCGGTTCGATCCAGTAGATCTCTCCGAATCCGCCAATGAAGCGCGCTCTCCGCAAACGAATGCAATAGAGCGAGAAATCATGGGTCTCAAAGTAGGATTCGGCGGAAGGGAAATATCGTAAATAGCGATGGCGGATTTTCGTATCCGATGGATCGACTGGTTCAGCGTTTCCGATCCAGGTCAGACGGCTGCTCGCCTGCGGATCATCCACGCACTGATCAAAAATCGTGAGCGACACCTTATTGTTGCGCTTAATATTGCGAGTGTGCTGAGCGATGTCACTGATGAGCATGGTCGGGGCGCCATCATAATTGAGGACATAGGGAGCGATTGAGCCGAATGGGTATCCTTCAACATCAACCGAGTGTGTGGAAAGTACGCCAACACTTTGGCGCTTCAGCAGCATCCTTGCCGTTCGTGCTTGGTCTGACATGCTCGGCATTTTATCTTATTCCATGGGGTTGTGTCGCAATGAATGAGCAGGAACATAAAAGGTCTGACCCGGATTCCAACCTATGCGGCAATCATAAAGAGATTCGACACGAATCTGACCTGTCTGTCCTTCGCCAAAACTCGATTCATCCGCTTTGGTCAGGATCAATCTTCCGAGCTAACGCGATGGCTCCTGACGTTCAGATCGGGTGGTCACTTTTCGAAGCGAGATCGCAGGGGCCCGGGTAGAATCGGACAAGCGAATTCTGGCTTGCGAAACAAACGGTAACGCATCCTCGCGACGGCGTCGTAACCGGCATCGCGCCACGCGCCGGGAATCAACTTGCCGATCGACGCGATAATTCTCCACATGCCGCCGAGCCGTTTCATCACGTAAAGCGCTGCTGACGAGCGTGAGAGTAATTCGCCTTCGTCCGTCAGCACGATCAGACTGTCTGGCAGCGCGGCGCGGCGCCCCTCCGTCACTGTGGCGCGGAAAACCTCGCCGCCCAGAGGGGCGAATCTGAAAGTTTCTCCCGGGCTGTCTTCCGCCAGGAGGAATCGTACGGCGCGGTGGCATAGGCCACATCGCCCATCGTAAAAGATCATATCCGCAGCCTTCTTCCGCAGCGGCTTCACCCACCCCGGGTCGAACGTGAACAGATGAAGCATCACCATCCCCAGGCTGAGGTCGGCGAAATCGATCAACGCAATCAACCCCAAATGCATCGACAGCATCGCCGTCCACAATAACGGGCGTAACTTGCGCGACAGCGCGAGCGGCGCAAACAGCAGCTCTAGCGCGAGCGCGCCCCAAGTGGCCGCGCGCAAAATCACCTGCGGCAGCGCCAGAAACGCGTCTCTCATCACACCGGGCCGGGCTAGCGGGTTGTTGAGCACGCGCTCCACCGCCGTCCCATCAACCCACGAGGGGCTGGCCATCTTCGTATAGCCGCTGTAACTATATCCCAGCGCCATCAAGACCCAGACCACCAAATATATTTCCTGCGGCATCCTCCATTCGGCGCCAGGATCAATCTGACCGCGCCGCTCGAATGAGCCGTAAGGCGCACGCCGCAAACATGCATGCGCCAGCAGCAGCAACCCGACATAGGGCAGGCCGGGGTTGGAGATCAGCGGATTGCGTCCGAACAGACACGCTAGCGTGTACCACAACGCGATTGCAGCCGCGCGATCATAAAACCCGACGGCGAACAACAGGCTCGCGCAGGCGGCAAAGACCAACAGCGCCGTGACAAAAGCGGGGGCGTCATATAAGGCCAGAACGTTGGGGAACAGACGCAGCAAAGGACTCGCCGAGCCGTCCGGTAATATGCCGCGATTGGAAAACATCTCCACTCCCCACGGCGCGAGCTGAGCGAAGTGAACGAACAGATAGGTTCCGAAGATCGCGCGAAAGACGCTGTACTGGCCGCCGGTCCATTGATTGTCGCTTCTCACTCGCATTTCACCTCCAGAATGCGCGGCAGATCGCCCATAGTCGCGCCGGAGAGTGGTACATAGAGCGCTCGCATAGGCCCGACGACATCAGCGGGATCAATCCCCAGTTCGCGCAGCAGCGGGGCCTGGCCGCACAACGCGTATTTGCTGGCGCTGTGGTACATTCCGGTGAGCCTTTCGTCCGTCGCCATTACCGGCCCGCCCGCCAGCACTGCGCCATAAGCATTGCGGCGGTTGTACGGCCCGGCCAGACGTTGATAGATTTCCGGCGTCGATAGCATCTCGCGCCGGACACCCAGGCGGTCCGTCCATTCAAGGTAGAAGCGCGTCGAGAAGGCCTCCATCCCGCGCGCCGCGGTGAAGACTCGAGGCGCGGGCGAAGCGCCCGTCGCCGCGCCTATACCTTTGAGCGCTGGCGCGCTCAACAGATCCCCCGTCATCTGCAACAGGCCGACAACAAGCAAGACAAAAGCCGTTTTCTTTATCACCTCGTCCTCACAGAATTCGTCTATTCAGCAGGTAATTTTGCCAGACCCCGCGCTGGCCCCGTTACATCAACTCCGCGCGCCATCGTCCAGACCAAGAGCTCCTTCTCGCCGAACCCGCAGCGCGCCTGCCACCGGCGCGGGTTGCGGAATGTGCCAAAGAGCATGTCCCAGACGGGCAGGTCGGAGTAGTTAAAGCTGTGGACGCCCTCCTGATGATGCACGCAATGGCTCTCGGGTCGCTGCACGATGAAGCCCAGCCAGTATGGCGTCTTGACATTCCAGTGATAGAACAACTCCGCCAATCCCGTGATCAGCACCGTCTGCGCCGCGGCCTGCGGCCCAAGCCCGACCAACAGGTATAGGATCGCGCTCGAAAGCAGACTGTTGGCTAACAGCTCGAACGGGTGTTTGTAAAAGCTGGTGACGACCTCGATGCGCTGTGGGCTGTGATGCAGTTGATGGAACCAGCGCCAGAGGAATGACGATTCATGACGCCAGCGATGCCACCAGTAGTAAACGAACGTGATCGCCAGGTAGCCGGCGATTGCGCCGCCCACAACGCCAAGGCCATCGGCCGACCAAAGCCGGTTTCGCGCCATCCACCCGTCCCAAGCCACGCCGGCCAGCCACACCATGGCCGCCTGTATGGAGTTGAAGACTATTACGCGGGTGTACCAGCACGCGACCCGCGGCCATGGCCGTCCAGGGGCGGCGGTCTCAATCGCCATCATCACCAACGCCACGCCCAACACGATCAAGGGGATTATCATTGTCAGACCTCCGATTCAATTTTGCCTCACCTCACTGGAGCGCGAGGGCGCGCCGGTGATGTGGCTGATGTTATAGGGAAGGTTGTGGAGATGAGGTGAGTGATGTGTCAGTTTTTGAGGCGTCACAATCACGGGCAAGATAGGTCGCCAGAATTTCTTGCGCCAATCAGCGCTTACACGGTCATACGAGGCCATTTTTGCGTAGTCCTGGCCATCGTTTGCGCAAAGACTGTTGGCTACCTATGTCTGCGGGATGATAAGTTGTAAGCAAGAAGCGCCCGCCGACCTCATCTCTGAGAATAGAGACGCTCCAGGCGCTCACACTTTTCCGATGAGATGATGTAGAGTGCGGCGAAAAAAGTGGAAAAGATGACGATCGTAGAAAAACAATATTAAATATCTAAATTCAAAATGAAGCTACAAGATCTCCACATTGCCGCCGCTGTTTTATGGCAGAACTGGATCCAATCCACGCGCATTGACGAACTGCCAGCGCATTGCCGACCCAACAATCGCGCCGAGGCCTATGCAATTCAGGCAGAACTGGCTAGGCTGTCCGGGCAATCCACCATCGGTTGGAAGATCGCCGCGACCAGTCTGGCGGGGCAGGCGCACATCGGGGTGGATGGGCCGCTCGCGGGGCGATTGCTGTCCCAACGAGTTCTGGAGGGCGGCGCCAATATTTCGCTCTCCGGCAATCTTATGCGGGTAGCCGAAGCGGAATTCGCTTTTCGCTTCGGCAAGTCCTTACCCAAACGTGACGGGACCTATGGCGTTGAAGAAGTCCTTGAGGCCGTCGAATCGCTGCATCCCGCGATCGAGATTCCCGACTCGCGCTATCACGATTTTGCCCGCGTTGGCGCGCCTCAGTTAATCGCCGATAACGCCTGCGCCTGCTGGTTTGTGTTAGGGGCGGCGACTCGCGCAGACTGGCGTGGACAGGATCTCATGAAGCACAGAGTTATGGCCTACCGCAACGGAATGCTAACGGCCGAGGGCAGCGGCGCGAATGTGCTGGGTGATCCCCGCATTGCCCTGACCTGGATGGCCAACGAGTTGAGCGCGTTTGGCGACGGATTGCTGGCAGGCGAAGTCGTGACAACAGGTACCTGTATAACACCGACCCAAATCGCGCCGGGGGATCGAATCCGCGTCGATTTCGGCGCGTTCGGTTTGATCGAAGCGGCATTCTCCTGATCGACAACGGCGCCAAGAAGTCACAAAAACACTCCCAAAAAAATATGAAAGGAACGATTCAGATGATTGCTCCGAAGAATTTCCTTGCGAGGGCATTACTAATCGCTAGCGTATATGTAGTTCTGCTCGCATCCATCGTCACACAACAGACCGTGGTCGGTTTCGGTCGGGCAGCGCAGGTTGCTGGCCGCCTGAAAAATCAACGTGGCGCTATCTTCACGGGAACCAAAGTAGTGGGCGCCGACGAAGAAAGCGTGTTCACGCAAAGTCCGAACGCCGATCTGTGGGTCGGTAGCTGGTCATGCAGTCCCGTGCCGGCTCTGACCCAGGCGCCGTCGCTTCCACCCGGGGTGAAACCGCCGGAGGGGGACAGCCTGTTCACGATACCGCCGCCGGTCGCCAACGCCACGGTTCGCATGATCGTGCGCGGAACTGCGGGCGGCGACAAGATTCGAATTCGCGTCTCGAACTTTTACGGGAAGACGCCGCTGCAGGTCGGCGCCGCGCATATCGCATTGCGAGAGGCAGACTCCGGCGTCAAGGCCGGAACAGATCGCACACTGACATTCAGCGGACAGCCCTCCATCGCCGTCTCGCCGGGCGCAATCGCGCTCAGCGATCCGGTCGCCCTCAGCATTCCGCCAAACAGCGACATCGCAGTGAGCCTGTTTTTTCCTGAGGCGGCGCCGGAAAAAAGAACTGTCCATTTCGACTCGGTCGAAGACGCCTACATTGTTCCTGGCGCCGCTACGGGACAGGCGAGATTCGATAACGCCAGAAAGGCTAAATGGGCATATTTCCTCGTAGGCGCCGATGTGTCCGGCGCGGCGAATCGCGGAACCATCGTTGCGATTGGCGATTCGATCACGGATGGCGGCAGCCGGCGCTGGCCGGCGTTGTTGGCGGCGCGTCTCTTGGCGCAGAAGAAAAACTATGGCGTGCTAAATCAGGGCATCGCAGGGAATCGAATTCTGGGACAAGGTGAAGACGATTTCAGCGCTGTCTTCGGCGTCAATGCGCTGGCGCGTCTGGAACGCGATGTATTCGGTCAACCGAACGTGAAGTACCTGATTCTTTACGAAGGCATCAATGACATCGGACTGCCCGGCGCCTTCGGCAACCCTAGCCCGCCCGTAACGCCCGCCCAGGTCATCGCGGGAATGCGACAGGTCATCGCGCGGGCGCGCGAGCATGGCCTCGTGATTTACGGCGCGACGCTGGCTCCGTTTGAGGGAACCGTTCTTCCTGGCTACTACACGCCCGAGAAGGAAGTCACGCGTCAGGCAGTCAACCAGTGGATTCGCACCACCAGAGAATTCGATGGCTACTTCGATTTTGACAAGGCGCTGCAAGACCCCGCTCATCCGCCGCGACTGAAACCCGAATATGACAGCGGTGATCGTCTGCATCCGAATGATGCGGGCGAAAAAGCGATGAGCGAAGCGATCGATCTCTCCAGGTTTAAATAGTGATCTTAAATTCGCAATTATGACGAGGACGTAATTAGGTAACCAAGTCTTTCACGGCCACTGTCCGTACCACTATGGCGGATAGCAAATACGTGTACGATATTGTGGCGCGAGTTGGTTACCCGAATCCACGGTTAAGGAGGCGAAAATGCGGTTTTGACCAATAACCATAGGCTATTTCATGATTTCGCCCTGGCGCCCATCGAGTGAAAGTGGACGCTGGCTGCGGCCCGGGCCTGCGTTGTAACTCCGGGAGAACAGTGGCGCGGACTAATGGCCTTTGAAAATTGAAAATTAAATGCAACCACGCAATTCAACGTAGGGGCAGACCTGTGTGTCTGCCCCGGCGCCGAGGTTCCCAAATCCGGGGCAGACACACAGGTCTGCCCCTACGTTGAATTGCGTGGTTGGATTTAATTTTCAATTTTCAAATGCCATGGGCGCCAGGGCGAAATCATGAAATAGCCTGTGGTTATTGGTCGAAACCGCATTTTCGCCTCCTTAACCGTGGATCCGGGCTATAAAGTTCAAGCAATGTTCGAGACTCAAAAAGGAACGCAAATGATCTACACCAGACGTGATTTTGGAAGGCTCGCGCTCACCGCGCTTCCGGCGGCCAGGTTGTTGGCTACGTTGCAGGCCAAGCCCAATTCAAAATTTGGCGGCGTTCAAATCGGCGTCATCGCGCCCTATAGTTTTCGCGGGCTTCCGAGCGGCGCCGAGGATCTGCTCAAATACATTGTCCAGCTCGGGCTCAACTCGGTCGAGTTGCAGTCTGAACCGGTCGAGGCATATGCCGGGGCGCCAGCGACGGGACGCGGGGGACCGGGAGGACCGCGACCCGGCGGTCCCGGTGGTCAACCTCCAGGCGCAGGCGCAGGCCCGCCGGGCGC
>DATCXQ010000113.1:0-5215 GCA_036565725.1 Blastocatellia bacterium
GACGGAGGAAGGGAGAGAAGGAGAGGTGGCAGGGCTGAGAAAATACCTGAAGGAGAAGCTGCCGGAGTACATGACGCCGTCGGCGATAGTGGCGCTGGAGAAGATGCCGCTGACTCCTAACGGCAAACTGGACCGTAAGGCATTACCGGCGCCCGACAGCTCATCCTATATTACCAGCGAGTATGAAGCTCCGGTTGGGGAGCCTGAGATCGCATTGGCGCGGATTTGGGCCGAGGTTCTCGGGATTGAGCGCGTCGGACGAAATGACCACTTCTTCGAACAGGGAGGACATTCGCTGCTGGCGGTCAGACTGGTCGAGCGTATGCGAAGTGAGGGATTGCACACCGACGTGCGCGGACTTTTTTCGAACCCCACAGTGGCCGCATTGGCTGCCGCGGTTGGCGGCGAGAGTGACAAGGTTGAAGTCCCGCCGAATCGCATCCCGTTCGGGTGTGAAGCGATCAAGCCCGAGATGCTGCCTCTGGCGCAACTGAGCGCCGACGACATCGAGCGGATCGTCAGTCGCATGCCCGGCGGCGCGGCCAACGTCCAGGACGTCTATCCGCTGGCCCCCCTGCAAGAGGGCATTCTGTTTCACCATCAAATGTCGCCCGAAGGCGATATGTATCTGATGCGCGGGTTGTTGAGCTTCGATACCCGTACCAGGATGGAAGGGTTTCTTCAGGCTCTGCAAGCTGTGATTGAGCGGCACGACCTGTTGCGCACAGCAGTGTTTTGGGAGGGACTGCCTGAGCCGGTCCAGGTGGTCTACCGCCGAGCCCAACTGGAGGTGGAAGAAGTCAACGTCGACCCGACGGTCAGCGACGTCGCTGAAGAGTTGTATGCCCGATTTGATCCGCGGCGCTATCGGCTTGACGTCCGCCGGGCGCCACTGATGTGCGTGCGCTTCGCGTATGACGGTCGCAACGACCGGTGGGTGGCGCTTCACCTGGTTCACCATCTGGTGATGGACCACACCACGCTGGAGGTCTTGCTGCGGGAGATCCAGGCGCATTTGTCAGGTCAAGCGGAACAGCTGCTTGCGCCGCCGCCGTTTCGCAATTTTGTCGCGCAGGCCCGATTGGTTGTCAGCCGTGAGGAGCATGAAGCCTTCTTCCGGGGAATGCTGGGCGACGTGGATGAGCCGACGGCGCCGTTCGGGTTGATCAATGCGCAAGGCGCCGGGCCGGACATCAGAGAAGCCAGGCGCAAATTCGATACGCGTCTCGCGAACCGCCTGCGGCAGGAGTCGCGGGCGCTTGGGGTGAGCGCGGCCAGTCTATATCACCTGGCATGGGCGCAGGTCTTGGCGCGAGTCTCAGGGCGAGAAGATGTGATATTCGGCACGGTATTGCTCGGCCGCATGCAGGGCGGCGAAGGCGCCGACCGGGTGTTGGGTATGTTCATCAACACCTTGCCGATCCGGATTCGAATTGGCGGCGCCAGTCTGCGAGAGAGCGTCCTGCGGACACACACATTGCTAGCGGATTTGCTGAGGCATCAGCATGCGCCACTGGCCCTGGCGCAGCGCTGCAGCGCGGTAGAGGCGCCGGCGCCACTGTTCAGCGCCCTCCTTAACTATCGCCATAGCACAGCAGACGGTATTACGGCCGGCGCCGCCGAAAGATCGCTCCCGGCGTGGGACGGGATCGAAATCTTGGCGGCTGAAGAGCGAACCAATTACCCGCTCACATTGGTCGTGGACGATCTGGGCGAAGGATTCTCACTGACCGCGCAATCGCAATCGTCGATTGATCCGGGTCGGATCTGCGCGTACATGCACACCGCGCTGGAGACGCTGGTAAAAGCGCTGGAAAGCGCCCCGGCGACCTCTGTACGTAGTTTGGACGTGTTGCCTCACTCGGAACGACGACAGTTGTTGGTGGAATGGAATGCCACCGAGACCAGCTATCCGTCATATCAGTGCGTCCACGAATTGTTCGAAGTCCGGGCGGCCGACAACCCTGAGGCCGTGGCGGTGGCGTGTGAAGACGCCCAACTGACCTATGGCGAATTGAACGCGCAGGCCGACCGCCTGGCGCATTACCTGAGCGCGATTGGCGTGAAGCCCGACGCGCGAGTAGCGCTTTTGGTGGAGCGCTCGCTCGAGATGATCGTCGGCCTGCTGGGCATTCTCAAAGCCGGCGGAGCATATGTCCCGCTGGACCCAACATATCCGGCTGAGAGACTCGCGTATATGCTCGAAGACAGCGCGCCGGCAGTCGTGCTGACCCATAACCATGTGCGGGCCGAAATCCGTTCAGCGCTCGCCAAGGCCGGAGTTCCGATGATCGATCTTGAAGCCGAGGCCGGGCGCCGGGCGAACGAAGCGGGCGCCAGTCGGGACAAGTCCGCGGTCGGACTGACGCCGGAGCGCCTGGCCTATGTGATCTACACTTCGGGATCGACAGGTAGGCCGAAAGGCGTGATGAACGAGCATCGCGGCGTCGTCAACCGATTGCTCTGGATGCAAGACGCCTATGGTCTCACCGAGGACGACGCGGTGCTGCAGAAGACCCCATTCGGCTTCGACGTCTCCGTCTGGGAATTCTTCTGGCCGCTGCTCAACGGGGCCAGGCTAGTGGTGGCGCGTCCTGAAGGCCACAAGGACCCTGCTTACCTGACAAGCGTCATCGAACAAGAGGGCATTACAACATTGCACTTCGTGCCGTCGATGCTGCAAGTGTTCCTTGAATCTGGCGAAGCGGGGCGGTGTTCGAGCCTGGCGCGTGTGATCTGCAGCGGGGAAGCCTTGCCCGGATCACTCGTCAGAAGGTTCCGACAACGGTTGAGCGCCGCGCGTCTGTATAACCTGTATGGGCCGACAGAGGCGGCGGTGGATGTCACGGCGTGGGACTGCGCCGCTGACACCGGCCAGGAGAGCATTCCCATCGGGCGGCCAATTGCGAATACGCAAATCTATCTGCTGGACCGTAATGGGGAGCCGGCGCCGGTCGGAGTGACTGGAGAGATCCATATCGGAGGCGTGCAGGTCGCGCGCGGTTATCTGAACCGCGCTGAATTGACGGCTGAGCGTTTTGTGGCCTGTCCGTTTGGCGGGGACGGCAATTCGCGGATGTACAAGACTGGGGACCTGGGCCGTTATCTACCCGACGGGAATATCGAGTATCTGGGGCGCAATGACTTTCAGGTGAAGATTCGAGGATTTCGGATCGAGATTGGAGAGGTCGAAACTCGACTCGCCCAACATCCCGCCATCAGAGAAGCAGTGGTTCTGGCGCGTGAAGACGTCTCGGGCGCGCTCCGCCTTGTGGCCTACTACACGCGGACAACGGCTGAAGATTCGGCGGTCAAAGTCGACGCCGAATCGCTGCGCGCGCATCTGTTGGCGGCGCTGCCCGAGTATATGGTGCCGGCCGCGTATATTGCGTTGGACGCGCTGCCGACCACGCCCAACGGCAAGCTGGATCGTAAAGCCCTGCCTGAACCCGGACAGGATCGGGGAGAGGGCGGGGTGTTTGACATCTCCTCTCGAACGCCTGCGGAGGAGATTTTAGCTGGAACTTTCGCGGAAGTGCTGGGACTTGATCATGTGGGGCCCCGCGACAACTTTTTCGAACTCGGAGGCCATTCCTTGTCGGCCACACAAGTCATCTCGCGAGTGATGAAGACGTTCGGGGCGGAGATTAGTGTGAGGGCCATCTTTGAAGATGCGACCGTGGAAGGCCTGGCAAGCAGGATCGAGAGGGCGATCAGGGCGGGAGAGAAGGATGAGGCGCCGCCGTTAGTCAGAGTCGCTAGAGATGGCCAAAGGGAAGTGAGGGCGCCGTTGTCGTTCGCGCAACAGCGGTTGTGGTTTTTAGATCAACTTGCGCCGAACAATCCGTTCTACAACATCTCCGGCGCGGTGAGTCTGGAGGGGAAGTTCGACCTTGAGGCGCTAGAGCGAAGCGTCAATGAGATTGTCAGAAGACACGAGGCGCTCAGGACGAAGATCGTAGTGGAGGCGGGCACCCCGGTACAGGTGATCGAAGAATGGGCGCAGCGGAGACTAGAGATAGAAGACCTGACGGGCCTGGTCCAGGAGGAAAGAGAAGAAAAGGCGAGGACGGCAATGAAAGCGGAGGCGGGGACGGGATTCGATCTGGGTCGTGGGCCGCTGCTGAGAGCGAGGGTGTTGAAGCTTGAAGAAGAGAAACACCTGGCGCTCTTCACTATGCATCACATTGTGAGCGATGGATGGTCGATGGGAGTGCTGGCGCGGGAGGTCTGTGAGATCTATGAGGCGATGGCTGAAGGAAGGGAAGCGTCGTTGCCGGAACTAGAGGTCCAGTACGCCGACTATGCTGTTTGGCAGAAGAGTTATTTGGACGGGAGATTGTTGGATGACGAAGTCGGGTACTGGAAGAAGCGACTCAAAGACGCGGCGGTTATGGAACTGCCGACCGATCGCGCAAGACCGCCGGCGCCCAGCTACCGAGGGGCCAGGGAGAGAGTAGCGATCGACAATTCATTGAGCGAAGGTCTGAGAAGGCTCTGTCGTCGGGAAGGAGTGACGACGTTTATGACGCTGATGGCTGCATTAAAGGTGCTCCTGATGCGGTATAGCGGAGAAGATGACGTCAGTGTCGGAACGGTGATAGCGAACCGAACGCGGAAAGAGTTGGAAGGGTTGATCGGGTTCTTCGCCAACACCTTGGTGATGAGGACCGACCTAGGGGGGAATCCGAGTTTCAGAGAGTTGATGGAGAGAGAGAGGGAGGTGTGCCTGGGAGCTTATGGGCGCCAGGAATTGCCGTTTGAGAAGTTGGTGGAAGAGATCAACCCGGACCGGGACCTGAGCCGGAGTCCGTTGTTTCAGGTGATGATGGCGCTGCAGAACGCCGGTCGTGAAGAATTGAAGATCAAGGGGCTGAAAGTCTGTGAGATTGAAGGAGAGACGGGGGCGGCCAAATTCGATCTGCTGTTGACCTTGACGGAAGGGGAAGGAGGTTTCGTAGGGAGTTTAGAGTACAGCCTGGATTTGTATGATGGAGAGACGGTCAGAAGGATGGCGAGGCATTATGAGAAGGTCTTGGCGGAAATAGTCAGAGACGCCTCGCAGAGGATCAGAGAGCTCGAGTTGATGAGCGCGGAAGAGAAAGAGCAGGTGATCGTCGAGTTCAACCGGACCGAGAGACCCTACGATACGCAACTTTGCATTCACGAACTGATCGAGGCTCAGGCGGAGATCAAGGGCGACGATATTGCGGTC
>DATCXQ010000124.1:0-10497 GCA_036565725.1 Blastocatellia bacterium
GAGCCGGATCAGCGCCGTGAGCAAGCGTTCATTCAGACGCCCGCTCGCTACCGCTCGCGGTACTGATCCAATCAGGTCTTGTGGTCGCATTATTGGGCCGGATCAGTACCGCGAGCGGTAGCGAGCGGCGCTGATTCAATCAGGTCTTCTGGTCTCATATATCAATGCCGGAAGCTCGCGGATGTGCGCGAGCCTGATGAACTCCCTGCCCGCGAGTTCCTCTTCAGGCACGATTTCGTGTTCCCAGGTGGTCTCGTAAGGAATGTGAACCGCATGGCCGCCCATCTCGATCACGGGCAGGACGTCCGACCTGATCGAATTGCCGACCATCAGGAAGCGATGAGGGATGATCTCGTGCCTGGTGACGATAGATTGGTAGGTCTCTCTGATTTTGACCGGGACGATTTCGATCTTGCCAAAATGGTCGGCCAGCCCCGAACGCGCGATCTTGGCCTGCTGCTCGAAAAGATCGCCTTTGGTGATCAGCATCAGGTCGTGCGAGGCGGCGAGCGTCGCGATCGTCTCTTCGACGCCGTCGAGGAGTTCGACCGGGGCGCTGAACATCTCGCGGGTCAATTCGATGACCCGGCCTATCTCGGCGCCGCTGATGCGCCCTTCGGTCAATTTGATCGCAGTTTCGATCATCGAGAGCGTGAAGCCTTTGATGCCGTAGCCGTAATGTTCGAGGTTGCGGATTTCGGTCTCGTACATATGGCGCTCTATCCAATCACGGTCGTGATAATGCGCCATGATGTCGAGAACCTGGCTCTGCGCGCCACGATAGATCGGCTCGTTGTGCCACAGTGTATCGTCGGCGTCGAATGCGATTACGTCGAACATAAAATTATCGTGGGACAGATTAAAGTCTGTCCGCCCTCAATTCATGCTACGGACAGACTTTAGTCTATCTCATTATGAGCGCGACCGCCTGCGCCGCAATCGCTTCGCCTCGCCCTATCGCGTCAAGCCCTTCATTCGTTTTCGCTTTAACGTTGATCTGCGACTCGCTGATTTTCATCGCTTCGGCGAGTCTCACTTTCATTTCGGAAATATGCGGCGCCATTTTCGGGCGTTCGGCCAGGATTGTCGCGTCGACGTTGGCGATCTCGAACCCTCGCTCTTCGAGCAGGTCGCGGACGTGGCGCAGAAATACGAGGCTGTCGGCGCCGGCCCACCGCGGGTCGCGGTCGGAAAAATGCGAGCCGATATCGCCGAGCGCGGCCGCGCCGAGCAGCGCGTCGGTGATCGCATGCGTCAGGCTGTCGCCGTCGGAATGGCCGAGCAGCCCATGCTCATGAGGGATTTCGACCCCGCCGAGGATCAACTTGCGACCTTCGACCAGGCGGTGGATGTCATTTCCTATGCCCACGCGAAACTGGCTCATAATGTCTCTGCTTATACGCTTAAAAGTTTTTCCGCCAGGGCCAGGTCTTCCGGCGTGGTGATCTTGATGTTGTTCGCCATGCCTTCAACGACGGCCACAGGCGCCCCAAGACGTTCGACCAGAAACGAGTCGTCGGTCGCCTGCGCCGGCGGCAAATCGGCGGCGCGCGCCTCTTCGTTGGCGCGCATCAGCAGATCGTAGCGGAACGCCTGCGGAGTCTGGGCGCGCCAGACGCGGCGGCGGTCGAGCGTGCGCCGGATCAGCCCGTCATCAACCTCCTTGATCGTGTCGGTCGCGGGCAAGGCCAGGATGGCCGCGCCGATCTCGCGCGCCCGGGCGATGACGGCGGAAATCCGCTCCGGCGTGACGAAGGGGCGCACGGCGTCGTGAACGGCCACAATTTCGGGCCGAAACTCGCTCGCCGCTTCCAGCGCGTTCAAAATCGAATCGCTGCGCTCGGCGCCGCCGCCGGCGAGGCGAACCGGTTTTCGGATTTTGTGGGCGCGAAGCGCCCGCTCAAACCGTTCGACCTCTTCCCGCCGCAGCGCGACGACGATGGCGCCGATGTCTTCACACTCGTCGAACTTCCTCAACGTGTGGATGATGATCGGCGCGCCTGCGATCTCGATGAATTGTTTCGGGGTTTGCCCGCCGAATCTGCTGCCGCTGCCGGCGGCGGGAATAATAGCAACATTCATAGCGGTGGTCGGTGGCTGGTGGTTGGTGGTTGGCGGCGGAAATCCCCACCACCAACCACCAACTATTAACCACTTCCTCAATCAACCGACGGGGCCGGCGCCGGGAGCGGACGCGACGGGCGGTCGCGATATTCGCCCTTAGCCTCGCGCACTTCGGGCTTCTGGTCTTCGACGCGTCCGAAGATCATCTTGCCCGCCGTGGTCTGCAGGACGCTGGTCACGACCATGTCGACATTTTTGCCGATCAGGCGGCGCGCGTTGTCGACCACAACCATCGTGCCATCGTCCAGATAGGCCACGCCCTGGTTGTATTCCTTGCCTTCCTTGAGAATGAAGACCCTCATTATCTCGCCGGGCAGCACGACTGGCTTGAGCGCGTTGGCCAGCTCGTTGATGTTGAGCACTTCGACGCCGCGCAGGTGCGCAACCTTATTGAGATTGAAGTCGTTGGTCACGATGGGCGCGTTGAGTTGTTTGCCGAGTTCGATCAGCTTCAGGTCGACCTCGCGCACGTTCGGGAAATCGGCTTCATAAATCTGCACGTCGAGGTTGCTGTTTTTCTGGATGCGCTGAAGGATATCCAGTCCGCGCCGGCCCCGGTTGCGCTTGGCGGAATCGGACGAGTCGGCGATCTGCTGCAATTCGCGCAGGACGAATTGCGGGATGAGAATCGTGCCGCCCATAAAGCCGGCCTCGGCGATGTCGGCGACGCGCCCGTCGATGATCACGCTGGTGTCGAGAATCCTGTAGCTCTGCTTCGTCCCGCGTTCGCTAAGGATGCCGCCGAGCGCCGAGAGGTCGAGGTAGTCGCCTTTCGCCGCGCCGACCAGTAACCCGACGTAAGCCATGAAGAGCGTGAGCGTCAAGGTCAGGAAGGATTTGATTGGCTGATCCCAGTGCTGCGCGGTGATCAGGAACCCGATCAGCGTCGAGCCGATGATGCCGAGGATCGAGCCGGCCGCCGCCCCGATCAGGGTCTTCAGCGAGGCCCGCCGAATGCGGAGTTCGAAGAAGATTATACCGCTCGCCAACAACGCGCCGGCGAGCGCCGAAAGCGACCTCGACCCGCCGGGGATTTCCAGTTCCCTACTCAACGATTCGGGAATAGGCTGAATCAGGTAGCCGGCGATGACGAAAATGACGATGAATACTGAACGAATCAAAACTATGTCGGCTTGCATAAAACATATGACTTTCTTTTAAGCTCGGACGATCCTCCCAAAATGAGACTCATAAATTGTGATATGAAAGACGCGGGAGGAGCGATCGTCCGATCAGTGAATGAGCAAAATTTGTGTGGAAAATCTCTGAACGCGGGCGCGATTCTAGCACGAGCTTTCGAAGAGTGGGAGAGCGCCGGGGAGAAAGAGACGGGGCGACGGGGCGACGAGATGAATTGAGATGGCAAGCGGCGCCCCCTTATCCTACTCCCCCTGTCGTCCCTTCGCCCCTTCGCCCCGTCGCCTCCTCACTCCTTAGGCGCGTAATACCCTATTCTGGCGCGCGCGACGTAATTGGTCTTTTTGATTCGGACGTCAAGTTTGCGGAAAGAGCCGTCGCGTTTTTCGTTCGTCGAGAAGAATCCGAGGACGTATTGGGTGCGCAACCGGTCGGCGAGATCGGCGAAGGACCGGTCGAGTTCTTTCAGCGACGCCTCATCGGACTCATCGCCAGGCCGCCTCCCGTCCGGGAGCCTGGTTTTGAACAATTCGCCGCCGGTCTCTTTAGTCAACGATTCGAGAGCGCGTTCGGCGGCCAGATCGCGAAGGTTCTCGGAAGGCCACGGGCTGCCCGTGAAGATGGCGAAAATGACCGAGTCGGATTTTTGCGCCTGGGCTATAGATTCGAGCAATCCCTTGCTGCTGGTGGTGTCGCCGCCGTCCGAAACGATGACGATCACGCGGCGGCCTTCAGCGGGCTTGAGATAGTCGGCCGCCAGGTAAATGGCGTCGTAAAGCGAGGTCGCGCCCTGCGCCTTGAGCTGCCGCGTGGCGTCCACCAGGAGCGGGACCTTGTTGGTGAACTCCTGCAAAACGGACACGTCGGTAGAGACCGAAAATACGGCGGCGCGGTCCTGCGGGCGAATCACGCGCTCGAAGAAACGCGCGGCGGCGCGGCGCTCGAAATTGAGCCGCTGGGCGACGCTGTAACTGGTGTCGAAAAGCATGACCATCTTCAGCGGCTGGTCGGCGTTACGGGAGAAGTTGGCGATCTCCTGTGGCGCGCCGTCTTCGAGGATTTCGAAATCTTCCTGCCTCAGATCGAGCGAGGCGCTCGGCGGAAGACCGCCGACGGTCACGACGACGTTGATCAGGTCGCTGTTGATGCGAATTATGTCCTCGCCGTCTTTCTCTTTTGGTTGCGGAGGGTTTTCGGGCAGGCGGATTTTCGGCGTAGGGCCCGGATATTTGCGCTTGTCAGTCTTCCGCTCCTTCGGATCGGGCTGCGGGCCGCGTCCGCTCTGGCTGAAGGCCGATTGAAGCGACGCCAATATGAACCCCCCGGCGACAAGAAGAAGCGCCGTCGGGAAAAAGACTCTGCGGCGCCTCCTCGTCTTAGCGTCCGCGCCGGTGAACTCGCTCTCCATCTATATTCTCCTGCGGAAACTTCCTGGGAACAGCCTGAACAGGACTCACAGGGATTTTCATATGTATGATGAATAGCCACAAAGGGCGCCGCAGGACACAGAGGGAATTAACGATTTCTCTGTGTCTTGCGGTGATTTCTGTGGCTAACAGTCTTCATACGTTTGAAATAAGGCTCGCAAGACTTATAAGCCCCATTCATGCTCTCCGATCCGCGCAAGCCAATCTTTGAACGCTTTCAATCCGCGCTCAGTCTGAAAATGACAGCGGTCGGCTTTACGTTTCAATAGCTTTCTCAATTCCGGTTCGATCGCCGGCAACAGCGCGAAGGTTGTATTGGCCGGCTGGAAATTTTTCACATCGGCGTTGGCCAGATAAAAAGTCAACGACCCGGTGGCTGATTCGCGCGGCGGCGGGGATGGTTCAAGCCCGCGAGCCAGCCGCGCCGCGTTCATCCCGGCGATCATCCCGGTCGCCATCGCCTCGGTGTAGCCTTCGATGCCCGAAATCTGGCCTGCGAAAAGAACGCGCGGATGCTGGCGCATTTGCAGCGTCTCGCGCAAAAGTTTCGGCGAACAGATGTACGTGTTCCGGTGCATCTGGCCGAAGCGGATGAATTCGGCGTTCTCCAAACCGGGTATCATCTGCAAAATACGCTTCTGCTCGCCGTATTTGATGTGGCACTGGAACCCGACGATGTTGTAAGCGCCGGCCATCAAATTCTCCAGCCGCAGTTGCACACAGGCGTAAGGCTCTCGCCCCGTGCGCGGATCGACGAGCCCGACGGGCTTCATCGGCCCGAAGCGCAGCGTGTCGCGGCCGCGTCGCGCGATCTCTTCTATCGGCAGACAGCCCTCGAAGAACTTCTCCTCGCCGCACATGCCCTCATGCGGCTTGACTTTCTCCGCCGACACCAGCGCGTCATAAAACCGGTCGTACTCCTCTTTCGACATCGGGCAGTTGACGTAATCGTCGCCGCCCTTGCCGTAACGCGCCGCCCTGAAGACGACGTCGTAATTGATCGTTTCGCTGTCGACGATCGGCGAGATCGCGTCGAAGAAATAAAGGTCGCGCTCGCCGGTCAATCGCCCGATCGCCTCGACCAGCGCGGGCGAGGCAAGCGGCCCCGCAGCGATAACCGTGACCTCGTCAGGCCTGTCGGTGTGGATAGCCGCAACCTCTTCGCGGCGAAGCTCGACGTTCGGATGATTTGATAAGGTCTCGGTCACGAGGGCCGAAAATTTTTCACGATCCACGGCGAGCGCGCCGCCCGCCGGCACGGCCGCTTCCCCGGCCAACCGCAATAGCAGCGAGCCGCCAGCGCGCAATTCGTCCTTAAGCAACCTCGGCGCCGTGTCGGCCACGTCGGATTTTAGCGAGTTGCTGCAGACCAGCTCGGCCAGCGCGCCGGTGCGGTGCGCGCCCGTGGCCCGATTCGGGCGCATTTCAAAAAGACGTACACGCAAACCGCGCCGCGCCGCCTGCCAAGCGGCTTCGGAACCGGCCAGTCCGCCCCCTACAATGTTTATGAAACTCTCGCTATTCATTGTTGAAACTTGACGGGGTCTGCGGCGGAGATGATAGCAAATCTGAAGGCGTGGCGCAGTGCTGAGATTATGGAACAGACTAATTAGCCTACCCCACACTGAGGCGTTTCGTTTTAACTGAATCGGAGAATTGTGGGATAGCCTTTAGTCTGCCCGCGACGTAAATTGTGAACGGGCAGACTAAAGACTGTATCAATCTGAAAGGCTTACGGGCTGAAATGCTTACGGGCGCCTCATGCGGCCTTCGGGCTTATGTATTGGTCATAATGGCGCGCCGGCTCCCAATCGCGGGACTCTTCGGAGTCCGGTTCCGGGAATCTGACCTCCAAATCGATCATCTCAATTGCCTCTATGTAGACGCGGTCCAAATTCTCCGGATCGAATCCATTCCTTTGACATGCCGCGACATGGCGACGCACAATCGCGTCCACCTTCTCTTTCTTTTTTTTGGGCAACTTGTTTATCATCTTCAACGTGTCACTTGATATTTTCACCATAAGCGTCGTCCCCCTTTCCTGTATCCTAAGTTAATCCTTTATTTACCCCCCGCCGACCAATAGTGTTTCGTCATGCGGGAAGCTTATCCCAGCAGCTATCGCACCCGCCGCTCGCGCGGCGCCGCGATGAACGTGAATATACAGATTGCCCGTATTTTGCCAACAAAAAAGTCCTTTCGAGCCAATTATTTTTTGTTTAAAACGTCAACCGCTTAACTGCGCGAGATTCGCGTATACTCCGCTCAGGCCGATAATCGGCAGTATAGTAAGACGCTAGCCCTTGGGTCTGTCTGTCAAGTTACAGCGCGCGGGCGTTTTTCCGGCGTTGATCAAAATATCGCTTACTGACGCGCGCGGTAGCATTAAAAATATCAACCCATCTTGACGCCTCCGAAATGGCTAAGGCAGACTCACCATCATTTAAGTCAAGGAATCAATTATGTCAGGAATCGCCCCGATTAAATTTGTCGCCATCGGCGGAGGCACAGGGCTTTCGACTCTGCTGCAAGGTCTGAAACCTTATATAGCGCCTCTGGTCTCCTCGGTGGCGAGCTCGAACGCGCGTTCGCCAGCGAGGCGCCCCGAGAGGGCCGAGATTGGCCCTCAAATTTCGTTGACCGCTATCGTCACCGTGACTGACGACGGCAAAAGCTCCGGGCGTTTGCGCGGCGAGTTCTCGGTTTTGCCGCCGGGCGACATTCGCAATTGTCTGGTCGCATTGGCCGACGAAGATCATCTCATTACTAGGCTCTTCAGCCATCGCTTTCCCGGCAACGGGGCGATCGGCGGCCATTCGCTCGGCAATCTGATCATATTGGCGCTCAATCAGATGGGCGGGTCTTTTCTCCAAGCGATCGATCAGGCCAGGATGATGTTGGGCATCACGGCTCGCGTATTGCCTTCTACGCTCGACGGCGTAGATCTCGTAGCGCAAGTGGAAGGCAGGCTAATCCGCGGCCAGATGGCCATCAAATCGCGGAACGCGCCGATACGCGAATTAACGATCTCGCCGCCGGACGCGCGCGCCCTCGACGAAGCGGTCGAGGCGATACTCGACGCCGACCTGATCACGCTCGGCCCGGGGTCGCTCTTCACCAGCGTCATAGCCAACCTGCTCGTCCGCGGCATCGCCGATGCCCTGATCCGATCGAAGGCGAAGAAGATTTACGTTTGCAACGCGATGACAGAGTTTAACGAAACCGAAGGGATGACCGCCCTGGACCATGTCAAACATCTGCTCGCTTACGTCCCGAAGCTCAAGCTGGATTATGCGCTGTTCAATTCCGCGCCGATTTCAGCCGAGATGCTCGAACGTTACGCGGCTGAAAAGGCCGTCGCGCTCAAGCCGCCGGACGCGCCAAATGCCGAGGATCCGACCTACCGCGAATCCGGCGCCATTCAATTCATCTCCCTCCCGCTCATTTCGGAATCGCGGGCCGTGCGCCATGCGCCCGAAAAGCTCAGCGAGGCGATATTTAACATTTATAGCAGGGGCGGGTTTCCCTCGCCCTAGCAAGGAGTCGCCCATGTCGTTGCGACGACAAAGGAGAAACAATGAAGATCAACCACGAATCTGCGCTGCTCGCGACGCTGATTCGTGGTTGATCTTTCGGAGGAAGACGCAGTGAAAAGTCCTATCAATACGCTGATCCTGGCCGCAGGTCTCGGCACGAGAATGAAGAGCAGCCAGGCCAAAGTTCTGCACAAGATCGGAAGCCGTCCGATGATCGCGCGCGCGCTGCGCGCCGCGGCGGGTTTGGAGCCGGAAAACATCTTCGTGGTCGTCGGCCATCAGGCGGGCAAGGTCGAAGAAGCCGCTCGCGCCTCGCTCACCCCCGCCGACGCCGACAAGTTGCGATTCGTCACACAATCGGAGCAGCGCGGCACCGGCCACGCCGTCAAATGCGCGGGCGACGCGTTGAAGAACGCGAGCGGACGTTTGGTCGTCTTTTACGGCGACACGCCGGCGGTCAAGGCCGAGACCTTGCGCAAACTGGTGGCCGAACATGAACGCGCCGGGAACGCCGCCACGCTCATCACCATCCGCATCGATCCGCCTCCGGCTTACGGACGCATCGTCAGGGACGCGCGTGGCGATTTCCTGAAGATCGTCGAGGAGCGCGACTGCTCGCCTGAAGAGCGCGCGATCAGCGAGTTGAATCCGGGCTTCTACTGCTTCGACATTCCGCCGCTGCTCGACGCGCTCGATCGGCTCTCGCCGCACAACGCCCAAAACGAGTATTACCTGACCGACGTTCCGCAGCTCATGCTCGAAGCCGGCCTCAGAGTCTCGACCCTATTCCACGAGGACGCGCGCGAACTGGACGGCGTCAACACGCGCGCCGAGTTGGCGGCGATGTGGAAACGGCTTCGCCACGAGACTATCGACCGTCTGATGGCCGACGGCGTAACCATAATTGACCCTGATTCGACCTACATCGACGATACGGTCGAGATCGGGCGCGACACAGTGATCCACCCGCAGGTGATCATCGAGGGCGATTCGCGGATCGGCGGCAATTGCGAAATCCTTTCATGGTCCCGGCTGGTCAACGTCGAGATCGGCGACGAGTGCAAGATTCTGAACTCCTGCGTGATCGTCAGCAGCAAACTGACGGCGCGCAACACAGTCGGGCCGTTCGCCCACCTGCGGCTTCACGCCGAACTGGCCGAGGAGGCCATGATAGGCAATTTCGTCGAGGTCAAAAAATCGCGCCTGGGCCGTAAAACGAAGTCGATGCACCTGACTTACCTGGGCGACGCGACCATCGGCGACCGGGTCAACATCGGCGCCGGGACCGTCACCTGCAATTACGACGGCAAGCAGAAGAACCCGACATTAATCGAAGACGACGTCAAGATCGGCTCCGACACGATGCTGGTAGCGCCGGTGCGCGTCGGCCGCGGCTCGATGACCGGCGCGGGATCGGTGGTCATCAAAGACACGCCGCCCAATTCGCTGGTCGCGGGCGTCCCGGCGCAGGTGAAGAAAAAATTGAAAGAGTGACCGAATGTACTGCCCACAATGCGGAACACAAACTGAACAGAAGGCGAAATTCTGCAAATCTTGCGGGCTGAAGCTGGCGGGTCATGCGCGTCTGTTGGAAGAGCCGCGCGAAGCCGAACGTATGACTCAGGAGCAGTGGCGGCGCGAAAAGCGGATGATGGCCGGCGTCACGCTGATGATGGTCACGGCTTTCGACCTGATCATCTTCCTGATCGTCTTCGGCTCGGTCACGCTGTCACATCTCGATGGAAAGGCGTTTCGGGCCAGTCTCATCGTGCTGTTGACTTTCTTGTTCGTCTCGCTGGCGCTGGGCGCGGTCGGCGCATACAATCTCATTTCCAGCGGATTTTTCAAGAACATCCGCGAACGCCAGTTGCGCGCGGAACTCGCGATGCTCGAACAGAAGCGCAAAGCGCTGGAAGAAATGAACTCTCCCATCAACCAGGCGATTCCCCAATCTCCACGGATGAAACCAGAACCGGAGATGATCGACGTCACCGAACACACGACGCGGGAGCTTCGGTAATCGGACACCCCCACATTTACAGAAGTCGTTCAGTCGCTACGGCGACGCTCGGAAATAATGAAAAGCGCGGTTCGCAGTCCCGCCTTTAGGCGGAAGCGATTGGCGCCTCAGAATGTGATTTATAGCTTGACCTTCCGTCTAAAGGTGGGATTATGAACCGATTTTCAGAGGAGCCCTCATGTGGCGTTGCGACGCCCTGAAACAATTAAAATCAGGCGGCGCGCCCGCGTCCTCGCGGGCAGGTCTTGCGGTG
>DATCXQ010000146.1:0-21010 GCA_036565725.1 Blastocatellia bacterium
GCGGCCCGCGCCGCAAGCCACGCTCGCTACCGCTCGGGGTACTCAGCTTGCGGCGTGGGCCGCTATTTTAAATCATTGTTCGATTGCGTACCGAAATTTTCGGCCAGGAGCCGGAAAGTTTTTAGCTTAATTACCTCTCAGCAGTGAGAGACAGGAGAAGATCGAGATGGTAAACAGAAACAGATTCGCGTCACTTGTGAGCGCGCTGCTGCTGGCGGCCTTTTCCGTCGCCTGTCAGAAATCGGGCAGGCCGGATCAATCGTCGACCGGCGCGTCGTCCTTCGCGCCGGCGAAGCCCCCGGCGAAACCGGACGGGCGGCCCATTATCGTCGCCTTCGGCGACAGCTTGACCGCAGGGTTCGGTTTGCACAATGATCATTGCTTCCCTACGCTTTTACAGCGTAAGCTCGACGAAAAAGGGCACCGTTTTCGCGTGACCAACGCCGGCATGTCGGGAGACACGTCGGCGGGCGGAGTCAACCGCATCGACTGGGCGCTCGAAGAAGGCTCCGTGAAGTTTCTGATCCTGGAGCTTGGCGGAAATGACGGGCTGCGTGGATTGCCCGTGGCCGATATGAAAAAGAATCTGGCCGAGATCATCGAGCGCGCGCAGGACCGCGGAGTTACGGTCGTCCTCGCGGGTATGGAAGCGCCTCCGAACATGGGCGAAGAATACACTAGTGAATTCCGGCAGGTTTATCGCGACCTGGCCAAAAAATACAAGCTCACGCTGATCCCCTTCCTTCTGGACGGCGTGGCCGGCAATCGCGAGATGAACCAGCCCGACGGCATTCATCCAAATGTCGCCGGCGAAAAAGTGATGACCGAGAACGTGTGGCGAGAGCTTGAACCACTGTTACTGAAAAATGGAAGCGAATGAAGAGCATGGAGTCCGGCCTTTAGGTTGCTGAACTCCGGCGGCCTAAAGACTGGACTCCATGCTCTTTTCCCCAGGAGTGAAAAAAATGATCGCCATCCCGACGCTTTGGCTGGCCATGGTTCTGTTTATCCCGGCGACGCCGCAAAATCCCCCCGAAGCGGCTCCCGCGTCTCCCCAAACACAAGCGCCAAAGTCTCCCGAGACATCTTCCCCCGCTCCTGCCCCAAAATTCCCCCTCCTGATTCCATCAAGGTCCGCATCTCCATCTCCCACGCCAGCGCCCGGCGCATCGAGGCCGCGGCGGGTTAAGGATGATGGCAAAGAACTTCGCGATTTATCTTCCGCGCCGGCGCCCAGCGCATCGAGGCCACGGCGGGTTAAAAATGATGACAAAGAACTTCGCGATTTGCCTTCCCCACCCGTACCCGACAAATGGAAGCTGCGTTTGCCGCACGTATCAGATTTAACGCCCCTACCGCCGCCGGAGATCACATCTTCTCCCGAGCCTGCCCCGAAATCGGCGCCAACATCTTCCCCCACGCCGGCGCCAAAATCTTCACTAGCCTCTCCTCCGGCATCGGGGCCAAAATCTTTAGCGTCTTCCCCCGCGTCGACGCCGAAATCTTTAGCGTCTTCCCCCGCGTCAACGCCGAAATCTTCTCCAGCCCCCGCGGCCAGGGGCGTCAAATCGGTCAGCCTGATTATTCCGGTCGAAGGCGGGCGTCCGAGCGATTTGCACGACACTTTCTACGCGGCGCGTTCCGGCGGCCGGGTCCACCGCGCGATAGACATTATGGTTCCGCGCGGAACTCGTGTGCTGGCGGCCACCGACGGCGAGATCGTCCGGATCGGGCGCAACAGACTCGGCGGCAAGATAATTTACCAGTTGAGCGAAGATAAAAAATTTGTCTTCTATTACGCGCACCTCGACCGCTTCTCCGACGGCCTCCGCGTGGGCGATTACGTGCGACAGGGCGACGTCATCGCTTATGTCGGCAACACCGGCAACGCAGGCCCCGGTAATTACCATCTGCATTTTTCGATCTTAGTAGCAGGCGCCGATCCGAAGAAAGTTTGGAAAGGCGACACCATCAACCCCTACCCACTTCTGCGCCGCACAAAACCATGAATCAACTACCGAGGAACTTTCTGAAAGCTCTCTGCGCCTTTTTATGCCCGCTTATTTTGGCGGCTATCGCATCAGCGCAAACTTCGTCACAAATCTCGGGTCGCGTGACGGACAAACGCGGCGATGCCGTCAACGCAGCCCGCGTGGTCGCGGTCGCCGATAATCAAACCAGGGGCGAGACGAGCGCCGACGGCGCGGGGCAGTTCACGCTGGCGCTGCCGCTCGGCGAATACGAATTGCGCGTCTCGGCCGACGGCTTCTCGGTCTTTAGCCGGCGGGTCTCGCTGAATTCGCCGCAAGCGACCGTCAACGTCACGCTCGAACCTGCGGCGGTCGCGGAAACGGTCACGGTCACCCCGGCGCGGGCCGAATTGCGCCTGTCATCGGCGCCGGCGAGCGTGTCGGTCTTTGACGCGAAAGACGTGAGCAACGCCGCCGCGCAGACCTTCGACGACCTGCTGCGACAGGCGCCCGGCTTCAGCATCTTTCGCCGTTCGAGCAGCGTCGTGGCCAATCCTACGACGCAGGGCGTCAGCCTGCGCGGCGCGGGCGCCAGCGGCGCGAGCCGCACGCTGGTGATGAGCGACGGCTTGCCGCTCAACGACGCGTTTGGAGGCTGGGTTTACTGGGACAGAGTGCCGCGCGCGGCGGTCGATCGAATCGAACTCGTTCGCGGCGGCTCGTCAGACCTTTACGGCTCCGACGCGTTGAGCGGCGTGATCAACGTCATCTCACGC
Source organism: Blastocatellia bacterium (assembly GCA_036565725.1). Lineage (GTDB taxonomy): Bacteria > Acidobacteriota > Blastocatellia > RBC074 > RBC074 > JAJVID01. Next base: position 2,747 of record DATCXQ010000146.1, read on the forward strand.
CCTCCGACTCAGCGCGTGATCAACGCCGAAGCCGCGTACGGTAACCGCGATACCGCCGACACCACGTTCTTCGCCAGTGACAAATGGAGCAACTTTTCGGCCTCCGTCGCGGGCGAGGCGTTCCGCACCGATGGATATTTCCTGATCGCGCCTGAAATCCGGGGGACGGCGGACGATCTCGCCGCTTCCAAACACCGCGCGCTCACGTTGCGTCTGCAGAATGACTGGAACACGACCGACTCCGTTTTCCTTCGCGGCTCGCTGTTCGACGAAGACCGGCGCAACGGAACCCAAGCGCAAACGAACGACACGGCTTCGGAATCTCTGGTGGCCGGAGGACGGTTCAGGACCGCCGAAGCAAGCGATTGGAATTTGACACTGTTCGCAAACCAGCAACGCTATCACCAGACTTTTTCAGCCGTGGCGGCCAATCGGAATTCCGAGGCGTTGAATCGCTTGCAATTTGTGCCTTCGCGCGATGTGGGCGCTTCGTTCAACTGGTCGCGGGTGAGTTTTGAAAAGCACTTGCTGGTCGCAGGAGTCGACGTGCGCGGCGTGCGCGGCGTGAGCGACGAGACCGCGATCGCCAGCGGCCGCGCGACGACGTTTTCCAGCTCCGGCGGCCGCCAGCGGCGCGCGGGGTTTTTCATTCAGGACCTGTTCAGCATCTCGCCGCGATGGCAACTCAGCGTCAATGCGCGTTACGATAACTGGCGCGACTCGTCTGCGGCTTCGGTGTCGCGCAATTTGACGACCGGCGCAATCACGCCGCGCTTCTTCCCCGCCCGCTCGCTTGACGCTTTCAGCCCGCGACTGGCGCTCATCTTCAGACCGACTGAGCAGTTTTCGCTGCGGGCCTCCGCTTATCGAGCGTTTCGCGCGCCGACGCTCAACGAGTTGTACCGCGGATTCCGCGTGGGTGATACGGTGACGAACGCCAACGCGAGTCTGGTCGCCGAACGGCTGACAGGCGGCGAGACCGGAATGACCTGGACTCTGAACAGCCGAGTGAACGCGCGGGTCACCGGTTACTGGACAGAGATCATCAACCCGATCTCCAACTTCACACTGTCGGTCACACCGGCCTTGATCACACGCGAACGCCGCAACCTGGGCCGCACGCGTTCGCGCGGCGTCGAGACCGAGGCCGATTTCAACGTCTCGACTTTCTGGCGAATCTCAGCCGGATACCTGTTCGCAGACGCCATCGTTCGGCGCGCGCCGCAGGACGTGACTCTCGAAGGGCTGTGGATTCCTCAAGTCCCCCGACATCAATTCACGCTCCAAACCGTCTACTCAAATCCTAGATACCTCACCGCCGCAATGCAGTTCCGCGCCTCGGGCAAACAGTTCGACGATGACCAAAACCGCCTGCCGCTGGGCGGCTTCGCGGTGTTCGACGTGACGGTCGCGCGCCCGCTCGCCCGCTACATCGAGGCCTTCGTCGCCGTTCAAAACTTATTCGACAAACGATACGCCGTCGCGCGCACGCCGCTTGAGTCGTTGGGAATGCCGCGAATGGTGAGGGGCGGAGTAAGGTTTCGGTTTGAACGATAACTGTGTGGAAGCCGTCGGGGGCTGTTGATGGCGCTAGACGCCAGAGTCTGGACATGGCAGATCTGGCCCAAAACGAAACTTATGGTTTTCCCACAATGGACAAAGGGCAGTCTTGGCAAATGGGGTTTTACCTTGCTGATTGCTCCACTGTTCTGGTGGATGCTGTACGTCGTCATCGGGGGAATGACCTTTATCATCTGGCTGCTGGCGATGGCCCTTTACATTCCATTGCTGCTTTTTGTTGGCGGCAAAATCAAACTTGGCAATCCCACACTGCCGACTCACACAGAAAAATTGCGGCGACTGGTCGTTTGGCTTGGCAGAATAGAGTTTGGCATGTTTCTCTTCATGCTCTACTTTTCCGCTTTCATGATCATTCTTATGATGATTTATCAGGATGATTTGTTTGTTCGATGAGCGTCTCTTGACACTGTAAGACGGCGGCTAATTCCGTTATGCGGCGGCAGCGGTTAAAGAGTCGCGGGAGATGATCAGACGATGAAAGTCGGCGCTGTCACCGAAGCATAATTGGTAGCCTTTTGTGAAAGCCGTGTGTAGAAGCCGGCCGCGCGCCCACCTATCAAATAGACTCCATAATTTGGCAGCGCCCCCCCGCCCTGACCGTCTTCAACCGGCGCGACCTCGAAGAACCGCTGCGCGATCCAATGCTCGGGGATCGCCGTCGCCAGCGCCAGTTGCCAATCGCTCGGTTTAGTGAATGGCCCGCACAGAACTGAATCGCCTTCGCAGCCGTAATCCGATTTCAACACCCATTCATCGCGGCTCAAGTCTTCGTGATTCATCACAACCAGTCTGCGCGTTTCGGGAATGTATTCGGCGATCCAGCTTTGGGCTTGTTCTGAAAACAGTTCGCGCCGCTCCCACATCAACGCCATAGCGAATTTGTTCTGCGTGACGACCGCGCCGAAAGGGTTGACGACGGTGACTCGGCCCTCGTTCTCGGCTTCGAGCAGAAGTGTCAATTCGCGCGCGAGCGGGTCTGGGTCAGCGAACGGCGCCTGGTTCGTCCAGATGGTTTCGCGCTCGCCCCACCAATCGGTCTTGTAATGCCGGACGATCAGATCGACGGCCTCGCCCATGACCGTCACCCGCCCCTCGTCGTCTACGCCGAGGTTGAAAGGCGAGCCGAGCGTAACCTTGCAGCCGCGGGCTTCGAGCCACCGCTTGTAGATCGCGATCATGCTCAAATCTTCCGGGAGATCGGTCGGATAAACGATGGCGACGCTCTCCGGTTCAACGTCCAGGCCGGTTCGCGCCCGATGCGAAGCCCTGAGCATCTGCCAGAACCGTTCATCGAATCCTTCGTTCGGATCAATCGTGTCAGGATGAAAGGGGTGGAGCAGTTGATTGAGCAGCGCGGCTTCGGCCTCACCTGACGGCGTGTCGGAATTCATCTCGCAGGCGCGGATTTGTCCATCCTCAGCGCCATCAGGGCATATGAACAGATCGACACGCGCGATGCCGTGCCAGCGGCCCTCCGAAGCGAGCCACATCGCTTTCTGCCAGGGGGTGAGATTGAAGAACTGGTCGAGTAGTTCGGGACGGCGAATGACGATTTCGGAGAGTTCGTGGTAGATCAGCCCGACGCGCTCGGCGGAAGACCGCAGTCGCTCGGCTTGCGATTGGGAGAGCAGCGCGGGTCGCATTCGGAAACGTTCTTTGCCGCCCAGCCACGGATCGGAAAGAACGCCTGTGGCGTAAAGCATTCGAGCGAAATCACCATAACTGAGAGGAGCATTCGTCACAATATGCGTTATTTCACAGGCTTTTCGTAAACGATGAAATGCTGCTGCGGGAGAAAACTCTTCGTCTCTTTCCAGGCCAATCCTACGGCGACCATCTCCTTGCGCGCCTGCGCGACGGTCATCTTGTGCAGCCGCTTAATCGGCACATCGGGGTCTTCGCCCCGGTATTCGATCTGAACCACGCGCCCCCCGGGTTTCAAGGCTTTGACCACGCTCTGCATCATTTCGCGGGGGAATGAAAACTCGTGATAGACGTCAACCAGCAGCGCGACATCAACTGAATTGTCCTGCAAATTCGCTTCCGACTCCTCGCTCCTCACGGCGATTACATTGTCGATCTTCAATTCCTTCTTGCGTTTTTCGACGACGGCTAGCATTTCGGGCTGGATGTCGACCGCAAAGACTTTGCCTTGCTTCACGACGCGGCTGATGCGAAATGAAAAATATCCCGTGCCGGCTCCGACATCGGCGACGACGTCGGCCGGCTTGAGCTTCATCTGCTCGACCACCTGATCCGGGCGTTCTTCTTCGATGCGTTCCGGGCGCTCCAGCCATTCGGCGCCCTGGTAGCCCATGACGTGCGCGATCTCGCGGCCCATATAAAACTTGCCGATGCCGTCGGGGTCATGATCCGCGCGCGTTTCGTAGATCGGCTTGGGGGCGGCGCCGGCCGGCGATTGCGAGGCCGATCCGGTCTGCGCCTGCTGGCGACCGGCTGTCAACCAAATTGCAGGCGTCGCCAGCGCAAACAGAATGAAAATCAGCAGCTTGTTCATAAAATGATCGTCACTTGATCTTCTTCGCCGTCCGATCGCCACCCTGATGCAGGATCAGATGAGTGACCGCGCCTTTATCGTCTTTGACGAAGGTGACCTGCGCGTCCACGACTTTGAGGAAGAATTTGGTCTCCGATTCCGGAAACAGCTCGAATTTCGGCTGTCCAGTCGCTTGAGTCATCAAACTGTCGCCTTCCCTGGTCATCGTGAAGATGAAGTTGGGATTGAGTTCATATTGGCCGACATAAGCGTCGAGGATTTTCGGATCTATCTTGATCGCCACGCGCTCGCGCGGAATCTCGTATTTCTCGCCGAATACAATCGCGGCCAAATCCTGGCTGATCTTATTGGGACCGGAGCCGTATTCGGCGTTGCTCAGGACGACAACTGTCAACTTCTCTTCAGGAAAGCGCGCCAGGAATGTTGCGAAGCCGTTGATGCCGCCCCCGTGGAAGACCATCTTTCGGTTGTGCTGCTGAGTGACCGCCAGGCCGTAAGCGTAATAGTTCTTGTCTACGGTCATCATCGCTTCACGCGATTTGGCCGAGAGAAGTTTATCGGAGAAGAGCGCCTCGTTCCACGCGAACAGGTCTTCGACGGTCGAATAGAGCGCGCCTGCGGCGTGCGGAATGGTCATGTCGAGATATTCGGAGTTGATTCGTTTTCCGTCTCTGAAAGAATAACCCGTCGCCCGGTTTTTCATGATTGTGTCGTGGCTGTCATAACCGGAGCCGGACATCTGCAACGGGCCGAAGATGTTCTTTTGGAGGAAGCTCTCGTAAGATTCGCCGGCGACCTTCTCGATGATGTGGCCGAGCGCGACGTAGCCGGAATTGCTATAACTCATCTTCTCGCCGGGCTTGAAATCGAGCGGCTTATCTTTGAACCGCGCGACGAGCGATTCTATCGTCACAGGGATCATCATTGTCTTCCGCCAGTCGGGGAAGTTGGTGTAATTCGGGATGCCGCTGGTGTGCGTGAGCAGATGGTGGATCGTGATCTCTTTCCAGGATTCAGGGCAATTGTCGAAGAATTTGCAGACGGGGTCTTGCGCGCTGAGTTTGCCGCGCTCCTGCAATAACAGGATCGACGCAGCGGTGAACTGCTTGGTGATCGAGCCCAGGCGGAATTTTGTTTGAGGCGTGTTCGGAATGTCCCATTCGGCGTTGGCCATTCCGTAGCCCTTGCTGAAAACCAACTTGCCGTCGCGCGCGACCAGCGCCGAGCCGGTGAAGCCTTGTTTGGCCACAGCGCTCAGATATTCGTCGAGCTTAGATGCAACTGGCGCGGCTTCCTGCGCCAGCGCGCAGGCGGCGAAAATCGTCAGGGCGATCAAAACAACCAACCGAGCGGCGAGGACTTTAGTATTGTTCATAATTCCCCCTTCGGATTGGAGGCTTGATGGATGTTGCCTCGAATCAGCGTCACTGTCTGCAGCGAGCGTTGCTCCCACCATCAAACGATCAGGGAAGCCACGCTCGCTACCGCTCGCGGTACTGATTTAAAAGAGGCGCGTGACGATCAACGCGGTGGCGATATAGCCGACCGCTTCGAGCAATCCCGCGCCGACGTTGCGGTCCTGGGCGATCTCGTGGTCGAGCCTGCCGTTGCGGAAGCTGAACCCGCCGCCCAGAAATAGCATCTGAACGACGATCTGCCGCACGGGGTAGAGCGCGACGGTCGCGAGCATCATCAGGCCGAAATCGCGGAATCCCTGGGAGTAGCCGGTGAAATTGCCCGCTACGGCGTAGCCGGCCATGATCCCTATCGCGATGATCAGCCCGGCGCAGCCGAGCGCCGCGGCGACGTTGTTCGATTTGACCGATTCGGCGTCGTTATATGAAGTGAGCGAGCGGAAGATGTGGGTGAAAACGATCAACGCGACGACGCCCAACGCCCAGAAAACTATCGTCGGGACAATTGAGCCGCTGTCGCCGCTCAGCGCCCCGGCCACGATCTGGCTCGAGGCGAAGAAGATCGCGCCGTCTATGATCCCCGCCGAGAGATTGCCCGCGGCGATTTCTTCGCGCAGCGGCGCGCCCACCCAGCGGCTGTATTGCTCGAATACCACTCCGGCCACGGCCATCGCGATGATGCCGCCTATGCCGTACGCCGCTACGCCCTTGACGTCGGCCCAAAACGAGTGGCTCGGCCCCGTCAAAACCGGAATGACCACCTGAATCACGCCGAGCAGGAAGCCGGCCAGCGAGACCGCAGCGGCCTTGTTGTCGTTGTTGATCAGCGTCTCGGTCATCCCTTGGCCGAGCAGAAGACGATAAACGACGCGCGCGATGATCAGAAGAACGATGATCGCAAGAACCACGAATCCTATTGTTGATGCGTCCATAAGGCTCCTTGGGGGATCCCTCGGAGCGTCATGAATAGGACTTATAAGCCTTATTCACCACGCTAGAAGGGATTATTTTCACCATTTCAAATCACGTAATATCTCGCGCGCGGCGTTGAGCCCCGGCGCGCCCATCACGCCTCCGCCCGGATGAGTGCCAGAACCGCAAAGATAAAGGTCCCGGATCGGCGTTCGGTACTTCGCCCACCCTGCCACGGGGCGCATGAAGAACAATTGGTCGAGGTCCATTTCGCCGTGAAAGATGTTGCCGCCGGACAAGCCGTATTCCCGCTCCATGTCGAGCGGCGAAATCACCTGGCGATGCAGAATGATGTTTCTGATGTTCGGCGCGTATTCAGCCAGCGCGTCAATACAGCGGTCGGCGAAGCGCTCTTTCATCGCCTGATCCCAGGCGGCGTCCTTGAGCGTGTAGGGCGCGTATTGGGCGAATATGCACATGATGTGCTTACCCGGCGGCGCGATCGAATCGTCGTAAGCCGTCGGGATGGTGCATTCCAGCATCGGGTTGGTTGACGGCCTTCCCTGCTTGGCGTCTTCCCAGGCGCGGTCTACGTAATCCATCGACGGGCAGACGTGCATCGTGGTCTTGTGCGGCAAGCCCGGCTCGCGACCGCCCCTGTTCGGATAGGCCGTAAAATCGGGCAGACCGTCGAGCGCCAGGTTGATTTTGAACGACGAGCCTTCGACGCGAAAATTCTCTATCGAGCGGCGGAAATCTTCGTCGAGACGCTCGCGCTCGACAAGGCCCAGAAACGTGCGCTTCGGGTCGGCGTTCGAAACCACGACTTTGGCGTGAATCTCCTCGCCGCTTTTGAGCGCGACGCCATAGGCTTTGCCGTCTTTGATCAGAATGCGTTCGACCTCGGCGTTCGCGCGGATCACAGCGCCCTTCGATTCTGCGGAACGCGCCAGCGCGTCGCTGATGGCGCCCATCCCGCCGCGTATGAATCCCCACAGGCCGCGCGCGCCCGCCGCCCCGCCCATCACGTGATGTAGCAGGATGTAGGCGGTACCCGGAGTCGCAGGCCCGCCGTTGGTCCCGATTACGCCGTCGGTCGCCAGCGTCGTCTTGATCTCCTCCGATTCAAAACGCTCTTCGAGGAAGTCGCGCACGCTCTGGGTCATAATTTTGACCATTCGCGTGACGCCTTCGTCGCCGAGTTTAAGCGCCCGCAGACCGAATTTGCCGAGCGCGGCCATATCGCTCAGACGTCGCCGCACGATGTTCGGCGGCGTTTCGAGCAGCAGCGATTCGACCCATTCGGCCAGATGCGCAAGCTCCTCTTCATACCTCGGATAGTATTCGGCGTCGCGCGTCGAAAATTTAGCGATCTCCGCGACGGTCTTCGCCATGTCCTGCCAGAAGAAGATGTGGCGGCCGTCTGGAAAAGCCGTGAAGAATGAAGGGTCCTTGGGATAGATGTGGTAGCCGAAAGCTTTCAGGTCCAGTTCCCGGACGATTCGCGGCTGGAGCAGGCTGCAGAGGTACGAAAGCGTCGAGACCTTGAATCCGGGCCAGACCTCTTCAGTCACACATGCCCCGCCCAGAACCGGGCGGCGCTCGAGCGCTGCGACTTTCAAATCAGCGCGCGCCAAATACCCTGCGGCGACCAGGCCGTTATGCCCGGCGCCGATGATTAACACATCAAACTGATTTGCCATTCTATGCCACAGAGCCACAGAGCCACAGAGAAAGAGAGGGAAAGAGATTGTCGAGAAATCCTCTTTTCTCTTTCTCCTCTGTGTCTCTGTGGCTCCGTGGCCATTTCTTCTGTTTTAGCTCTCCCCGACCTTAATCGCGGCGAATTGAATGGCGCGCTGGTTAGGGCTGGTAAAACGGATGACCAGAACATCGCCTTCGCGCAAATGCGAAGTGGCTTTCTGAAAATCTTCGAGACAGCGAATCGGCTGCCGATTGGCTTCGAGGATTATATATCCTGTCGAGAGACGTGAATCGGCGGCGGGGCCTAGCGGGTCGACGTCCGAAACGATTACGCCGCCCGCGACCCCGTCGAGCAATTTGCCGACGCGCAGATCGCGCAAGGCTTCGGGAGTGTTTTCGCGCACGGAGAATCCGAGCAGAAGGTCGCCATTCAGTCCGCCCGCCTGTCCTCTCTTATCGGACGCCGGTCGAACTTTGGGCGAGTTGGCGGTAACGTCGATGGGGCGTTGCTCCAAGGTCGGATAGAACTTCATCGGCTGTCCGCCCCGCACGACCGTGATTTCAACCCGCTGCTGCGGCGCCGAGTTGGCGACGCATGCGAAGAAATCGTCCGCCTGAGTGATCGGACGGCCGTTGAAATTAGTGATCACATCGTAAGGTCGAATGCCTACCCGCTCCGCCGGAAAGTCGTTCGAGACGTCGGCGACGACGACTCCCTGAAGACCGCCCAGACCGAGTCCCTCGCGGAGTTCCGGCGTTAGACTGACAGGGGTCAGCCCGAGATAGCCGCGCGCGACATAGCCTTGAGCGCGCAAATGCGTGACGACGCGTTTGACCACATTGCTAGGCACGGCGAAGCTGATGCCACGTCCGTCGCTGCGGATCACCGTGTTGACGCCGATAACTTCGCCGCGTCTGTTGAGTAGCGGCCCGCCGGAGTTGCCGCGGTTGATCGCGGCGTCGGTCTGAATGAAATTCTCGAACGGCTCGGCGTCGTAAACCTTCCGGCCCAGCGCGGAGACGATGCCCGCCGTGACCGAACGCTCGTATTCAAGCGGATTGCCGATGGCGATCACGGAGTCGCCGACGCGGAGCGCGTCGGAGTCGCCCAACCGAAGCGGCGTCAGGTCATTGATATCGATTTTGAGCAGCGCCAGATCGGTGGCGTTGTCGGCGCCCATCACCGTCGCGGCTTGAGTCCGGCCGTCATGAAGTTTCACGCGGATGCGGTCGGCGTTCGCGACCACGTGCTGATTGGTGATGATATAGCCTTCGGGATCGACTATGAACCCGGCCCCCGTGCCCCGCTGCACGCGACCTTCCTGGGCCGACTCGCCGGCGACAGCGTCTTCTCCCGCAGGGAGCGCCCGCGTCGCCACCACGGTCACCACGCCCGGATTCGCTTTTTCGACGACGTCGGCGTTCGAGCCGCCGAAATCACCGCTGGCCAGCCCACGGCTCACCCCCCCCCGTCCGAACAGGATCGAACGGAAAATACCCGGTTGAGCAAACGCCGCGACGATCAGCGCAAGCGCGAATACGCCTACCGTTGCCGCGCACAGAAAGGCGAAAAAAAGTCCACGTTTCGTATTCATAAGTTTGCTCGAAGCCTGTCTCTTCAGACCGGGCTAGATTTGATTTGTTGAGTAGAGCCGGGCGCCCGCTCGAATTTTGCGGGCGCCGCTTTTCGGAAATGAGCAGGCCAAGATGCCTGCGCTACAGGTTAGGGTTGTTTCCCCTGCTAATTATTTGATTTGTCTTTCACTGACGATGCGCCACCCGCGCGACTCACGGCGCAGCGTTATCAAGCCATGCGCCTTGCCTGCGACCTTCTTGTGATTGCGCTTGAGCAGCCATTGCTTTTCGAATTTCACGTCGGCCACTTGCGCGCCGTCCACCCGTCTCAGTTGAATTTGCGGGGACTGTGTGAATTTCAATGAGTAAAAATCGAGAACGCTGAAGACCTGGCGCTTGCGCGCCTTGATCTGCGCTCGCGTCAATTTTCCGTCACGAAAATAGTCAGCGCGGTCGGCGTAGAAACCCGTATGCTTTTCCCAATTGCCGCCGACGGCCGACTTCACCCATTGATCATAAACCGACCTCACTTCACGCTCCGCGCTTTCGCCCGCGCTTCCCCCCGCGCTTCCCCCCGCGCTTCCGGAGGATGACATGTCGGCCTTCGCGTCGCCCTTGACGTAAGAAGCCGGCAGCGTTCCGCCCCCGGTCAATTCGGCGCCGTCGGGCCGCCTCAAGCCGCCTGCGCCGCCCACGGAATTTGCAGGCGATGAGTCCGGACTTCCCGATCCCTGGCCGTTGTCGGAGTCGGCGGATTTCGACGCGGCTGTCCTGGAAGTCTCATCGGCCTCGGCCCGCCATTCGCTGAGCAAAAGATAGCCGATGGAGCCTAATAAGACCAGCACTGCGACGCCCACCGCCGCATGGAATTTAGTTCTCGACTGTCTCTCGATCAGGAGCGTCGGCGGCCTGACTACCATGTCGGCAATCGACGGGTTTTCAATCGAATTCGACGAGTCGAACAAAGAAGCGTCTGGAACCGGGATCACTTGAAAGCCGGTCGGACCGAAGATGGACATCGGTTGAACGCCGGTCAATTCGTCGGCCACGATCACGGGTCTGCGGGCGCGGGTCTCGTCCGCCTCATCGAATCCCTCATGGAATTCTTCGAAGGGGCGTCGTGAAGATCTCACGGCGGCGGAGAGGTGTTCGGCGAATTGGGCGGCGGACGAGAAGCGGTGATTCGGATTCTTCGCCAGCGCGCGCAATACGACCTGCTCTAACTCCCTGTCCAACCCCTCGCGGAACCGGGTGGGGGGAGTCGGAGGCTCCTGCAAATGGCGCAGCAGAATCGCCGAGGTGTTTTGATCCGCAAAGGGGGTCCGGCCCGTGAGCATCTCGTAAAGGATCACGCCCAGGCTGTAGATGTCCGAGCGCGCGTCAACCGCCTGGCCCGTACACTGTTCCGGTGAAACGTAATTCGGAGTCCCGACAACCATGTTTTCGTCGGTGAGACCCCGCACGCCCTGGTCGAGGTCTTTCAACTTCGCAATGCCGAAATCGAGCACCAGGACCCGCTCCGTGGCCTCGGCCGTGGCTTCGATCATGACGTTGTCCGGTTTGAGGTCGCGGTGAATGATGCCCTGGCGGTGGGCGGCCTCGATGCCGGCGCAGACCTGGGTCATGATCGAGACCGCCCGCTCGGGCCGCATCTGCCCATGCCCCGCCGAATGAGTCCGCAACTCCTCGCGCAGGCTGCGCCCCTCTATCAACTCCATCACCAGATATGCGCCGCCGTTCAGCATGAAGCCGAAGTCATAAATGGCGACGATGTTCGGGTGTTTCAATTTCGCGGCGGCGCGGGCCTCGCGGTTGAACCGTTCGGCGATGACCTGGTCGGCGAGGAATTCGGCGCGCAGAATCTTGATCGCGACGTTGCGTTCGAGCTGCAGATGGACCGCCCGATAGACCGACCCCATACCGCCGTGAGCTATCAACCGCTCCAGGCGGTATTTGCCGTCGATGATGACCGGAAGCTGATCGACGAGAAACGTTGGAGTCTGATCGAAGAGGCAATACTCAGCGCCGTCTCCGAAACAACGATGACAAACCTGACAATACCGCATTGGCGACCCTCCTGGACTATCTCAGGGGACAACACACAAATGCAGGGCCGCTCGCATCGGCCTCGACGCGCTTTGAGGGTTTCGAAACAGCTATTCAAAAATGGGGCGCAATCGTCTCAACCGATTGAGACACGCCGGGGGAGGACGCGCGTGAAGCATACTAAAGGCCGCTAAGCGTTACAAGCGGAGTTATTAACCTCGGTGAGCGCAATTGACAGGGTTGAGGGCATTACTTATATTCCGCCCTGACCTTGAGCTTTTCGACCGTGAGCGACACAACGATTACAGCTATGCAGTTAGAGCGATTTCAGGCGCAGCGCGACGCGTCGTCCGGCGTCGAGCGGTCATCATCTATGCCTCCTTGCTGCGGAACCGGCTGCGCCGTATGCGTGCTCGACTATTGGGAACCGGACGAGTTCGAAACCCCGCAAAGTTCAGAATCGGAAACGCTGGCGATGCTCGAAGCCATTGAACAGGCCGAGCGGCAGGCGCGGCGAATGATCGCCGAACAGGACGGCGATCCGCACTAGACGCGGATTTATCACATCCCATTGTGAATGGGACTTATGGGACTTATTAGCCTTATAAGTCATTCCATATAACCCCCGTCTCAGGAATCTCACAACCAACCTAGTTGGAGGTCTATCAACATGGCAGAAGCAGAAGTCAAAGCGGTTGAGAAAAAGTTCAAGCCCTACGTGCCGGACGAACAGATCGTGCCGGAGTTTTCCCTCAAGGCCATCGTCCTCGGCGCGGTCTTCGGGATCATCTTCGGCGCGGCCACTGTCTACCTGGCGCTCAAGGCCGGGCTGACTGTCTCGGCCTCGATTCCAATCGCGGTGCTGGCCATCGCGGTCTTCAAACGCATCGGAAAGTCCACCATTCTCGAAAACAACATCGTGCAGACCATCGGCTCGGCGGGCGAATCTGTCGCCGCAGGAGTGGTCTTCACCATTCCTGCGCTGATCTACCTCGCGTCCGGAGAACAGTTCTTCACCTATATCAACATCTTCACGCTCGCGATTGTCGGCGGAATATTGGGCGTTCTTTTCATGGTCCCGCTGCGCCGCTCATTGATTGTTAAAGAGCACGGAACGCTGCCCTATCCTGAGGGCACGGCCTGCGCGGAGGTGTTGGTCGCCGGAGAGCGGGGCGGCTCGATGGCTAACAAGGTTTTCGCGGGCTTGGGCATCGCCTTTCTCTATAAATCTCTGATGAGCATTCTAGGCCTCTGGAAAGATGTTCCCGGTTATCTCGCCCCGCGTACCTCCAGCTTCCCAAGCGCGAGTGTGAGCGGCGAGATCACGCCGGAATATCTTGGTGTTGGATACATTATCGGCCCTAGAATCGCCGGTGTTCTGGTGGCAGGCGGCGTTCTTTCCTGGCTGGCGCTCATCCCATTGCTCTCAGCCTACATTCCTGACGCGACCGTCTTTGCCGATCTTAAAAAGCTCGGCTTCAGCGACGGTTGGATCGCCGGTCATTCTCATGCCGAATGGTTCTATCGCGCCTATGTCCGTTATATTGGCGCCGGCGCTGTGGCCGCCGGCGGTTTGATTACGCTGATTCGAACCCTGCCCACAATCGTCGGGGCGTTCAGAGAGAGCTTTAAAAGCTTGCGCGATATGAAAGCGGGCGTGGCGCCGGCGCGGACCGAGCGCGAAATCCCGATCACGTATGTAATCCTCGGCTCGCTGGCGCTGGTTCTCATCGTCGCGTTCCTTCCCCAACTTCCGAGCGGGGGAGGGATTCTCGGCAAGCTGCTGATGGGACTGTTGGTGGTCGTCTTCGGCTTCTTCTTCGTCACTGTCAGCTCGCGCATTGTCGGCATTATCGGCACGTCATCGAACCCGATCTCCGGCATGACGATCGCGACGCTGATGGCGACGTGCCTGATCTTCGTGGCCCTGGGGTGGACCGGCGACGGCTATCAGGCGATGGCCTTGGCCGTCGGCGGAATCGTCTGTATCGCGGCGGCGAACGCCGGCGCGACGAGCCAGGATTTGAAGACGGGTTACATCGTCGGCGCCACGCCGCTTTGGCAGCAGATCGGTCTGGTCATTGGAGTGGCGGTCTCCACCCTGGTCATCGGCATAACCTTGCTGAAGCTGGACGCTTCAATGCAATTTCAAGGCGTCACGCATGCTATCGGCTCGGAAAAAATGCCGGCGCCGCAGGCGGCCTTGATGGCCACCATCATCAAAGGTTTGTTAGCGCGCGACCTGCCTTGGGGTTTGGTCTTTGTCGGCGCCTTCATTTCAGTGGTGGTCGAACTGTGCGGGGTGCGCTCCCTTTCATTCGCAGTCGGCGTATATCTCCCGCTCTCGACGACGGCGCCGATCTTCGTCGGCGGTATGGTGAGAGCGCTTGTGGATAAAATGAGTGGCGTCCGCGAAGAATCCGAGGTCAGTTCAGGCATGCTCTACAGCACCGGACTCGTCGCCGGCGGTTCGCTGACCGGCATCCTGATCGCGTTGCTCAGCGGCGTCGGGAAAACCACGGAGGATGGCCGGACGATTTCACTCATCCAATACATCATAAATTCCGTCGGCGCCAACGGGTGGGAAAATCTGGGCCACGGGGCCGACCTGATCGGCCTCGCTGCCTTCGCCGTACTCTGCTTCCTGCTCCTGAGGGCGGCGCGGCAGAGATTGGAAGCCTGAGGATAGAAGATCGAGGATCGAAGATCGAAGATAGAGGATCGAAGAATGGAAAGTTCGACTCGGTCCTCTATCTTCGATCCTCGATCCTCTCACACATACCCAAAATGACCGGTCCACTCACAGGAATTCGCGTTTTAGATTTCGGCCGCTACATCGCCGGGCCTTATTGCGCGATGTTGCTCGCCGATTTCGGCGCGGAGGTCATCCGCATCGAACGGCGCGAGGGCGGCGAAGACCGCTACATCGCGCCGATCACTGAACAGGGCGAAGGCCCTATGTTCATCGGTCTCAACCGCAACAAGAAAAGCGTCACGTTAGATCCCGCGCGCCCCGAAAGCCGCGAGATCAAGCGGAGATTGATCGGGAGCGCCGACGTGGTCGTCGCCAACCTACCGATCAACGTGTTGCGCAAGCTGGAGATTGATTACGACTCGCTCGCCGCGATCAAACCTGACATCATCCTCACACAGATTTCCGCCTTCGGCGCAGAAGGGCCTTACGCCAACCGCGTAGGCTTCGACCCGGTGGCGCAGGCGATGTCGGGCGCGATGGGCCTGACTGGATTTCCCGGCGCGCCCGTCCGCAGCGTGGTCCCGTTCGAAGACTTCGGAACGGCTCTGCACGCGGCGTTCGGCACGATGGTCGCGCTCTACGAAAGACAGAAGACCGGGCGCGGCCAGGTCGTCGAGGCTTCGCTGCTCGCGACCGGCGTGACTTTCATGCAGGCGCTGCTCGCCGAGCGCCACGTCATCGGGGTCGAGAGACGGCAGCAAGGCAACACGGCCTTTCACGTTGCGCCGTCCGACACCTACCGGACGAAAGACGGCTGGATCATCATTCACGTGATCGGCAATCCGATGTTCGAACGCTGGGCGAAGCTGGTGGGCCGCCCTGACCTGATCGACGACCCGCGCTGCGCCGACGACATCTCGCGCGCAAACGATCATCAAATGATCACCGACGCCATGAACGCCTGGTCGAGCCAGCGCTCGACCGAGGAAGCGATGCGGGAGTTGGAAGAGGCGCGCGTGCCATGCGGCAGGGTTTACGATTTGGGCGAGGTCTTCGACGATCCGCAGGTCAGGGCGCGAGAGTTGATCAACTTCGTCGAATATCCCGGAAGCGCGAGGCCGGTCCCTATGCCGAACACGCCCGTGCGATTATCGGAGACGGCGGGCGAAGTCAGAAGTCGCGCGCCGATGCTGGGCGAGCATACGGATGAAATTCTGCGGGAATTAGCGTTCAGCGATGTGGAGATCACGGTTTTTCGCGACTCCGGCGTGATCTAAACTGGTGAAGAGACGCAAACGACATGCTTCTTCCACCGTCGAAAGTTTTTGCCTGCTTAACCATCGTGTCCATCGCATTGGGCGCGACTTCCGTCTCAAGCGCTCCTCAAAGCGCTCCAAAGAAATCCATACGGGCAGTCGATTTCAGAAACTTCTCCTATCCGGAAACGGAAGGACTTCACATACCACATTCACCGAAACGCTCCTTCAAGTTGAAAGACGGTTCGTTACCGGAAACTCGTGACAAACAAGGGTTCGTTGATGAAATGGGCATAGACCTGAGCAAGGTCCGCTACGGCGATGTCACAGGCGACGGACAGGAAGAAGCGATTGTCGTTCTCAGTATTCTTACCGGGGGATCCGCCATGCCCAACTGCGTATACGTCTACACCTGGGATCAGCGGCGTCCGAAACTTCTTTGGGCGTTTGATACCGGAGATCGAGCAGATGGCGGGTTGCGGCGAGTGAATGCAGAGAATGGTTATTTACTGGTGGAGCTATACGGGAACCGAAGGATCCTCGGTAAAGATTTGTACGGGGAAGATAAAACAAATCGAGGAGCATGCTGCCCAACGCATTTCACTCGCGCCCGCTACAAGTGGACTGGGAATCGATTCCGGCTGGCAAGCAAGCCGAAAGTTCTACCCGATCCCAGATACTATCAGCCTCCCGCATCGAAAACTGACTAAGGTCATTCCGCTATGTCTCGCTCATCTCTATCCACTTCACCACGCCTTCCAGAGGCTGGAACTTACGCATCAGGTCGAACAACTCGTCGACTCCGGACGAGGCGACGAAGAGGTTTCGGTAGCGCGGCATGATGAAGCCCTCTTCGATGGCCCGGTCGATCATTGCGATAAGCGGGTCGTAATAGCTCGCGACGTTGAGCAGGCCGACAGGCTTCCGGTGAATGCCGAGTTGTCCCCAGGTGATAGTCTCCATCATCTCTTCGAGCGTTCCGAATCCGCCGGGCATGGCGATGAAGGCGTCGGAGAGCTCGGCCATCATTGCTTTGCGCTCGTGCATCGTGTTAACGACGCGCATGTCGACGTCGCGACGGGCTCGCTCTTTCGAGGCCAGCGCGTAGGGGATGACGCCGATTACTTCGCCTCTGGCCTCCATCACGGCGTCGGCCAGGGCGCCCATCATTCCGATTCCGCCGCCGCCGTAGACCAACCCGATTCCGCGCTCTGCCATGGCGCGACCTAAGGCCCGAGCCTGTTCGCCGTAAACTTCTCGCGAGCCCGCTTGCGAGCCGCAAAAGACGCAAATCCGTTTTATCGTTGTTTCAATCATCATCTATCTAACCCTTGTTTTATGATCGATGTTCGAAGCCTTTGTAAGTTTGCAAATCCGCTACCTCAATCTTATGGAAAGATTAATTAGAAACTTGGAGCATGTTTCGCCCTCTCTGGGTATAATGCGCCCATTCACAGCATAGCAACATAGACGATGCGCTGAATATGGAGTAATCGCTATTTCATCACTCACGCTTGAACGATACCAAAGTCATTGCATTCCAGCTCGCCGCCGAAGCGAGACGTGGATTGAAACAGTTGAAAACGATTGAAACGATCGAAACGAACCAAGGAGAATCACGATGAGATTATCATCCGCTCGGCGTAACTTGTGGCTCGGCATTAGCCTCTTACTTCTTGCAGCGCCGGCCCTGGCGCAAAGCAGCCCGCAGAAAACAAGCTCGCCAAAAAATCTCGCACAGAACAAAGAGCCGCTCGCCGAAGACGAAAATCCCGAACTGATCGGCAAGCGAAACATCAACAAGCTCCAAATCAACTTCTACTCCTTCGACAAAGAGGTCGCCCTCGGCCGCCAGTTCGCCCAGGAAGTAGACCGTTCGGCGAAGCTGGTCGAAGACCCGCTCATCGTTGAATACATCAACAAGGTCGGCCAGAACCTGGTGCTCCATTCCGACGCCAAAGTCCCGTTCACCATCAAAGTGATCGACACCGACGAGATCAACGCGTTCGCGCTGCCGGGAGGCTTCTTCTACGTCAACAAGGGCTTGATCCTGGCCGCCGACAACGAGGCCGAGTTGGCCGGGCCGATGGCTCACGAGATCGCGCATGTCTGCGCGCGCCACGGCGTCGAGCAGGCGTCGAAGGGCCAGATCGTCAACTGGGCGTCACTGCCGCTGATCTTCATGGGCGGATGGGGCGGATTCGCGGTGCAGCAGGCGGCGAGCCTCGCGATCCCGATGGGCTTTCTGAAATTCAGCCGCAACGCCGAATACGAGGCCGACAGGCTGGGCGTGCAGTATCTGTGGGCCACCGGCTACGATCCGCACTCGATGTCGACTTTCTTCGAGAAGCTCCAGGCCCAGGAGAAAAAGAAACCCGGCACCATGGCCCGCATCTTCAGCACGCACCCAATGGTCGGCGACCGAATTGACAAGGTTAACGCGCTGATCGCGCGATTCCCCGAGCGCAGCGAATACACCATCAACACCTCGGAATTTCAACAGGTCAAGGGCCGTCTGATCGCGTTCACGAACGCCCGCGGCACCGGCGGACGCGGAGGAGC
>DATCXQ010000200.1:0-8312 GCA_036565725.1 Blastocatellia bacterium
GATCTGACTCATGTCCATCTTCAGGACGTCATCGCGCTTGTGTCCCGTGAGCCGTTCGGCCGTCATATTGAGCGATGTGAACCTGCCTTCGAGATCGCAGGTGTAGATTATGTCGTTGGCGTTATCAAACAGCTCCTGATAGCGTGTTTCGTCGGCGGCGCGCGTGGCATTGGCGCGCTTGCGTTCGGAGACGTCGCGGACGATACCGGTGAAGACGCGTTTGCCGTCCGCCGTGTACTCGCCGTAAGCGACTTCGACCGAGATATCCTTTCCTCCCTTGCGCAGCCCCTTCAATTCGACGCCCGACCTGCTCACGCGTTTCTGGCCCTTCTCAGCGCCCCGCCGCGCGACTTCGCGCAAACGGCCCATAAAGTCCGGCATCAGCTGCGCCAGTTCGGCCCCGATCACCTCGGCCGGTTTGTAACCGAAGACCTTCTCCACCGCCGAATTGACGAAGAGAATGCGACCGTCCTCGCTGACGGCGACGATGACGTCCGAGGACGTCTCAGCGACCCTGCGGTAACGCTCTTCGGTTTCGTGCAATACGCCCCCGATACGCCCCCTTTCGCCGATCTCGCGAATGACGCTCATCACCAGGACTCCGTCTTTGGTCTCTATCCGCCGTCTGGTGATCTCCGCTTGAAACTCCCGCCCGGCGCGGTCGACCAGAACGGATTCGAACTGTTCGCTCGGGCCGAGGCCTTCGGCGTAATGATCGGCGCCGAGTTCCGCCTGCGGGTCGCGCCGCGCTACGGCGACGGACTCCGCTCGCCCCGCCGTAAGAGTCTCCACGCTCTGGCCCAGAAGCTCGTCGCGCCTGTAGCCGAACAGCTTTTCGGTCTGCGAATTGACCAGCGCGATCCGACCCTCCGGATTGGCCACGACGATCGCGTCGGGCGAAAACTCCACCAACTCCTGAAACCTCGTCCGCGTCGTGACCAGGTTGTTGACCAGGCCCCGGTGTTCGCGCATGTCGCGCGCGACGGCCAGCACGCCCGTGATCTTGTTCTGTTTGTCGTGCATCAACCCGAGCGAAAAGCTGACGGGAATCGCCTCGCCGTCCATCGTCCGGACCTCGATTTCGAGGTTGGCCAAACGGCCCGTCGGGGCGATCTCCATTAACTTCCACGGCGTGGCCGGTATCGCGTCTGAACCGCAGACGACGGCCAGGGGGCGGCCGAGGATCGAGCTTTCCAGACACCCGAGCAGCGCGGCGGCGGCCGGATTGGCGCGAGTCACTCGCCCCGAACGATCGGTCAGAAACACCGCCTCGGTCATCGATGAAACGACCTGCTGAAAGAGGTCTCGCGTCTCGGCTATCTCGGCCGCGCGGCGCTCGAGCTCGAATTGCGTGCTGGTCAACTCGGCGTAGGCGCTCTGCAGGTTGGCGAACATGTCAGGCCAGGCGGCTTCGCGCAACCGCCTGACGCCGTCTTCGCGGTCGTTCGTCTCGGTGTTCTTGGATATCCAACTCGGCAAACGCATGTCTATTACCTCCAGAATACAAGAGCCATAGCATTATTCATGATTCATGATGCATTTTCACTTCATTGATCAAGGATCGAAGCTGCGCATTACGCGCAAAATATCCACGCCGGTGAAATCTTCCTGGCGCGCGCATTCTTCAAGCAGCGGGGTGTTCATCATCGCCGACTCATAAACTCCCGGAAGATTGCCGGCGTCACGCGGCGACCCCATCCATTCGGACGGAGCGCCGATCTGATAATTGGCGATCTTGGATTTATCTATCACCAGGTGATGCGTGATCATCCCGCGCCCACACTCCCAAAATCCGGCGCTGATCTTTTTCTCGGGGCTGAGAAATCGTGCCGACATCCTCAACTCGCCCCGGCGGATGTAATCGAACGCCTTCAACAGGTCAGCGTATGCCACCATCGCCGCGTAGGCCACCTGATAGGCCCTGGCGCGGTTGCGCTCCAGAGCGTTCGGCTTTTCCGGGACCAGCCACCTCAGGGTCGTGGCGGGCCGCTGCCCCTTAGGCAGGTAGATTTCCAGGCTACGGCGCGCCGGCCTGATGAATTCGCAATTACGCGCGCCGCCGAGGGCATTGATCCACAACCGGGCAAGAGGCCCGGTCTCCATCGCCTCGCGGTCCCAGCGCGGCGCCGCATTCCAGGAATACCGCTCCTTCCAATTTCGCGGAGCCGGCTCCGGCAAGGTCTCTTTGTTCCAGGGGTGCCAGGGCGAGACCGGGCCGTCCAGCGGATCGGCCTTAACCTGACCGCCATCCCACTGCCTGTAATAGGCGTGATCGACGAATTCCTCGACGCCGAGGTTGATGTCCGAGAGCCGGCCGGTTCGCGTCTCGCCGTCGATGATCACGCCCGGCGCCGATATTCGGCGCGAGCCCCATTCGTTGATGTGGAGATAACTGGCGTCGTAACTCTCTGGATCGTCCCACAACCCGGCGCTGATCAGGTTGACCGGCGTCGCGCCGACGCGGGCGTAACGAGGCTCGGCCTCGTAAAAGAAATCGACCAGGTCGTCCCAGACGCAGGTGAGTTTCTTCGAGTAATCGAGCAGCGCGTTGATCCGGCCCAGAACCTGATTGAATAACTCCCGGTTGGCTTCGACGGCGACCCCTCCCGGGACGACCGTCGTCGGGTGCGGGTGTTTTCCGAAAATCAGCGTCGCAATCTCGCGCCCCAGACGGGCCATCTGCAGCGCTTCGAGATAGAGGTGGCCGCTCATCGGGTTCATCCCGCGCATCAAGTCAGCGACCGACTCCAGCCCGTGTTCTTCAATGCCGGCGGGCGTCGTCTTCTGCGCTCTGGCCCACAAGGAGAGACTGGTGCGGCTGACGGCGCCTTCCGAGTAATCGGGGCCGGCGAGGACGAACAGATGATTGATAAGTTCGTCAATCATCTCGCCGCTGCTCGCCAGGTTCCGCGCGACGAGGGCCAGCGGCGGCGGCGGCGTTCCAGCGGCCATTTCCACCGCCATCGCGGAAGCTATCGCATGCGCGCCGCTTGAAGAGCCGCAGATCCGGCTCGAGATGTGAACGGCGTCGGACGGCCGCCTGTCTTTTAGGATCGTTTCGCAGGCGCCCGACTGCCTGGTGAATTCCCCGCACTCGACGTGCGCGTCGAGCGTCCGCCGGTTGGCGAAATCGATTTCGGCGCTCAGCATGAAACGCCCGCAGATCCGCGTCACCGGCTCGATCTCGAAAGTTCCGACTCCGAGATCGCCCGATAGCTTCTCCAACATGCGCTCGCGGTTAAGCGCCCGTCGACTACGCCCGTCCGGGGCGTTGTCGAAAGACGATTTCGCCTCCCCATCGCGCAGAGAGGCGCGACCATCCATATCAGAATCAATAGGAAGATTTTTGAAAACCATTAAGACCTTGGCGCCCCCTGACGCTTGGCAAAAACGGTTTCGCCAGACCGCAATAATGGCGAAAGTGGCTTGCGAGCGTGAGCCCATGTAGACGGTCAAACTTCTATCACAGCCGTGGGAGCTTTATATAATAATAAATGTGAGCAGTCAGGTATGGAAACGACTACCCCAAAATTTTTCTGGCTCCGCTAATGGAGTCAAATAGCCGGGTCCGGACGAGCCAGAGCCAGATGATTATCCGCGAAACCGCGTTCAGTGCAACCGATGCAGCCTCCGCCGACGCTGGCGCACCCGCCGTAACCTCTCGACCATCCGGTCAAGGGGACAGGGCATTTCACGGAGGGACGATTTAAGGTGTCGAATCCGACCGCCGGCGGATATTCTAGACGTGGAGGCGACGGATACGTGACGTGATTGTAGAGCCAGCGAGGACGGCGTTCCTCATCCAAATCAAGGGGTACGAGTCGAGCCAGGTGGAGGAAGACGTAGATGAGGGTCTCAATAAAACCTTCGCCGGTGGGGGCGCATCCCGGCACGTTGATCACCGGCAAACCGAGGGAATCGGCGGAGCCGTCAGAACCGCCGCTGCTCCTGAAATCGCGGCCCAGATAATCCTCCAGCCCCTTTGCGCCCATCGGATTTCCCTTCGCCGCGTGAACGCCTCCCCAGCTTGCGCAACTTCCAATCGCTATTACAGCTTCGGCCTTCGGGGCCAACCTGTCAACCCAATTGGCGATTGTCACCGGCCGGCCGTCGGCTGACGTTCCCAACCGCGAGAAACTCCCGCCCCCGGCCAGCGACTCGTCGGCTATGGCGCCTTCGAGCACGAGCACGAAAGGAGAGAGCCTTCCTTTCGCGGCCTGTTCCAGGTTCGCAAGAAAAGCGTCCCCGCTCTCCATGGCCAGTTCGGGATGCACCAATATGACGCGCGGCGCGTCGGGCACATTGCCTAAAATCAGGTCCTCGATGCCGGGCTCCGACGACCCCATCATCGCCTTCGTGCAACCACTACACCCGCCTCCGCTCAACCAGATCAGGTGCACCGCTTCGAGCGATGACACTTCGCTCAACATCTATTTCACCTCCGCTCTAGTGATCGCCCCTTCCGACGCGGATGAAACCAGCGCGGCGTATTTATGGAAGACGCCGGAAGCGTACCGGGGCAAGGGCGGTCTCCATTCGGCCAATCTGGCGCTGATTTCTTTATCGGAGAGTTCGACGTCGAGCCGCCGTTTTTCGATATCAATGACGACGACGTCCCCTTCGCGCAGCGCGGCGATGGGGCCGCCCGTGGCGGCCTCGGGCGCGACATGGCCTATCATCAACCCGCGCGTGGCGCCGCTGAATCGCCCGTCGGTCATCAGCGCCACGCTCTCGCCCAGGCCTTCGCCGACGATGGCCGCCGTCACGCCCAACATCTCACGCATTCCGGGACCGCCTTTCGGGCCTTCGTAGCGTATCACTATGACGTCGCCGTCTTTAACCTGTTTGTCAGTGACGGCTTTCATCGCGTCTTCTTCGCGTTCGAAGATTCGCGCGGGTCCGCGATGGTAAGGGCGCTCGTGCCCCGCAACCTTCACGACCGAACCTTCGGGCGCGAGATTCCCTTTCAAGATCACAAGCCCGCCGCTCTTTTTGATCGGATTGTCGGCGGTGTAGACCACGTCCTGCCCCGGCGTCTCGCCGGCCAGTTCCGCTTCCTGCCCGATGGTCAAACCGCTGACGGTTATCTGGCTTCCGTCAATATAGCCCTTTTCGACAAGCCGGCGCGCGACCAGGCCGATTCCGCCTGCCCGCCCCAGATCGATCGCGGTGTATTTCCCGCCCGGCTTCAGGTCGGCGATCAACGGAGTGCGTTTGCTGATATCGTCGAAATCTTCGATCTTCAAATCGACGCCGGCCTCGCGCGCCATCGCCAGTAAGTGTAGAACAGCGTTAGTCGAGCCTCCGGTCGCCGCCACGCCGGCGATCGCGTTCTCGAAGGATTTGCGCGTCAGAATGTCTTTCGGGAGCGTACCACGGCGCAGCAGGTCGACCACGTATTTGCCTGCTTCAATGGCTGTCTTCTCTTTCAGCGGGTCGACGGCCGAAACGCTGCCCGTGCCCATTACCGCCAGGCCGATGAATTCCATGACCATCGCCATGGTGTTCGCGGTATATTGCCCGCCACACGCGCCCGCGCCGGGACAGGCTACGTTTTCGATCTCGCGCAGATCGTCGTCGGACATCTTGCCGGCGGCGTTCGCGCCGACGGCCTCGAAAACGTCCTGGATTGTCACGTCGCGCCCACGGAAATTGCCCGGCGCGATCGAGCCGCAATAAAGAATCATTCCGGGAATGTTCAATCGGATCAGCCCCATCGCCGCGCCCGGGATCGTCTTGTCGCAGCCGACCAGGGCGATCAAGGCGTCGAACATATATCCGCGCGTGACCAGTTCGATCGAATCGGCGATCAGGTCGCGACTGACAAGGGAAGCCTTCATTCCTTCGGTCCCCATCGTCACGCCGTCGCTGATCGAAACGGTGTTGAACTCCATCGGCGTGCAGCCCGCCGCGCGGACGCCTTCTTTGACCTTCGCGGCCAGGTCGCGGTGGTTGAAATTGCACGGCATGGTCTCAATCCACATGTGCGCGACGCCGACGATCGGTTTGGCCAGGTCTTCGTCAGTGAAGCCGATGGCTTTGAGCATCGACCGCGCCGGAGCGCGATTCCGGCCATTCGTGATGACGTGACTCAGGTGCTTCGGGTTGAATGACATAGGCAAGTTCCCAGCAAAAAGGCCCTCCGGCCCAATTAATCTTTATATTTATTTTTGTGAGCGGCGTTAGTCGCCTAATCGAAAGGCGCATTGTGGCCGAGTTTTGCTGACGGCGCAAGACCGCCTGAGGTGGGAGTGGGGAGTGGGGAGTAGAGAATGGGGAGTGGAGAGTGGGGAGTAAGGAAATTATTTCCCCACTCCCCATTCCCTACTCCCCACTCCCTATCTTCTATCTTCTCAACGGCAATTACACGTGTTGTTAGTGGTGTCTTTGTCGTTGATTGTGAAAATGCGACCCTGTTTGACCACCGCCAGGCCCGATCTGGCCTGGGCTGTCTGACTGACGTTGACCAGGGCGAATATCCTGTCGGCGCGCAGCGTCACAAGGTTGCCCACGCGGTTCGTGTCGCCCTTACCTGTAAAGATGAATCCGCCGGAGCCGCACCTGGTGACCTGGAAATCGCCCGTGCAGGAGTCGAATTGCAGAGTGCTGCCGCTGCGGTCGTCCTGAATGCAGATGTCGTACCCGAAGCTGCGCCCAAAGCCGCCGACCGCGATGCCCTGAACGGGCTCATTTAGGCCGCCGATGGGGCCGATGAGCCTGGCCGCTCCTGTCGCCAGGTTGACGGTGTAAAACATCGAGCGATTGGAACCCTGCGGGGTCAGCGACATGAAGGCCGCGTTGCCGTTGCTGGGCGTCACCGACACGGGGTCGCCACCGCGCAAAGCGATGTCGAAACCGACCGGGGCGCCGGCCACAACGCCCTGCCCCAGCGGACCGACGGTGAAGAGTTGACCGGTGTTCGGCGAGACCGCTGGCGTAACTCCGACGGCCGAACCCTGTGTGACGAGCATGTTCAGATTGGAGTCGATGCCGTAAAGCGTCGTCGCTGTCGCGCTGGGTTGGCTGTTGGTGTAGGCCGAGCCGACCACGCTCGGATTCCCCCCGGCGTTCGCGTCGCCGGCGGCGAAAGCGAGATTGCCGTCCGTGCCCGCGACCGTGCCGTCGTTCGGATTGAGCCGCAGGTTCTGGTCGGCGTCGCTGGTGACACGAATCAGGTCGGGTACCGGGTTGAAATCGAAGCCGACATTAGAGCCGTTCACCGTGAAGCCAGAAGACCTATTCACCCGGACAGCAATCGCACTACTCGAATTTATAAGGATGATGTAGATGCGATTGGATGAGCTGAGGGCGTAAAGCTGCCCAGTGGCCGGGCGGAAATCCAGGCCGACAATCCTTTCATTTCGAGACAGTCCCCTGATGGCGCGCCCGCTATTCATAATGCTGGGCGTTGCGGCGTTGAAGGTCACTAATACATTGCTCGGCGTGACGGCGAAAACCTCGGGCGAGCGGACTTCGATCGCGATGTCAAGAACAATCTCGCCCCCGGCGATGGTCCCCATGAGCGTCGCCGCGCCAGTCGTCAAATTTATCCTGAAAAGCTGCGTGGCCGTGCCATTGTCCGTGTTGAACGAAGCCAGTGCCGCGCCGCTCTCCGACGAAATGTCGAAGCCGAGGACGCCGTTCGGATCGATGCCGGGGCCCAGCGAGCCTACGCCTCCTGCCCCTACTACTGTGAAGAGGGTGCCTGTGTTCGGCGAGACGGGCCCACCGTTGATCGAACCTTGCCTGACGAGCACGTTCAGATTGGAGTCTATGCCGAAAAGCGTCGTCTGCGATACGCCGAGGAAGCTGTTGGTGTAAGCCACCCCGACTACGTTCGGATCTTGTCCGGCGTTCGGGTCCTGTCCGATGTTCGGGTTCGTCGTGTCGTTGGCGAAGGCGAGCATCCCGTCAACGCCCAGTACCGCTCCGGTATTCGGACTGATCCGCATGTCCTGATTGGCGTCGCTGACTAGACGAATCGCGTCGGGCACCGGATTGAAATCGAAGCCGAAACTAGCCCCGTTCAAGTTCGGTGTGAACAGCGCGCCGCCGACAGGAGTGGCGGCCCCAGTTCTGGTGTTGATGGTGTAGATGCGACTGGCGTTACTGAGCGCGAAGAGCTGCCCTGTCGCGGGCCGGAAATCGATGCCAACTACGCTCTCGCCGGAGCCCAACCCCGAAATGCTGAGCGACCTGTTGATGACGCCCGGCGCGCCGGGATTGAAGGTGATCAGTTTGCCGCTGGCCGTAAGCCCATAGACGTTCTCAGGCCGAACCGCGAACGCGATGCCGCGGATCAACCGCCCACC
>DATCXQ010000208.1:0-31362 GCA_036565725.1 Blastocatellia bacterium
GAGGAAACCAACCGCAATGGCGGGGAGACGGGAAAGAGTTGTTCTACCTCGACGACGCCACGTTGACGGCAGTCGATGTGAACACCGAAGGAGATTCATTCTCCGCCGGAACGCCCAAGCCGCTCTTCAGCGTGAATATCGAGGCCGAGCAGCGTCGAAACAGGTACATCGCCACCAAGGACGGCCAGCGTTTTCTGGTGGTCTTGCGCGCGCCGACCGCCATCGAGACCACGATAGCCGTGCAGGTGGTCAACTGGCAGGCGGCTTTGAAGCAATGAGGAGGTCGCCGTTCTCGCCAAATCGACAGATGAGATTTAAAACCATCTCCAATAATTGCCGAGAAAGGTGTCTTGGCGACTTCCCGGCGATCATTCATAATCCCCGCGCTATGGAATTCTCCTTCACACTCCCCAACGACAGAGAGTTTGACGTCGTCGGATTCGGCCTCAACGCGATCGATCATCTGGTGACGATCCCGCGCTTCCCTTCCTTCAACACCAAGGTCCGTTTGACCGATCACCGGCAGATGTCCGGCGGGCAGGTCTCGTCGGCGATGGTCGGGGCGCGGCGTTTGGGATTGCGCGCAAGCTACATCGGCAAGGTCGGCTATGACAACGAAGGTCGGATGCTGATCGAATCGATGCAGAAAGAAGGCGTCGATTGCGGCGGCGTGATGATCGCGATGAGCGCCAAGACCCAGGGCGCCGTGATCATCATCGAGCAGTTTTCGGGCGAAAGAACCATCCTCTGGTACCACGACGACGGCACGCGCGTCGCCCCCGAAGAGTTGAAGCGCGAGATGATCACGCGAGCGCGCGTCCTGCACATTGACGGTTTTGACACCGAAGCCGCGATGCAGGCAGCGCGATGGGCGCACGAAGCCGGCATGCCGGTGACGATCGACCTCGACACGGCTTATCCTGGAATCGATGAACTGCTGCCGATGGTCGATTGTTTGATCACTTCGCAGGGGCTGGCGAATGAGCTCACCCGGACCATGGACGAGCAGCAGGCGCTGAAGAAGTTGAACGAGCGCTACGGCTGCTATCTGGTGGCGATGACGCAGGGCGCGCGCGGCGCGCTGGCCTATGTCGAAGATCAATTCATCGCGTCGCCGGCCTTTCGCCCGCCGGTTATCCGCGACACTACGGGCGCGGGAGACGCTTTCCGCGCCGGATTCATTTACGGATTGTGCAAGGGACTGAACATTGAAGAGACGATGCGCGCCGCGAACGCCGTGGCGGCGCTGCAATGCCGCGAGCTCGGCGCGCGCGACGGACTGCCCACCGAAGCGGAATTGAATCAATTCCTGGCAGGCTAAAAGCGCGCCGGGCGGCCGTCTGGACAAGCCGTCCGCGGGTCAAGTAGAGTGGCTTTTACCGCCACCGCCACCGATAGGAGAAATCATCAGTGTTACGCGCAGGCATCGTCGGTCTACCGAACGTCGGCAAATCGACTCTATTCAACGCGCTCACCGCGACGCGCGGCGCCGAGAGCGCCAACTATCCTTTCAGCACCACGGGCGCGAACGTCGGCGTCGTCAATGTGCCCGACGCGCGGCTCGAACCGCTGGCCAAAATCGCCCGAACCAAAAAGATCGTTTACGCTACGGTCGAATTCGTCGACATCGCCGGATTGGCAAAAGGCGCGAGCCGGGGCGAGGGCCTCGGCAATCAGTTCCTTCATCACATCCGCGAGACCGAGCTGATCGTCCACGTCGTGCGCTGTTTCGAGGACGAGAACGTCGTCCACGTCGAGGAGACCATCAACCCGCGGCGCGACGTCGAGACGCTCAACCTGGAATTGATCCTGGCCGACCTGGCCACGGTCGAAAAACGGCGCGAGCGCGTGACCAAACAGGCCAAGGTCGGAGACAAGGCCGCAAAAGAAGAACTCGATCTTCTCGACAAACTGCAAGCGGCTTTCGACGACGGCAGACCCGCGCGGCTCGCCGGATTGACCGATGAAGAAAAAGCGAAGGCCTATCACCTCTTCCTGTTGACGATGAAGCCGATGATCTACGTCGCCAACGTCTCGGAATCCGATCTGAGCAAACCCGAGACTGATTTCATCCGGCAAGTGCGTGAACACGCCGAGAGCGAGGGCGCCGATCACGTCGTCATCAGCGCGCAACTCGAAGCCGATCTTGTAGACCTCGAACCCGAAGAGCGCCCGGAATACATGGCCAGCCTGGGCGTCACCGAAACGGGACTCGGCAAACTGATCCGCGGCGCCTATCACACACTCGGCCTGATTTCCTTTTTCACCGCCGGCGAGAAAGAGGCGCGCGCCTGGACGATCCGCAAAGGCGCGAAGGCCCCGGAAGCCGCCGGAGAGATCCACTCAGACATCGAGCGCGGCTTCATCCGCGCCCAGGTCGTCGCCTATAACCACATGATCGAGGCCGGCTCTGAAGTCGCCGCCAAAGAGAAGGGATGGATGCGGCTGGAAGGCAAAGAATATGTCGTGCAGGACGCCGATGTGATCGAATTTCGATTCAACGTTTAAAGAAAGCAAGATGTCAGATGTCAGATGTCAGATGTCAGATGTCAGATGTCAGATGTCAGATGTCAGATGAGGGTGAAACACCGTAAGGAGAACGGCAATGGCAGACATAAAATCGGAGATCCAAAGTCATCGGGATTTGATAGCCTGGCAAAAGGCGATGGATTTGGTAGTCGAGACTTACAAAGTCAGCCGAGACTTTCCAAAGGAAGAGTTATATGGATTGACAAGCCAAATGCGCCGCGCCGCAATGTCAGTTCCGGCCAATATTGCGGAAGGGCAAGGCAGACGGTTAAGCGGTGAATTTATCCATTTTCTGGGGAATGCAAGAGGCTCACTATTGGAGTTGGATACCCATTTGGAGATCGCCCTACGTTTAGGCTATATCGAACAAAAGATGTACCAGCCAGTTCAAGATCAAATTCAGGAAGTAGGTCGAATACTCAATGGACTTATACGCTCAATCAAAGGTTGAGAACCAATCCCAACTGCTGAAAGCTGAAAATCGAAGATCAACTTCAACAACTAAACTCACTGACATCTGACATCTGACATCTGACATCTGACATCTGACATCTGACATCTGACATCTGACATCTGACATCTTTTATCCTAGCTTCAGCCTGCCCGCCTTTGATTTGTACTTGCTGTCGGAGAGGATCGTATTGTCTGTCAGCCTGATCTTGCCGAAATAGGCCGCGACCGACACGAGGGCGTTCTGCTCGGTCAAGTCGTCGAGCGGATCGAGGTGCTCTGTGTCCGTGATGCCGATGTAGTCGATGCGCGCCAGCGGTTCTCTTTCAATCTCCTTGCGCATGGCTTTGATGATGCGTGAGGGGTTTCTTTCTCCGTCATTGAACATCTCTTCGGCCAGGCGCAGGGCGCGATGGAGCACAGACGCGGCGAATCTCTCTTCCCGCGAAAGGCGGCGATTCCGTGACGAACATGCCAGACCGTCCTCTTCGCGCGCTGTCGGCGTGACCACGACCTCAACGGGAATATGTAGATCGCGGACGAGTTTTTTAACTATCACCACCTGCTGGGCGTCGCGCTGGCCGAAGAAGGCGAACTTCGGATGGACGAGGTTGAACAACACGCTTAGGGCCGTCGTCACGCTCCGGAAATAGCCAGGACGGGCCAATCCTTCGAGTTTGTCGCTCAGGCCCTCGACCTCGACGTGAGTGGCGAACCCTGGCGGATACATCTCGTCGTAGCTCGGCGCGAAGACGTAATCGACGCCGATCGGCGCCAACTGGTCGGCGTCGCGGGCCAGATCGCGCGGGAATTGCTCGAACTCTTGCTCCGAGCGGAACTGCGCCGGATCAATAAAGATCGAAACGACGACGGCGTCGGCCATCCGGCTGGCCGCGCGCACCATGCTTAGATGGCCTTCGTGCAGCGCGCCCATCGTGGGGACGAAGCCGATCGAGAGTCCGTCCTCCCACAACTTGCCCGAAACTACCCGCATGCGCGCGGCTTTAGTAATAATCTCCATAAACTCCCTTTCGAGAGGCCCTGAAAACAATTAAAGCGCCAACCTTCCCGGCCGGCGCTTCAATGTTTAATCTAGTTGTATCTATTAAACCGTTTGGTAAATCCGCCGGGCCGAACACATTCGGCCCGCCCACTAAAAATCCTCTTCGACAGAAGAGACGACAGGGCTGACACTCCGATTTGATTAGTGAATGATCTGGGTTGAATTGAGGTCCCGCAAGACGACTCATCGAAAAGCTCTTTTCTACGTGTTACGACGGCGCCAGTAATTATATGCCCCCGCGCGGGCTTTGCAACGCCCATTGCTCTTCGGTCATCCGACGTAAATCGACACGGAGGACGAATCCTTCAAATCGTCTAGGAGTCGCCGAATCGTCTCGCCCGAGGTCGGGTGGCGGAGTTCCGGCGCGATCTCGGCTAGCGGCGCGAGCGCGAACCTGCGCAGATGCAATCGCTGGTGGGGCAGCGTCAGCGCGACGCCGTCATGAACGCCGTCGATCACCGCGCCGCCAAAGAGCAACAGATCGATGTCTATAATGCGCGCGCCTTTCGGGGTCAGGCGCTTTCGGCCCAGACGCCCCTCCACATCGAGACAGAGTTTGAGCAGCGAAAAAGGTTCGATCCACGGCGCGCTGACGGCGACCGCCATGTTCAAAAAATCGGGCTGGTCGAGATAATCAACCGGCCCGGTCTCGTATATTGACGAGATGGCTGTCAGATTCAGACCGGCGTCGCGGAATGCTTTCAGCGCGCGCAACAGGTTGGCGGCGCGGTCACCCAGATTTGATCCAAGCCCCAGATAAGCCGCGCTCGCATAGTATGAATTAAGGGTTTCATTTTCCATGTCGATCATCTTAACCCGTTGACCCCGTCGATTCATCACATGTAATGTGGCGCCTGAATGACTAAGAAAACGATTTCACCAATTCCGTCCGACGCCGTGGTTTCGGCGAAAGGCGCGGCGCGCGCGCGATCGGGCCATCTGTGGATTTACCGCAGCGACGTGACGCAAAAACCGCAAGCCGAAAGCGGATCAGTCGTCCGCGTCGTTGATCATCGCGGGCGATTCATCGCGCGGGCGCATTACGGCAAAGAGTCCGAAATCACGCTGCGGATAGTTTCAAAAGACGACGTCGAGATCACGCGCGACTTCTGGCTTGCGCGTTTGCGCGCCGGCGCCCGATGGCGCGAACGGGTGGTCAGCGACGCCGACGCCTACCGACTGGTTCACGCCGAAGGCGACCTCCTGCCCGGTCTGATCATCGACCGCTACGGCGATTGTTTTGCGCTGCAAACGCTGACGCGCGGAATGGATTCGTTGAAGGCGATGTGGGCTGAACTGCTGGTCGAAGAGTTCCATCCGCGCTTGATCGTCGAACGTAACGACGCCAAGGTCCGCCAGCTCGAAGGTCTGCCGATGACCAATAGTTTGCTTTATTCCGCCGTAGGGCAAACCGGCGGTTTGCCCATGACCTCTCAAGCCGCTGATGGAGAGAACAAAGACAAACTGCCGGTTTATCCTACAGTAGCCGGCGATCTTTTTATTACCGAGAACGGGATCAAATTCCGGATCGACCTGTTTGAAGGGCAGAAGACCGGGGCGTTCCTGGATCAGCGCGAGAACCGCGCGGCGGCCATTCGCTACGCGCGCGGGCGCGGGCTTGATTGCTTCAGCTTTCATGGCTCGTTCGCGCTCCATATGGCGAAAGGCTGCGAACGCGTCACAGCCGTCGACGTCTCCGCGCCGGCCATTGAAGGCGCCCGCCGCAACGCCGAACTCAACAACGTCACAAACATCGAATTCGTCGTGAACAACGCCTTCGACCTGCTGCGCGATTACGACGACGCCGGCGAACGCTTCGACACGATCGTACTCGACCCCCCGGCCTTCGCCAAAAACCGAGGCGCGGTCGAGGCGGCGCTGCGGGGCTACAAGGAGATCAACCTGCGCGCGCTGCGGTTGTTAAATCCCGGCGGCGTCCTGATCACCTGCTCGTGTTCCTATCATGTCAGCGAAGCGTTATTTCTGGACATGCTGGCCGAGGCCGCGCGCGACGCCGGACGCCCCACTCAAATAGTCGAAAAGCGCGCGCAATCGCGCGACCACCCGATCCTGCTAACTGTGCCCGAGACTTATTATTTGAAATGTATTGTGGCGAGGGTTATGGATTGAAGACCAGGAGAAAAAAACTCGTCCACAAAGTCACTCGAAAGGCGCGAAGAGGAACTCAGACGTTTCTGCTCTTCTTCGAGTTCCTTTGTGTGACTTTGTGGACGATGCTGACTCAAGCTGGAATCGCCTGAAGCCGCGTCACAATCTCATTGGCCTTTCCGGCGCCGATCTCGGGACTGAGCGCCAGGTCGCGCTCGTAGATCAGCATGTATCTCACGACATTATCATCTTGATCGGCGCCTGAAAGCGCCGCGACCAGGTCGGTCAGGACGTTGTACGCGCCTTTGGTCTGATAGACGCCGGCGCTATTCTTCCAGCCGAGCTGGTCGTATTTGGTCGCGGCGTACTCGGAGCAGTTGACGACCTCATCGTTGTGATCGATGTAGCCTTTGCCTACGATCACCTGGCAGCCTAGGGACCACTTGCCGACATTAAACAACCCTTCGCCACCCCAGTGAATATTGATCGTAATGTTAGGCTCCAACTTCTTGGCCAGGTCCGCGTCAGTCAAAACCAGATCTTTCGAGCGGACTACCAGAACGCCGTGGCTCAAAGGCTTCAACGCGTGAAAGACGCGATTCAAATCCCCGATCTTGTGCCAGCCGAACCGGTACAGGTGCTGCCCTTGCGTCAGAAAAGGGAAGCCCTCCGGATTTTCGGTGGCGCCCGGATCGGTCGAACCAAAAAATTTGAAAGCCAGTCCTCGAATGAGGAGGACGAACGCGTCGTCGAATTTCTGCTCGCCGGCCTCGGGTCTGGCTTCATTTCGACGAACGCCGATCAGATGAATCTTGTTCGGATCGAAGTCCCAATTCGCAACTTTGATGGTGTCGGATGGTTGAGTGTCTTCATTCAGCTTCCGCAGCATGGCGTTTGGAGAGGCGACGTATTTTTCCTTGACTTCGTGGAGCAGCGACATCCATTGCGCATACTCCCGGCTCGGATTGGCGGCGCTCACGCTGTCCCATTCGACCTTTTGATTTTTCGCGCGCCAGCGACCGGCGTGCGCGATCGTTTTCGGCCCCATGCGTCCGTCGGGCGCCCCGATTCCCGCCTCGCCTTCGACGGTCCGCACGTATTCCTGATAGAGGCGAATGGCCGAAAGCGTGCGATAGCCGCAGATGCCGTCGACTTTGCCGAAGGGGAAAATTCCGGCCTCTTTGAGGAAGCGCTGCGCGTCGACCACTGTCATCGCGCTCCCGCTCAACGGCCGAAAATCCGCCCATTCGCCGTCTTTCTCTCCGCGCAGTTTGTTCTCCCACTTTTCCACGCCGGTCAGCTTCTTGGCGTGTTCGATATATTCATCCAGAGCCGAGGGTTGAACGTTCGAGTCGTAGGTTCCTAAAGTGATCATGGCTGTTCCTCCAGGTTGAGTGGTTGAGTGATATTGTTGGCTAATGAAGCAAAATTTTCCATTTGTAATATTACATTTTTCATTTGTCACAGCCGGGAATGACAAATGAAAAATGTAATATTACAAATGGAAAATTGATTAACTCTCGCTGTGCTCCTCGCCGTCGTAATGGAGCGTCGTCGCGTCTTCCTCGATGACTGTGTCGAGGTGGACGGGGCGCCCCCAGAGCTTGTGGACGTACTCGAGCACCTTGCGCGCGTATTTCAGATCGAGTTCCGCGCCCTCGTAGCGGTGGCGCAGGAGAATCTCCCGGTTGCCGTCGTAATCGCCGTCGGCGACCTCGATGTAGGGGTATCCGAAGTTGGTCAGGTTGGCCACGAGCTGATCGCGCACGCGCTCCCAGCGTTTATCGGTTATGGTCCACTCCTCCTCATCGACCAACTCGTAAACGAAAAGATCAAGCTCTTCGCATAAATCTTCGGTCAGGTAGTTGCGAAGCAGTGAAATGTCATTCTCGGTCTCGCGCACTTCGAGCAGCTTCGCCCAACCCTGGCCGGGCTCGCGGCCGAACTTCTCGCGCTCCTCGGCAGTCGGATTGTTCCAGCGCCTTTCAATGTCTTCGAGGATCTTGTAGCCGACGTAATAAGGATTGAGTTGGCCGCGGTGCGGTGAAACGACGCCCGCGTGCAGTTCGGCGAACTCGACGTGCTCGTGATCCGGCAGGTCCATCTCGCGCATGATGCGTGAATGGATGAGCGACGCCCAGCCCTCGTTTATGGTCTTGGTCTGCATCTGAGGCACGAAATAAAGCATCTCGTCGTGGATCATGCTCATCACGTCGCGTTGCCAGGGTTGCAAGATCGGCGAATTCTGCATGATGAACCAGACAATGTCTTTTTCAGGCTGCTTTTGTTTGTCCTGCTCCTTCGCCGCCTCGGCCTTGGCCATCGTCTCACGCTCCTGCGCCGAAGTTAGATCCTCGAACGGCCTCGGGGTCGGCGCCCGCTTCTCCTCGTCTTTCCCCCCGGGGGCGTCTTTCTTGATGAAGAAGTACGGGTCGATGTGCTCTTCGATCGAGAGCACCGCGTCGAGGAAGTCCTCGACGACCTTGCGCCCGTATTTGAACTCGTATTCGTTGATCCGGCGCGCATGGAGCGCGGCGTCGTCGATCATCCGGCGGTTGGTCTGCGAGAAGTAGGCGTTGTGCTTGAAGAAATCCACGTGGCCCAGCACATGCGCGATGACCAGCTTGTTCTGCAGCAGCGAATTGTTCTCGAGCAGAAAGGCGTACGACGGATTGGCATTGATCACGACCTCGTAAATCTTCGACAGGCCGAAATCGTACATCGTCTTCATCTTGTGATAGGCCTTGCCGAACGTCCAGTGCGAGTACCGGCCGGGCAGCGCGTAAGATCCGATTTCGTACATCACGGTCGAGGGCACGATCTCGAACCGCGTCGGGAACGGGTCAAGACCGAACTTGTTCGTGGCGATGTCCCAAATCTGTTCGAGCCCTTTTTCGAGTTCACGTACTTCCTTGTCCATAATTCTCCTATTGAAAATCCCCGGTGAGCGCCCAATATACCACGAATCGGTTGAAGGCGTAGACGGCGCTCCGGTATCATCAGCGCTTATAGGACTTATGGGACGTCCTATAAGTCCTATAAGTCCCATCAGTCCTATCGTTGGAGGAGCGAATGTTCAACTATGCGGAGATGACGACCGCGGAATTGATCGCCCTGCTCTTCAAGGAAGAAGACGGGGCGACGCTGGAACATGCGCGGGAGCTGATCGCCCGCGGCGAGGAGGCCGCCCGTCCGCTGCGCGAGATTCTGGCGAACGAAGACTACTGGTACGAGGGTCAGGGAGGCGACTATTGGATCGTAGTCCACACCATCAATCTTCTCGGCGCGATGCGTGACGAGCAGGCGCTGCCCTTGCTGATCGAGATGGTTCCGCACGCCTATTTCTCCAACCACGAGGCGGCGGTCGAAGCCTTGCCTGCGGCCCTGGGCAATTACGGCGAGACGGCGGTCGAGCCGTACATGAAGTTTATCGGCGAATATCGCGGGGCTTACAACGACAACCCCGATTTCGCCCACTGCCGACACACCGTCTCCGCCGCGTTGACGCGCATTGCGCTCAACAACGAGGCCGTCCGCCCGCGCGTGGCCGATTTCGTTATGGGGCTGTTCGCCGACCCTCAGGAAGACGACAGAATCTTTCTCTCCTTCAGTTCCGGCCACCCGGTCGCGCTTGACAAGGAGCCCGGGAAAGAGCGCGGCCTGAAGGCCGTGCGCGCCGCATACGAACGCAGAGTGATCAGCCAGGAGATGAATGGCAGCTTCAAGGAATTCACGCGAATGGTCAGGGAGCGGCAACCGAGTCTCTTCAATGATCTTAGATCAAACTTGTTCGACTTCTATAGCCCCGGAGAGATCAGGAGGCGACAAAAAGAACGCGCTGAACGGCAAGAGGACGACCCATATCGGGAACACGCCAGGCCGCACGTCCCCGCAGGCTATACGATGGCGGAGGGGCGAGGCTTGCAGCGAACGGAGAAAGTCGGTCGCAACGACCCCTGCCCCTGCGGATCGGGGAAGAAGTACAAAAAATGTTGCGGGCAACAAGGCTGATCTTCTGTGGAAAACCCCTGGGATCGTCATGAATGTAACATATAAGCCCCATAACCCCCGTCAGCATGATTGACAGCCGCGCGATCGGCATCTAGAATTTCTCGTTTTATAATCAGATTATCCGTGAAGTAATCCCTCACTGGTCCGCAAACCATGCATAGCCAGTCCTTATTTACCCTAGAATTTGACAGGCTCAAAGAGCTGCTTCTGCAACAGGCGCGCACTCCGCTCGGCGTGGCGCTGGCTGAGGCTTTGACCATTTCAGTCAGTGAGGCCGGGATCGTCCGCGAGTTGAGGCTAGCCAGCGAAGGCGCCGTATATTTGCGCGAAGGCGCCACGGCGCTGGACGTGAACGATCTGCCCGACCCGCGACCCGCGCTCGGCAAACTGAACGTCGCCGACGTCAACCTGGAACCGTTCGAGATTCTGAACCTGCTGCGGTTGATTTCGGTGGCGATGGGGTTGCGCGAAACCTTCCACAACGAGCGGGAGAAGTTCCCTCTCATCCGCGAAATCACCGAAACGATCCCGAATCTCCGCGCGCTCTATCAACGGCTGCGTGGCCGCATCTCTCCGGCTGGCGAGATCGAGGATTTCGCCAGCCCGGAGCTGCGCGAGGTCCGTTTCCAGATTTCAAAACTCCGCTCGCAAATCCAGCGTTCGCTCGAAAATATTCTGAAGCGCGCCGAAGAGGCGCATGCTCTGCAAGACGAATTCATCACGATCCGCAACGAACGCTACGTCATCCCGATTCGCAACGACAATCGCGGAGCGGTCGCGGGCGTCGTCCACGGAATGTCATCTTCGGGACAGACGGCCTTCGTCGAGCCGCTAGAAACCATCGGCCTGAACAACGAACTGGTTCGATTACGCGAGCTCGAACAGGTCGAGATCACCAAAGTACTCTTTTCGATCACCGAAGAATTGCGCGAAGAGCGCGCGGCGCTCGAGGCTATGGCCGCCTGCGTAGGGCAGCTCGATTTCATTGCGGCTAAAGCGCGCCTGGCGCTCGCGCAGAACGCGATCGAGCCTAGGATCAACAACGCCGGCAGGCTCGCGCTTAAGGACGCGCGTCACCCGCTGCTCGAGGCCAGTTTGAAAGCGCAGGGGGCGCTGATCGTACCGATATCGATGGATCTCGACGCCGACCGCCGCGTGATGGTCGTCAGCGGCCCGAACGCGGGCGGGAAGACGGTCGTTTTGAAGACCGCCGGATTGCTTTCGCTGATGGCGCAGGCCGGATTGCTCGTTCCGGCCACCGAGGCCGATTTGCCTGTTTTCCATCAGGTTCACGCCGACATCGGCGATCACCAATCAATCGCGGCCAATCTTTCGACCTTTACCGCGCACATCCAGAACGTCCGCCGTGTCAGCGATGAACTCAGGCCTCCGGCGCTCGTCCTGCTCGACGAGGTCGGCACGGGAACGGACCCGGAGGAAGGCTCGGCGCTGGGCGTCGCGATGGTCGATTATTTCCGCGAACGCGGCGCCCACGTCATCGTCACGACTCATTACAGCGGCTTGAAAATGTACGCGACCAACACGCCCGGCGTAATCAATGCAAGCGTTGAGTTCGACGAGCGTACACTGAAGCCGACTTACCGCCTGCTCGCCGGCCTGGCCGGGTCGTCTTCTGGCATCGAAATCGCGCGCCGCTTCGGACTTCCCGAGGCGATCACCGGACGCGCGGCGGAACGCGTTAAGACGGCCAGCGCGGAAGCCACCGAATATCTGCGGAGGCTGAAAGACCAGTTCGGCGCCCAACAACAACTCGTCGCGGCGCTCGAAGAAGAGCGCGCCGCGGTGGCCGACAAGTACGCCAAACTCGAACTCCTCTTCATTCAAAAAGAGAAGGATCGGGAGAAAGAGTTCCGCGCGGAACTCCAAAAAGTCGTTGACGAGTTCGCGAAAAAAGCCGAGAAATTCGCTTCCACGATCGAAGACGCGGCCAGCGCGCGTAAAGTCCGCAAGGAGATTGAAAGGCGCACGGTCGAATTGAAAGCCGCGGCAAGTTCCGAGTCGCGCAAGATGCGCCAGCGTACGGACGCGATTACCGGCGCGGACTCATCCGAAGTCGCGCCGCCGGAAGCCGAAGAAAGCCCTGAGGCGGTCGATTTGCGTCCCGGTGACCGCGTGCGCGTGCTTTCGCTCGATCAGGAAGGCGTTGTCGAGTCGGTCGGCGAAACGGAGATCATCGTCCAGATTGGCGCGCTGCGTTTCCGCGAACAGCGCGCCAATCTGCGACTCACCGAAAGAAAGCCCGAACCGAAGAGGAAGGCGCAGACCGTCGCAGGATTGCCGAAAGGCGTTTCGGTCACGTTGCAAGAACAGCCGGCGATCGGCGGCGAGTTAAACGTTATCGGTAAGACTGTCAACGAGGCCACTGAAGCGGCCGACAAGTTTTTGGATGCGGCCTACCTCGACAATTACGACAGCGTCCGCATCATCCACGGAATCGGACTGGGCGCGCTCAAACGGGCGATCGCGGACCTGCTCTCAGATCACCCACACGTCGCCAAATGGCGACAGGCGTCGCCTGATGAAGGCGGCGCGGGGGCGACAGTTGTCGAATTAAAAAAGTAAGTCGTATGCCACAGAGCCCCAGAGTCATAGAGATATAGAGAAAAAGCAAAAAAATCGAGAGAAGCCCCATTTTTCCACTTACCTTCTCCGCCCCGTTGTGCCTCTATGGCATTTTCATTATAGGAATTGGTTCCCCGTTATGCGAATCCCGCGCGGTTTCAGCGAAGAGTTACGCAATCAGGCCGACATTGTGCGGATAATCTCGGACTATGTCTCGCTGAAAAAGAAAGGGCGCGATTGGGCCGCCTGCTGCCCCTTCCACCATGAAAAGACTCCCAGTTTTTACGTCAGTCAAGGCAAACAGATTTTCAAATGCTTCGGATGCTCGAAGGGGGGCAGCGTCTACGATTTCATTATGGAAATCGAAGGCTGTTCTTTCCCCGAAGCGGTCCGCGTCGTCGCCGAAAAGACCGGCGTAACAGTTCCGGTAGAGACCGACAACACGCGCGAATACGAGGAGCGCGTGAGCCAGCGCGCGGAATTGATGCGGCTCAACGAATGGGCGACCGAGTTCTTTGAGCAAAATCTGATCGAGACCGCCGAAGGCCGGCGCGCGCTCGATTATCTGGCCCGGCGCGGCGTGAATGAAGAAATGCGGAAAGACTTCCGCCTGGGGTATGCGCCAAACAATTATGACGCGATGGGCGGCTATCTTCGCTCGCGAGGCGCGTCAACGGCTCAAATTGAACGCAGCGGCCTGGTTACGTTGAAAGAGTCCGGCGGATTTTATGACCGTTTTCGCAACCGTTTGATGTTTCCGATCTGCGACACGCAGGGACGGATTATCGCCTTTGGCGGGCGCATTCTGAGCGATGGGGAGCCAAAATATCTCAACTCGCCCGAAACCGCGCTTTACACCAAAGGAATGAACCTGTTCGGCCTGAACCACGCGCGGGAGGCCATTCGCCAGCGCGGTTACGCGATTCTGGTCGAAGGCTACCTTGACTTTCTCATCCCGTTTCAGGCGGGGGTCAGAAATCTGGTCGCAAGTCTCGGTACGGCGTTAACCGAGAATCAGGCGCGGCTGCTGGGGCGTTACGCGCGGCGAATCGTGGTCAATTTCGACCCCGACTCCGCCGGACAGGCCGCGACCAAACGCAGTCTGGAGTTACTTTTAACTGAGGCTTTCAAGGTCAACGTGTTGACGCTACCGGACAACTTGGACCCCGATGAGTACATCAGAGCGCACGGGCCGGAAAGCTATTTAAAGCTTTTGAAAGGCTCGCAGCCTTTTCTTGATTACATTGTTGACCAGGCGATCAGCTCCCATGATCAAACCCGTCCCACCGGCAAAGTCGAAACGATCAACGCAATTCTGCCGTATCTACGTTTGGTCAAGGATCGAATTGAGCGGGCTGAGCATTTCGAGCGAATCGCCGACCGTCTGAAAATTGACAGTCGCCTGATCCGCGAAGAGTTCAAGAAGGCCGCCGAGACCCGCTCGGAGCGGGTCGGCGAACGAGCCGTAAAAGCAACCCTGGTTGTCAAGCCTGCGGAGCGAAAATTGCTAGAAATTTTAATCAACCAGGCCACCGTTCGACGGCTCATGATGTTTCAGATGACGGAGGAGGATTACGAAGGGCTAAGAACAGCTCAACTCTTCCGCCTGATTTTTGAGTTTGAGCAACAAGGCGTCGAGGCCAGCTATCACAATTTGAGCCAGGCGCTGGGCGACGATGATCTGGCGCGTGACTTGCTGCCGGGTTTAATGATTGTAAGCGCCGACTCCAGCCCGGCGGAACATAACTCGCCCGAACGCGCCGAGCGTGAGGCCGCCGAAAGTCTCCACTCCCTGCGTTGCGTAAAACTGGCTGAAAAACAGGCCGTTTTACAGTTCGAAATCAACCAGGCGCAACGTAACAACGACCCGGCGCAACTCGGCGAATTGATGATGCTCAAGTTTGAATTGGCTAAACGGGAACGGGCGCTGGCGCAATGGACCGGTCAATGGAACGAATCGGGCCGCCAGAAGTCATAAAGCGAAGTTATAAAGATTGACAATACGCCAAACTTTTGCCCGCCCTTCGAGCGTAGTAATACGAAGCGAGCGGATGAAGAGTGAAGAGAGGTGATCAAATTGGACGAGAAATACACAGACGATGTTCAGAAACTTCTGGACATGGGCAAGGAGAAGGCCTTCTTGACCTACGACGATATCAACCAGGAGTTGCCGGAGGGCCTGGTCTCTCCAGACGACATCGAGGACGTCTTCGCCACGCTGATCGGCGAGGGGATAACGATCAGCGATTCGGAAGAGAAGTTTCTGGAGACCGCCGCGGCCGTGGCCACGGCTGAAAAGAAGTTCGAGGAGCCGCAGGAGGAGGAGCTTGAGCTGGACCTCACGCCGGGAGCGCTGGACAAAACCAACGACCCGGTCCGCCTCTACCTGCGCGAGATGGGCGTGGTGCCGCTGCTGACGCGCGAAGGTGAAGTCGCCATAGCGAAGCGCATCGAGCGCGGGAAGATCAGGATGCAGAAGGCGATCTCTCGCTCGCCCGTCGCCATCACCGAGTTGCTCAGGATCGGCGACGAGCTGGCGAACGGCGACCTTTCGATCCGCGAGGTCGTGACATTCACCGAACAGGAAGGCATCACGGAAGAGAAGATCGAGGAGTACCACAACTACACTCTCGAAACCATCGCCGAGATAGGCAAGACGCTCAAGAAGACGAACACGCTTTACGAGAAAGTCCTGGCCGAGCCGAAGCGCTCGCCGAAGCTCCCCAGGATGCGACGCAAACTCGCGCGGCAGCGCGTCGAGCTTTCGCAGCTCGTCCGGCTGCTCGACTTCACGCAGAAGATCCAGGACCGGCTGGTTTACGCGATGAAGCAGGCCAGGGCCGACGTACTCTCGACCGAGAAGGAGATCGATAAGCTTTCGCGCTCGCTCGAACGTAAACGCAACGCCGAGGAGATCAAGGAGACCGAGAAGAAGCTGCGATCCGGCAAGCGCCACCTGACTCAACTCGAAGGGCAACACAACCAGTCCTCGGTCGAGATCAAACGCGCCGTGCAGACCGTGATGATGGGCGACGCCGAAGCGCAGCAGGCCAAGAAGGAGCTGGTCGAAGCCAACTTGCGACTGGTCGTCTCGATCGCGAAGAAGTACACCAACCGCGGCCTGCAATTCCTCGACCTGATCCAGGAAGGCAACATCGGCCTGATGAAGGCCGTCGACAAGTTCGAGTACCGGCGCGGTTACAAGTTCTCGACTTACGCGACGTGGTGGATTCGCCAGGCGATCACGCGAGCCATCGCCGATCAGGCGCGCACCATCCGCATCCCGGTGCACATGATCGAAACGATCAACAAGCTGATCCGCACCTCGCGCGCGCTGGTGCAGGAGCTCGGCCGCGAGCCGACCTCTGAAGAGATCGCCAAGAAGATGGACATTCCGGCGTCGAAGGTCCGAAAAGTCCTCAAGATCGCCCAGGAGCCGATCTCGTTGGAGACGCCGATCGGCGAAGAGGAAGATTCGCACCTCGGCGATTTCATCGAGGACAAGACCATCCAGAACCCCGCCGAGGCCGTCATCAACATCAACCTCCGCGAAATCACGGAGGAGGTTTTGAAGACGCTGACGCCTCGCGAGGAGAAGGTCATCAAGATGCGCTTCGGACTGGGGCCGAACGGCAGCGAGCACACGCTCGAGGAAGTCGGCCAACACTTCGCAGTCACGCGCGAGCGCATCCGCCAGATCGAAGCTAAGGCGCTCCGTAAACTCCGCCACCCGTCGAGGTCTCGCAAATTGAAGGCGTTTTTGGAAAGCGGAAGACCGTAAAGGGCCGCGGCTCAACTTAAACCTGCTCAAGGCCAGTCATCAATTGATGACTGGCCTTTTGCTTGCGCGGCCATTCCGGCATCGATCCGTGTTTATGGAACCTGTGGAAATGGGGGAAATGGGGGAAATGGGCGATTTGGGAATTCAGACCTACGTTTCCCCAGTCTTTTAATTCCCCAAATCGTCAAACCGACTGTTGTCCCTATGCCCGCAATCATCAAGATCCAAAAGGAACGCGAACCCAGACTCTTCTGGCGCGTCCCTGTGGAAGAGTTCATTTCGCCATATCCCTTTTCCACTATATACACGTCCGCGTAGGAGATTGCGACCATCTGCTTCAGGTCGACTTCGGCGATTTCGAAACCGTCCGGCTCTATCTTGCTGATCGCGCCGTAATACTCAACGCCGGAAAACAGTATCACGGTGACGTTTTTGCCCTGGCCGATCTTCTGAACATAGTCTTTCACTGTTTGAATTTGGCGTTCCGAGCCCGGACCATCTTGCGGGGATGGGAACTTCTGGCGCTTCCCTGAAGAGCTCATTTCGCTATATCCCCTTCCCACTTTCATCACGTCCGCGTAGGAGATTGCGACCATCTGCTTCAGGTCGACTTCGGCGATTTCGAAACCGTCCGGCTCTATCTTGCTGATCGCGCCGTAATACTCAACGCCGGAAAACAGTATCACGGTGACGTCTTTGCCCTGGCCGATCTTCTGAACATAGTCTTTCACTGTTTGAATTCGGGGCGTCGAGGGCGGACTATTTTGAGGGGATTGGCAATAAACCGCCGCGCTGTTCGCAAAGATCAGAGCGAAAGTGATTGCGGCGACCTCGATATATCGTCGTGTTTTCATAACTCGAACCTCCAATTTGTTATCTGGGCGTCATCCGACGCTACTTTGCAGGGGTAGATTTCGCGTATGGCAGGACTGACAGCCTCTTGGCCAATTTTCTTGCAAGGGGTGTTATTGCGGATATCTTCGCGCTCCCAACGCCGGTCTCCGTGAACTGAAGTTTACCGTCCGGCGCGAGCGCCAGCGCGCTGACGAAGTGTAGCGTTATAGTGACACTGCATGATGACGAGGATGTAGTGCACGAGCACGATATGTCTGAACCTGCAGTAGAACAAGAACATGGCGAGGTGCATGAGCCGGAATCGCTCCCTACGCCTGACGTCAATAATATCCGCAGATCATATGGCTCTACGTCTTTATCCACGAAAATTATGGGTATGCCTATTCTGACGGACCAGTCTGTCAGTTCCCTTCTCAACATCTGCGCCGTCGAAAAATCTTCCTCTATGAAGATGCGCAGCGATTTCGAGGGATGCGCGGGTTGCGGCTGTTGAACCTGGGCTGGCGCCGCCGGCGTCCTGCCGGCTGTATAGAGCGACAGATAGAGCGCGACCAGACCCGTGACAATCATTCTGGCGATCATGTAAC
Source organism: Blastocatellia bacterium (assembly GCA_036565725.1). Lineage (GTDB taxonomy): Bacteria > Acidobacteriota > Blastocatellia > RBC074 > RBC074 > JAJVID01. Next base: position 17,969 of record DATCXQ010000208.1, read on the forward strand.
CCTCCACTTCAGTGAGTGTTTCTCGGTCCTGAAGCCAAGGGGGTCAGCTCCAGAATTGATCACGGTCTTTTCAGGATGAGCGGGGTGATAACACCATGTCCGAATCACTGCCAGACATAGTAGATCAATTGAAAACCTGTCGAGCTACAGCGGTTTTCATGTGGATGAATAGCCATAGAGGACGCCAGAGGACACAATGATTTCTCTATGTTCTCTGGCCCCTGCGGTGGCTGAATTCGCGCCCGGCGCGGGAACCTACGGCTGGACGGGGACAAAAATGACGTCCACCCAATAGTTGGACGCCACATTACTAAAGACTGGGAATCCTACTTGTGGGCTCTTAAGGTAAACGCCGTTGCCGAAGCGCTCAGTCCCGCCTTCTGAGTTACTCAATGCGCGCAATGGGCCATTTTTCACGCCCGACGCGCCGAAAGCGAAATCGTCCTTCGCGTAATATCCCTGCGGGGCGAAGTAAGATATTACATAAGTCGTTTTCGCAGTGATCGGGATCGGCTTTGAGAATAGCGCCTGTTGCCAGCCGCTATTCGTTTCTTTAGTAAACGTCACTGTACTGAGCGGCTTTCCGTCGCCGGTCCACAGATGTCCCACGTGCTTCCCGCCGTTCTCGGGGCCGCCTTTGTAAAAGCGAATGCCGGTAATGAGGCCGTCGGCGTCGGAACTGAATTTCAATCCGACTTCCGCTGCGGTCGGGTCATTAAATACAGGGTTGACCGGAGCGTCCCTGTCCGCCCATAGCGATAAAGGGGGCCCCGGCGGTATCGCCGCATCTGTGGAAAATGCCCAGGTGTAACCTGTAGCGAGCGGAATCCCCGTCGAATCCGTGATCCCCCCGAGGGACACTACGTATGCATTTGAAGGTCGTAGCGGCGCTATCGGCGTGATCGTGATCGTGAAATTGCTCGGATCATAGGAAGCAGTGACTGGAACCGGATTGTTCCCTGTATCGAACATCTGGACATTGTCGCCGGTCAAGCTCGTGGGATTGAGCGATTCCGAGAAACTGGCTGTTGGCGCTACGCCAGTTATAACGCCGGTCGCGCCAGGCGCTGGATTTACCGAAAGAACCTGCGGCGGCTCGGCGGGGCTGGTAAAGACAACGTCCACCCAGTAGTTTGAAGCCCGGAGACTGGTAGTCGGGAAACCTCCTTCCTCGTTAAAGAGGAAAACGCCATTGCCATTTGGTTCGCCCCCGGCTTCCTGGTTACTCAGCGCATGCAATGGGCCGTTGTTCACGCCGGCGCCGCCAGGTCCGCCAGGAGCGAAATAGAAATTGTCGGCGGCATAATCTCCCTGCGGAGCGAAGTAAGATATGACATAAACATCGCCCGCAGTGATCGGAATCGGCGTTGGGAAGAGCGCTTGCTGCCAGCCGCTATCCTTTTCATCGGTAAACGCCACGGAGCCGAGTTGAGATCCATCGCTTTTCCACAGATGCCCCACGTGCGTCCCGCCATTTGTGGCGTCTCCTTTATAAAAGCGAACGCCGGTAACGAATCCATCTACAGTGGCTCTGAATTTCACACCGAGTTCCGCGCTCCGATGGTCGGCAGCGGTTCGGTTGACCGGAGTATCTGTCGGAGCAAAGAGCGAGAAAGTCCGGATTGGCGGTGTTGCAGGCGCGGTGGTGAATGAAAAGGCGGATCCGGGGAAGATTGCCAGTCCATCCGTACCAGTGATGTGAGGCTCGTGGATGGGGCCATAGAAAGTCACCGTGTACTTCTGATTGGGCTGTAGCAGCGCCGCCGGCACGATCCTGACGGCTAAAGCCCCCTCGTCGTAGAAAATATTGAATGGAACCGGGGCGTTCGACGCGTCGGTCAGGGCGACAGATTGATCGTTCACGGACTTGGGGTCGAGCGGTTTATTGAAATAGGCGATTGGCGCGACGCCGGTCGAAACACCGGTCGCGCCATCTGAAGGCGTTGTCACAGAAACCTTCGGATAAATCGCAGTCGTGAAAGTCCATGTCACGTCGGCGACCAGAGCGTTGCCCGCCAGATCCTTTACTAGCGGTTCGGCGCCGCCGCCCCTGACCCTCACGGTATATGTGGTTCCCTCCGGCAAGTCGAAGGGCTGCAGGATGGCGGTGGATGTTGCCGGGTTATAGTTTAATGACCCGCCCCTATTGCCGCCAGATGGGTCACGATAATCTATTGTCGAAAAGTTTATTGTCCTCGCATCCATCGCCTCGCTGAAAGTGACGGTAATGTTCGTATCGATGCCTACATTTTTGGCCCCTGCCGCCGGAGAGAACGATGTGACAGTTGGCGGCCTCATGTCTGGAGTCGGGGTTGGAGTTGGAGTCGGAGTTGGGATGTTGGGGCTGCTTGTCATGCCACATCCGGAGTAGAGCAGAATCGCACTGACGACTGCCAGCGCTATAAGAACCCCTAAGACGTTGGCATAAAGTTTGGCGCCCCGCTGAAATATCTGTGTCATATATTCCTCAGTTCGGTTGGTGAGTATCTACGTAAAGCCGAAGCGCGAACCGTGCGCAAGCTCCTCAACGCTCTGGCAAGAGCCATTGAGAAGGTTACCGTTGACGATATTTGCGGCTGGTTCGCGCATTGCGGCTATACATTCTCACTCATATGAAAACCGCTGTAACATTCCAACTAGTGAGATGACAGTCGATTATCGAGCAACAATCGTACCTATCGGATTTACGCGCAGAATGTTGAAGTTAGCGACCTGAAACTTAGGTTGACAGGGCGAAGGGCGGCAAATTGCCCCCGGCATGGTCATTACCGGCGTCGGTTTTGACATAAGCGCTTTCATTCCTTTTCCCGCCGCCCGAACTCATAACGGATCATAAGGATGTGGCTTGGCGCGCTGCCCCCGAAGGCATAGGAATGGCTAGAGAAATAGCCATACTGAGTAATCCACCTCGGCGTCAGGCGCCAACCGCCAGTGAAGCTAAACAATTTGCGTTTCTCGCGATAGCCATAGCGATTCTCCTCCCAGATGTAGAACAATGCCCCGCCGGCGAAGAGATTTCGCCAGACATCCGTTTGTCCGCCGATGTGCCCAGCTTTGAAAGAAGTTCGCTCGTGCGCATAATCATCAAAGGGGAAGCGAATAGGGGCATACTGTGTCTGGAACTGAGAATCCTCCCTGGCGCGTCCTGCAGATATATCCAGGCTCAGAAAGGTGCGCGAGCGCAGAGCATATCCGATTCCGACGCCGATCATGCCTTGTCTGACTTGACGCTTGTATAGATAGGCTTGAGGTGAGAAATTGGTGATGGGGCCAAGTGTGTTTGAAAATGCACTCTGAGATTCTACTTGCTCTTGTCCAAAGAGTATTGAGCTTTCCACGCCGTAAAATAACCGGCGCGTCGCTGATCCACGAAACAGAACGCCCGCCTCTGAACTATGGCCGGGCCGTGTGCGGAAATCGACGCCGCCGGGGAAATACTGAGGGGCGCCGTTGAGAGAGGCCCAAAACCCTGAGCTTCTGTTACTATTTTCAACCGAACCCATACTGAATCGGTAGTATACCCCCAGCTTTTTGTCGTCTCCGATATCCTGAGTGACGCCAACAGACAGGCCGGCGCGACGACCGCGCGCATTGCCTTCCTCAAAATCGGGCTGGAAGTTCCTTGGATCGCTAGTATCCCTGTTAAACGAATACGAACTTCGGTCTATCAGATAATCGAATTTGACGCCAAAACTCGTGCGCCCTGCCTGGCCAAACCGGCGTGCGGCGATAAGAGATAGATTGGCGGTGGTAAACTTAACGTTCCCTTCAAAATCTCTATGTTCGGGGATTTTTGTCACGGGATTGAAAGAACTTAAATCTTCGGCGCCACTTATATCTGTCCTGGTCACCGCCGCTCCGGCGCCAACCACGATCCTCGAACCGAGCGGTGTGAAATATGATACTTGTGGGGAGAGTGTGTAACTGCTGGGGAGAGTCCCATAATTAAGATTGAAAGACGGCGTTAAATAGAATCGTCCACTGGGCTGTCTGAATTCGGTGGCGTAGGCCGGGTTTTGCAGGCCGTCCAGGTGCGAATCGCTAAAGGCCGTGAAGCGTGAAGACCGAAGACCCGTGTAACTGCCCCCATGGTTATTATAAGCGTCACGCAACTTATCACCTTGATTCCCAGGCAACTGGAGACTTCTGATTTCATTCAACTCGACTCTGGGCACGGACGTCACAAGGCTGATGTCTCCGTCGGGTCTGACGAGAATATTCCGCCCCGGTCGGACGAGAACCGTCTTTTGCGGGTTGACAAGGCTGCCTACTTCAACCAGTCCTTCGTACACCAGAACGCGCGTTTCGCCGCTCGGTCCGACGACGACTAAAAAATCCGTCCCGCGTACGGCGATTGATGCGACGGGGCTGAAGACTCGATATGGATTGGGGCGTTTCAACTGGTGGCTAATCGTGGCGCGAACTCGTCCCACCATGACCTTGAGCAAGTCACGCCACGGAACTCCTGCCCGGAAGTTTTTCAACTCGACGCGTGACCCTGGAAAGATGACCACCTGGCTGCCGTCGCCGAGAGCTATTACGATACGCCCACTTGCTCGGGTATCAATCACGTCGTCCGGCTGCAGAGTGGCGCCCTGCCTGAGGACGGACTGGGCGCCGCCGCTGTGTAGTACAGCGCCGGGCGCCGTGCGGGTGACCAAGGCCTGCCCGCCGGAACTCTGCGCCGCAGCCGTGGCGTGACTCATCCCCAAACAGAAGATGGCCGCCGCCAACCACAAGATTGAGGAAGCTGTTTGACGCGGATCTGAGTTGTCGGACCTGGTTCGCATTACCAACATTCTGATCTTCTCCTTTGATCATAGGTTTTGGCAGGGGGTGCGGACTGCTAATCACATGGTTTCTGTCTCCGGGTCGGTAAATCCGGCGAGCCGGTACTTGGCGATCAGGCGCTGGATAGTGCGACGATCCAGACCGAGCGTCTTCGCGGCGCGGCGACGGTTGCCGCCCGATTCGGTGAGAACAAGTTGCAGGTAGCGACGCTGCAGTTCGTCCATTGTCGGCCGGTCCGCCGCAATGTCACGCGACGATTCAGCTGACCCGGACGAGCCGCCCTGGGCGATGTGCGGGGGCAGGCAATCGAGCGTTATCAGATGGTCGGTGGCCAGCGCGACGGCGCGGATTAAGGCGTTCTCCAACTCGCGCACGTTGCCTGGAAATTGATGGCGGCGTAACGCCTCGGCGGCTTCTCTCGTCAGATGATATTGGCGATCGCCGGCCTGGCGGCGCAAGAAATGTTGTACCAGCATCTCGATGTCGCTCAGGCGTTCGCGCAATGGCGGCATGTCTATCGTGAGCACGCTAAGCCTGTAGAAAAGATCGGCGCGAAACTTTTCTGCGGCGACCATTTCGCGCAGAGGCGCATTGCTCGCGCCGATGATGCGAACGTTGACTCGGCGCGTTTGCGTCGAGCCGACGCGCCTCACTTCGCCAGACTGCAAGACCCGCAATAAGCTGGCCTGAAACGTCGCGCTGGTCGAAGCCAGTTCGTCCAGAAACAGAACGCCGCCGTCAGCCGCCTCAAAAAGCCCTTCGCGGTCGCTCGCCGCGCCCGTGAACGCCCCTCTGGTATGGCCGAACAACTCGGATTCCAACAAAGTGTCGGTCAGTCCGGAACAATTGACGGCGACGAAGGGGCGATTCACGCGGGAGCTCAATCCGTGGACGGCGCGCGCCGCCAATTCCTTGCCTGTCCCCGATTCGCCTGTGATCAATACAGTCGCGTCACTGCGCGCCGCGTGGGCTATCAGTTTATAGACAACGCCCATCGCGGGGCTGCGCCCCACCAGTCCCGACCGCGAGAAATCGTTCATCAGCGCGTCCGTTTCGGCCTCGACACTGCCGGCTTCGCGACGCGCATTAATCGAGCGACGAAGCAATTCGGCCAACGCGCCGACCTCGAACGGCTTCGCGATGAAATCCGTGGCGCCGTCGGTGACGGCCCTCATCGCCAATTCGAGTGAGCCTTGCGCGGTGATGAGAATGACGGGCGTGTGATCATCGTGAGCGCGAAGTTCGCGAACGAAATCCAAGCCGTCGCCGTCGGGCATGAAGATGTCACAGACGACTACGTCGAACTTCTGCGCGCGCGCCGCCGAGATGGCCTCACGCCCGCTGCGAGCGCTGCTTACGCTGAAGCCGTCCAGCGACAGGCCAGTCTCCAAAGCCAGGCGTATGGATTTCTCGTCATCAACTATTAAGACATGCGGTTTCGGCATCTTTATTTCTCTAGATTTCAAAAAAAAGAATTTTAGCCACGAATGAACACGAATATTCACGAATAGGATTAAGAAAATAACTGCCAAACAATTTATCGAGATCAGAAAGAAGATTCGTGTTCATTTGTGGCTAAATACATTTTCTTTGGAGTTATCAAAACGCTCTTTAATGAATGGCAGGCGCAGAGTGAAGACGGAACCGGCGCCGAGCTCGCTCTCCACCATGACGCGGCCCCCATGCAGTTGGGCAATATCGCGTACGAAAGCCAGCCCCATGCCGACGCCCGGAGCATCGTCCTCTTCCTCCAGGAGGGGCGAGCGCGGCGCGCGATAAAACTTCTCGAAGATAAATGGGATCGACTCTGGCGGAATCCCGCAGCCCCGATCTTTCACCTCGATTCGTAGGAAGTCGTTCTCGGCAAAGGCTTCCACGATTACGTCATGACGCGGGGGGCTGAATTTCATCGCATTGGCCAGAAGGTTGGTTACGGCGCGCGCGATCAGGTCGGCGTCGGCGGTCAGGGCCGGAATGTCAGACGCAAATCGGCGGACTATGCGAATTTCGCGCTGCTCGGCTACGGGCTCCAACAGCAACAAGGCGCGATCCAGTAGTTGAGTCACGCACAGAGGCTCCAGCCGCAGTGGGCGAGCGCCCGTTTCAAGTCGCGTCAGATCCAGATATTCGTCGATCATGCGGGCCAGACGTTTCGACTCGTCGTTGATCGCCAGATGCATCTCGTAACGGCGTTGGGGTTCGACCTCGTATTTGGTCAACACCTCGCTGATGCCCTGAATGGCTGTCAGTGGCGTGCGCAGTTCGTGAGACACAAGGGCCATCACGTCATTCTTTGCCTTCTGCAACTCGTATTGTTTGGTCACGTCGGAGAACGTCGCGACTATGCCTAGCGCCGCCGTCCCCTCCGTACCGCGAGAGGCGCCTCTCGGGTCATGGATGACCGCCGACATTCGCAAGATATATTGCCGTGGACGGCCATGCCCCGACGCCGTATGGATCGTGACCTCGCGCTCCACCGGAGAACGTTCGACCAGCAGGCGAAAAAGCGTCTCGCGCGGCGCGGGGGCGGGGTCCGTTCCGTTTTGAGATTGCTCGCTCTCGCTCAGGCGCTCAAAGAGGTCGCCGCCGATGAGGTTGCGTTCGGGTATGCCGAGGATCGCGGCGGCGCGCGGATTTGCGAAGGTGATGCGCCCTTCCGCAGTGGTGATGAGTAACCCGTCCTCGATCGAGCGCAGGGCGCGCTCGACGAAAAGCGAGCGGCCGATCATACGCTGTTGCAGCCAGGCTAATATGTGAGCCTTCCACGCCGCGCCCCGCGGCCACCAATTCAAATAGCTCAAGCGGCGCCAGGCCGAATTCGCTCCATCCCAGGGCGATGTTCGAACGCCCGCGGCGAGAAAGCTTGCGGCGATCTCTCTGCAAAGCGTCAGGGTTTCGTCCTCCGGTCGCTCGGCGTCATCGTAGGCGAGAATCAACTCGCCCGCCGCGGTCGCCGCCTCTCCCGGCCGACCGTCCAGCCATAAGATCAGGGCTCGCCGATTTACGGAATGATCATTCCCATCGAAATCGAAATAGTCAGCCGCCGGTTCATCCCGCGACAATGCCCGGGAGGCCGGGTATGCCACCTCTCTATCCGTCGTCCGCCGTTTGATGCGACGAAATGCGGCGCCGTGACAGGCTACCAAACGCCGTTCGCCGTCACTGGCGCAAGAGACAATGGCCGCGGCCTCAGCCCCGCTCAACCGCGCGATCACGCGCGTCGGGTCATTCGAGGGTGGCGACGGCGATGCGCCCGATGATTCCCCCAGCGGGCTGTCCCACAAAGCCAATTCGGAGATGCGCGCGTCCAACCCCGCGCTCACCGCCAGCGAACGCCCCAGCAGCGACAGCAGCGCCGCCGCCACGCCCGTGGCGATGATCGGAACGAGTGGCGGGATGATCAACCAGCGCGTAAAAGCGAAGTAGGCGATCAGCCACAAGGTCAACGCCAACCCGGCCATCGCCGCAATTTGTATGACCCCTTCCCGCCGCCCTTGCAAAACGGTCAACGACAGATGAACGCTCAGCGCCGCCAGCGCCGCCAGCGCGATCATCAACCAATCCGGAAGCTCTTTATAAAAACGCCCGCGCAAGATTGTGCTCAGCGAGTTGGCCAGAATCTCGATTCCCGGCGTCAGATCGTCGGCCCGCAGGCCCGGATCGTTTTCGGCATATGTGAAAGGCGTGGTCAGCCTGTCTCCCAGCGCCGCCGCCGTCGCGCCGATGAGCGCGTACTTGTCTCTCAATTTATCTTGCTCGATCTTTCCTTCAAGCAGATCAGAGAAGCTATAGGTTTGGCCCGCGAATGATCCGCCGGGGCCGACGTAATCGATATGCAATCGCGTCGGTCGCAGCCTCTCGAAATATGCGCCGTCGTTCTGCGCGCCTAGGACAACTTCGTCGTCATTGGAATGGACGGGAACTTTGCGCAAGCCGATTTGCGCCGCCCCGGGCAATTCTCGCAACTCGCCGCCTTTCTCACGGTCAGCCACGTGTATCGCCTCCGCCGCCATGGCCCAAAGCGCCGCTCCACCGTCGTCCGCCTGACGCAACAGCAAGGCGCGCACGATCCCGTCGTGGCCGAGTACGACATTGACATGCCCTACGCCGGCCGCCGCGCTCTCTATCTCGGGCAACGGACGTAGCCAAACCACACGGCTTTCGCCCCTGTCGCCGACCGCCCTTGTCAGTTGCGAAGCGACAACGACATTGCCCGCGCTGGCGATTGCGGTCGCGAGCGCCTGATCATCAGCCGGCATGGTCGGCTCGCTGTAAAGAACATCGAGCGCGATCACCTTCGGTCGCGCGGCGCTGATCAGTTCCAAACCGCGCGCCATCAACGCGCGCGGCCACGGGAAGCGCCCTAACCGGGCAATGCTGGCTTCGTCAATCGCAATAATAGCGATCTCGGGAGGGGGAACGATCTTCCCTCGGCTGCGCAACAGCCAGTCGCGGGCGGCCAGATCCAGCTCCGGCATTCGCCAGGACAGACCGACGCCGATGGAGACGGAGGCGAAAACGATGGCGATCAGCCATGCGACGCGACGCGCCCCTTCAATCCAACCCTCTCTTCCTCTGTTGCCGCTCTCCATATTATCTGGATTATATTGCCATCTTATCTCATCGACCCGATCCGAGCTTAATCCGCAGGTTCAACAGGGGCGACATAAAAGGCGCCGCCGGGCGGCAATTTGCCGCTCTTTACGCCGGCTCTGTATCTCGATCATAAAAACGCATGTCGCTTTTATCCATACATATCGCCGCGAAGCGCTCGATAAGGAGATCCTGGCCTGGTCCCCCGCGAACCCCCTTAAGCAGAAAGAATGCCAGGCTTTGAAGCTCGCCACGAAAAGTCCAACGGCGCCTCCTAACGATCACGACGCCCCCTCCGGGAGCGCCCGCTTTTCCTTGCCTCATTCAGTCAAAAGCCTTACCATCTTCCCCTCCTTCACCCGCGCGAATGCTCGCGACGCGAGCCCAAGTTCAAAGACGCGATCCTATGGCTTTGAACCGCAAAATCTGCAAAAATCTGGCGCATCACTCATGCGGAGTTGGCAATGCCATTCGACGAGGAGTTCGCCATCAACATCGGGGAGGAGTTTCAATCGCCGATCCTCGTACTCGCGAACTTCGTGTGCGCATGTCATTGGTCATTGGCGGGATGTCGTTTGTCATTAGCCGGGCGACTTCTAATGCGATGGCAAACGGCCGGCGGCCAATGACGAACGACGGATGACGAACGACAGATGACGAACGACAGATGACGAACGACAATGGCGTCTGCTTGACGCCGACCCTGGTGTGAAAGATGAGCAGGTGGATAAACGTAATTCTGGTTTATGTTTTGCTGGGCGCGGTCTTGTTGACTCTTGCGAGGGTACTCGTCCCGCTAATCGGGCTGAGCCCTATCGTGGAACAATGGATTCAGCCGCTGGCCAGTCTGACGCCGATTTTGTTGGCCATAAGCCTTGCGTCTATAACCCTGATCACGTTCAACCTGAGACGACAAACGAAGCTCGCGCAGAGATGGGTCGAAGAGGCTGAAAATCTGGCGGGCTCCGTTATAACCGGCGAAGACGTCGAGCCCTCCAGCCTCAAAGCGGAAGCTCCCCCCGAACGGCCTATCAACTATCCGGCCGACGAGCGCAACGGGGGTTCCAACGGACGAGGCTCAGGGCGACCGCCCGCCTTTACTACCGCCACGGTTGAAAGCGAAGGTTTGGGAGTGGCCGCGGCTGTATCAAACGCAGCCCTGGAGAAGACCCGTGGCGAGAGGCGGCATGCGACGGCGGAAACGGTCCGAGACCTTTCGGCGGATCGCGCCAATTACAGAAGCGAAAACAAGGACAACGTTTCTTCGACGGATGACGATGTTTTTGCGCGTTATCGCCATCTGATCGAATCTCCCTTCTCGCCAATGGCCACTTTTCACCAACTACCTCCTCCTTTGCCGGAATTCGTCGGGCGGTCGGCGGAGCTGGTCGAACTATACGCCGCGCGCGCCAACCACGACATGCGCGTCCTCAGCGTTCAAGGCCTGGGGGGCGCGGGCAAGACGACGCTCGCCCTGAAGCTCGCCGACCAACTCAGGCCCCATTACCCGGATGCGCAGTTCTACATCGACCTGAAAGGCGCGAGTCCGCAACCGCTCTCGGTCGTCGAAGCCCAATCGGCGGTCATCCGCGCATATCTGCCAACCGTCTGCCTGCCCGAAAACGAGATCGAGCTGGACCGCCTTTATCACTCCGTGCTTATGGGCAAACGCGCTCTGCTCCTGCTCGACAACGCGGCGGGCGCGCAGCAGGTCGCCCCGCTCATCGCCCCGGATGGGTGCATAACCATCGTCACATCGCGCGATCTGGTCACGCTGCCCGGGATATTCTCCAAGCAGTTGGAGAGTCTGTCGCCGTCCGAGGCGCGCGACTTCCTAATGAGAATCGTTCCGCGCATCGACGGTCAGGCCGCCAAGGTCGCGGAACTATGCGAGCACCTTCCACTCGCCCTCCGGCTGGCCGCGAGCGCGCTTCTGATCAGCGCCGATCTGAAAGTTTCGGATTACGTCCAGCGGATGGAGAAATTGCAATGGGCCAGCCCCGCCTCGGATAAAGCCGCAAGGGGTCCGGGCCTGGCGCCCCCGGCCGCGCGTCCGCCGCTCCATCCGGTGGACGCCGTGCTAAGTCTGAGTTATGACCTGCTCGTCCCCGGCTTGCAAAAGCTCTGGCGCATGCTGGCCGTCTTCCGTGACACCTTCGACGTCTCCGCCGCGGCGTCGTTATGGCAGATTACGCCGGTCCGGACGAACAACGCGCTGGACCGTTTGATGGCCTACAGCCTGATCGAACGCAATCGGGCCACAGGGCGTTATCGCCTGCATGACCTGATGGCGCGATTCGCCGAGACGCGTTCGAACGATCAGGAATTGACCCTCGCGCGCCAACGCTTTTCGGCGCATTACCAGAGCGTATTGCACGAGGCCGACGCGCTCTACGAACAGGGCGGAGAATCTCTCAGGCGGGGGCTGGGCCTGGTCGACCTGGAGTGGCGCAACATTCAGGAGGGGCAGGTCTGGGCGGCTACGCACGTAGACGACGATCACGCCGCCCGCGAGTTGTGCAACTCCTATCCGGACGCAGGCAAGTACGTGCTGGAGTTGCGCCAGCGCCCGCGCGAACGCATTCGCTGGAGCGAAGCCGCGCTCACGGCCGCGCAGAAATTGAACCAGCGCAACGCCGCCGTCCGCCACCTGGTCGCGCTCGGCGATTCTTACAACGACCTGGCCGAAGTTAATCACGCCATGGGGTGTTACGAACAGGCGCTGGAGATCGCTCGCGAGGCCTGCGACCGGCGTGGCGAGGCCGAAGCATTGAGCGGGCTGGGCGCCGCACATTACCTCGGGGGCGGACTGAAACGCGCCTGCGACTTGCACCGGGAGGCCTTGGAGCTCTTCTCCCGTGTCGGCCCTCGCCGGCGTGAAGCCGACTCGCTCGGCAATCTGGGGCTGGCTTATTTCGCGACGGGCGACCTGCGCAACGCCCTTGTCCTCTTCGACCAACAGCTCAAAGCCGCGCGCGAGATCGGCGACCGCCGCGGCGAATCGCAGGCCCTTGGCGGGCTGGGCACGACGCATTACGCGATGGGAGACACCGAACGCGCCGCCGAGCTTTTCAACCAGCAATTGACGATCACGCGGGAGATCGGCGACCGCCGCGGCGAAGCCAGCGCGCTCGGCGGACTCGGAATCGCCGAATACCTCGACGGCAATCTCAGCCGCTCGATAGAATTGCTCAATAAGCAGCTCCGCCTGGCCTCCGAACTCGGCGACCGCCGCGGCGAGGCCATCGCGCTCAGCAACCTCGGCGAAGCTTACGTCGCTTCGGGCGATTACCAGATCGCGACGGAAATACTGACAAGCGCCTTCAACATCGCCAGCCAAATAGGCGACATCCAGGCCCAGGCCAACGCCCTCTTCAACCTGAGCCTCGCGCTCGACCAGACCGGCGACCGCAAACAGGCCATAGCCCAGGCTGAAATCGCCCTCGAACTCTTCGAGATCGCCGAACACCCTTACGCTCAGGTCGTCAAAGAGCGATTGATTGAGTGGGGCGCGCGATAAAACTCGAGGATCGAGGATCGAGAATCGAGAATCGAGAATCGAGGAAAGGATAATGCATGGCTGCGATAATGAGCTTTCGTGATTTGGATGTATACAAGCTCGGTCTGGAAGAAGCCAAAAAGATTTTTATCCTTACGAGGTCCATTCCGAGTGAGGAAAAATACTCATTGACAGATCAAATCCGGCGCTCGTCTCGAGCTGTTAACGCATTACTCGCCAAAGCGTGGGCGAGGCGGAGATATGTCGCGGCGTTTATCAATAAAGTCACCTACTCCATCTAAATCGCTACGCTGACGCTCCGCGATTGTAGATGGAGCTTGTCTCTCGGCTTACGCGGCTATCCGCCGCCACGGAGACTTCGCGCGCGATGACCAGCGCGCCTGATCGAATGTTTTTCGCTCCTACGATATCAGCATGATCATCGGGTAGCAGGACAGAGTTGCCCCTGTCCCGCCCCCTAAGAACGCACCGTACGATTTTCACCGTAGTA
>DATCXQ010000210.1:0-5250 GCA_036565725.1 Blastocatellia bacterium
TTTTAGTCGCGGCAGCGACGGTTGACACCGATCTGCAAAATCAATTGTCGCTGCGGCGACTGAGAACGAATATGCGTTACTCGACCCGGTTTTGAAAAGCCGGGCTAAGCTCACGTGGTCGCTGCGGCGACCGTGAAGACGGTTGTTGCACTTAATATTCAAAGACCATAAGTCGTAACTACGTGGCGCGCTTTCATTGTTTCAGGGTGTCGCAGCGCGACATGAAAGCTCCTATGAAAATGGGACGCAAGTCCTGTATTTTCAGCGCTGGCGGCGTGGCCACGCTTCATGAAGGCTTTATCCTTTTGCTCGTCTCTCCCCGCCGCGTCAGTCGAGCTGAGATCCCGCTGTATTTATCTCCCAAGTGATGCATAATATAACGAGGCTGGTAAAAATCCTCTTTTGCCTGAAGATATAGCTAGAAATTGTATAACTCGGCTGCGGCGCGGGGAGGGTGAATGGGTTCAAAGAAAAAGCATGTCAGAGGTGGGGATGAAAGAGGCGCGCGCAGGAAGCCGAAAACTCCGCTAATCCAACCAGTCCAGCCACAAACCTTCACCGTAGTCGGCATCGGCGCTTCCGCCGGCGGTCTGGAGGCCTTCGGGCAGTTGCTCAATCACCTGCCGAACGACACGGGCATGGCCTTCGTCTTCGTGCAGCACCTCGACCCCGCGCGCGAAAGCATCCTCACTGAACTGCTGTCCAGAGCCACCGACATGCCGGTCAAGGAAGTCAAGCATGACATGCGCGTCGAACCAAACTGCGTTTATGTCATCCCACGCAACACGAACATGGCCATCGCAAATGGCGCCCTGCGCCTGACGCCTCGCGAGGAGACGCGCGGACAGCACCGTCCGATTGACTATTTCATGCGTTCGCTGGCTGAAGAGAAACGCAACCGCGCCATCGGCGTGATCCTCTCCGGCACGGCCTCGGACGGCACGCTCGGACTTGGAGCGATCAATGCCGAAGGCGGGTTCACCTTCGCTCAGGATGAGAAAACGGCAAAGTATGACGGCATGCCACACAGCGCCATCAATGCCGGATGCGTTGATTTCGTCCTCCCGCCGGAAGGGATTGCGGAAGAGCTTGCGCGTCTGGCCCGACAACATTACGTTCCCGCCCTCGGAGCGGACGGCCGCGAGGATTTATCGCCTACCTATGGGGAGCCTGGCGCCGACGGCGACAGCCTAGAAGAGGTTTTGTGGTTGGTTCGTGATGTGAGCGGTTTGGACTTCAGCCATTACCAAACCATCGTCATTCAGCAGAGCGTCACGCGGCGGATGTCGCTACTCAAGCTCGACGGGCTGAATGCTTACGCCGATTATCTGTGCGCCCATAAGGAAGAGGCCGAGAAGCTTTACCAGGACATCGGCTCCGACGTGACCGGTTTCTTCCGCGACCCGGAGACCTTGGAGGCTTTGAAGGAGAAGGTCTTTCCCGAACTTGTCAAAAAGCGCCATGGCGATGAGCCGCTGCGGTTTTGGGTGGTCCATTGTTTGACCGGCGAGGAAGCCTACTCGATCGCCATCGCTTTTCTGGAATTTACCGAAAATCGGGGCGAACACATTCCGATCCATATATTCGCCACCGATCTTAACAATGACGCGATTGCGTTCGCCCGCGCGGGTCTCTATTCGCAGAGCATGGTCAACGATGTCTCGCCTGAACGGCTGCGCCGCTTCTTCGTCAATACCAGCCGCGGCTATCAGGTCAGCACGCTGGTCCGCAGCATGTGCGTCTTCGCCCGGCATAACATAATGGCCGATCCGCCCTTCTCGCGGATGGACCTGGTCAGTTGCCGCGATTTGTTGTTTCGCCTCAACCCGGCCATGCGGAAGAAAGCCGTCCACACAATGCACTACTCACTCAAGCCTTCATGCTTTCTCCTGCCCGGCTCGTCGGAGACGGTTGGCGCATTCACCCCCCTGTTCAAGTTGGAAGATGAGGAGCGCAAAATCTATTCCAGAATACCTGGGCCCTCCTACAGGAAATTTACACTCCTTCCCGGAGCCGGCCCGAAGGAAGAGGTTGAAGTGGACAGGAGAGCGATTGAGATCCTCGAAGAAGCCGATGTTTATTCCGCCGCGCGGCAAAAGGACAACCAGGCTGAGGCTGCCAAAGCCGGGACAGGCCGGGGGGCGAATCGCGGGCCGGCTTCAGCGAAACTATCCGAGATTGAATTGCGGCGGAAGTTGCATGCCACGCGCGAATATCTGCGATCAGTGATCGAACAGCACAAGGCTTACGCCGAGGAGTTGCAATCAGCCAACGAAGAGCTTCGGTCTTCAAACGAAGAACTCCAAAGCGTCAGTGAAGAACTGGAGACCGCCAAGCAGGAATTGCAATTACGTAATGAGCAGCTCAAACAGGATAAAGAAAAGCTGCGCCTGCAAACGAAGCTGATCGAACTTTCAGCCGAGCCGATCTACATTTGGGATTTCGACAAAGACATCATCGAATGGAATCAGGGCTGCGAGCGGTTATACGGCTACACTAGCGCCGAAGCCATCGGGCGCAATAACCACGAGTTGCTCCGGACCGTTCATCCGCTGCCGCTCGTAGAGTTCAATGCGTTGCTCGCGGCGCAGGGCGAGTGGGCGGGCGAGTTGCGTCAGACGACCAAAGACGGGCGCGAAGTGATTGTCGAAAGTCGCAAGACACTGACAGAGACGGACGGACGGCGGCTGGTGTTGGAGACTATCCGCGACATCACCGCGCGCAAGCAGGCGGAAGACCGGTTGCGCGAGAGCGAGGAACGATTCCGTGTGTTGGCCGACAGCGCGCCCGTGCTGATCTGGGTCAACGGCGCGGACGCCGGCTGCGAGTTCGTCAACAAAGCTTATCTAGATTTCTTTGGCAGGACTTTGGCGGAGGTGAAGGGCTTCGGCTGGCAGCCCCACGCTCACCCGGATGACAACGAGCGTTACGTCGGTCACTACCTCGAGGCTTTCAAAACGCGGACGCTGTTCCATTGTCAGGCGCGTTTCCTGAACGCCAAAGGCGAATACCGCTGGCTCGACTCGGTCGGCATGCCGCGCTTTTCGTTGTCCGGCGAATTCCTCGGCTACGTCGGCGCCAGCCGCGACATCACCGAAAACAAGAGGGTCGAACTCAACACACAATTCATCAACCAGCTTGACCTCGCGCTGTCACATCTCACCGACGCGGACGAAATCATCCAGTTGGCGACAAGCAGGCTGGGCGAATACCTGGACGCGACTCACTGTTACTTTTGCGAAAAAAAACCGGAGCCTGGCCTGATTGTCCCACGTGAGGATTGGGAAGGATTTTTTCATTGCCTGCCGGGCATGGCGGACGGGTACTGCATCGGTGATTTAGTTGCGCCGGAGTGTCGCGAGTCGTTAGAGGCCGGAGAGGCCGTCGCCGTTAACGACGTGACGACCGATCCGCGAACGCTCGATTTCGCCATGGGGTACGAACTAATAGGCGTCCGCGCGACCGCTCTCATCCCCGTGCTGAACGAAAAGCAATGGGAAGCCACGTTGTGCGTTAATGACGGGCAAGCGAGGGATTGGCGTCCGGACGATTTGCAACTGTTGCGCGATGTCGCCGCGCGTCTCTGGCCCGCCGCTAAACGGGCGTGGGCGGTGGATGCGCTGCGCCAAAGCGAGGAGCGCGCCCGGCGAACTCTGGCGGACCAGATGGTGGCGGGCGTCTACGAATGCGATGCGGACGGAAAGTTTTTGCTGGCCAATCAACGTTATTGCGATATGGTCGGTCACGCCAGGGCCGAACTGATGGAAATGCGGATAAAAGACGTTACGCACCCCGACGACTGGCCATACAACGCCGAACTTTACCGCCGCCTCTATGAGACAGGCGAGAGTTTCTTCATCGAGAAGCGTTATTGTCGCAAGGACGGTTCAGAGGTCTGGGTGCATAGCCACGTCTCGCCCATCCGTAACGCGGAAGGCAGGATCGAAGAATCAGTGGCCGTAGTGGTTGACGTCACCGACAACAAGCGCGCCGAGTGGGAATTGGCGGCGGCGAAAGACCGTCTGGCGGCCGATTTGGACGCCATGACAAGATTGCAAAAGATCGGCGCGATCTTCGTAGAGAAGGGCGCCTTGTCCGAAGTGTTTGATGAGATTGTCGAAGCGGCCATCGCGATAAGCGTCGCCGACAAGGGCAACTTCCAGCTTTTCGACGCAACGTCGGGCAGGCTCAGCATAGTGGCGCACCGCGGTTTCGATCAGCCGTTCCTGGAATTCTGGAACTCCGTCCAAGAGGGTGAGGGGGCTTGCGGCTCGTCTCTCGAAAGTTCGAATCGTGTGATCGTCGAGGACGTCAACCTCAGTCCCATCTTTGCGGGCAAGCCCGCGCTCGAGGTCCAGTTACAGGCGGGCGTGCGGGCGGTTCAATCCACGCCGGTGGTGAGCCGGTCCGGCATGTTTTTGGGGGTCTTCTCCACGCACTTTGAAACCCCGGGCCGACCAGATGAACAGGCATTGCGACTGCTCGACCTGTTAGCCCGCCTGACCGCCGACATCATCGAGCGGTCGCAGGCCGAGACGGCGCTTCGGTCTGCTTACGAGCAGGCCGAAGCGGCAACGCGCGCCAAAGACGAATTCCTGGCCGTCGTCTCGCACGAGTTGCGCAGCCCGCTCAATTCCATCCTCGGTTATGCGCGGCTGATGCGAGCGGAGATGACGAATGCAGCGCAGATCAAACATTTGGTGGGGATCATTGAGCGAAACGGGAGAATGCAACTGCAATTAATTGAAGACCTGCTCGACACGGCTCGGATCATCAGCGGCAAGCTCGAGCTCGAAATACAGCCGGTGGATCTTGTCGCCGTGATTACCACCGCTCTAGATGTGGTGCGTCCGTCGGCGCAGGCCAAAGGCATCTATATAATCTCCAACCTGGACCTGTTCGCCGGCCAGATCACGGGCGACCCCGACCGCTTGCAGCAGGTCGTTTGGAACCTGCTCACGAATGCGATCAAGTTCACGCCCTATGGCGGGCGTGTCGAAATAACGCTCAAACGCGCGGACCCGCACATCGCCATCATCGTGCGCGACAACGGCAAAGGCATCGAGCCGGAGTTCCTGCATCACGTCTTCGAGCGGTTCCGACAGAGCGATATGTCAAGCACGCGCCGCGTCGGCGGATTGGGTCTTGGTCTGGCGCTGGTAAAACACCTGGTCGAGTTGCACGGCGGCACGATCGAGGCCGAGAGCGCGGGCGCGGGTTGCGGCGCGACCTTCACCTTCCGGCTGCCGC
>DATCXQ010000245.1:0-16526 GCA_036565725.1 Blastocatellia bacterium
CAGGAAAAAAAAGAGGAAGTAGCAATACTCAATTCCCGCCTGCCGGCGCCGAGTTACATCCGGGCGTAACCCTCTATGACCGATTTGGCGCCTATTGCCAAATGTGCCTTGTTTGAGTATATTGAGGCAGCTCCGATTCCCGCTGAAAAAACCGAAACATTCGAACTCGAATGGCGCGCTCGTAAGCGGGCGAGCGTACTTAATGATCTTTGATTCTCCTGAGGCGGCTGTTTATCAAACAAAAATGCCTCGCGCACATCCAACGCTAAGCGCATAAACACTTAATTGATTAGGCGCTGGAATCGAAGAAAGGTCGGGCGCATCATTAGTCAGTAACCCCCGAAAATACAAGTCAAAGACGCTTTCCAGTTATGAACAGGATTTCCAGAAATCCAGGAAAACGCCTGCCTACGTACGATAAACAGGTCAAGGAATTTAAGAAACCAAAATCAAATATGGGATTAAGAGGGGACGTTCTTGCCGTTCACAATGAGGCTACGCCCTGAAGTTATGGAATGACGCTTGGAATACAATGTTCATGCCGCAGGGTTTGTGCGGCCTAAAAACCGAAAAACCATGCTCTTTCAGGCCGCAATGCCTAATGCGGCCTAAAAACCGAAAACCATGCTCTTTTCCACGGGAGGAATAGCGATGAGAACACGAGTCGCTTTAATCAATCGAGGGGTAATAGTTACTTTGAAGAATTGCGGCCTGGCATTGGTCTGTTGCGCGTTAGCGGCGGCCATCGCGCAGGCTCAGTCCATCTCCGGCAGGATGAGCGGCACCGTCACCGATCAGCAGGGCGCGGTCATCCAGAAAGCCACGGTGACTGCGACCAGCGAAGGAACCGGGGCGGCGCGGCGCGCGACTTCGGATGCGGAGGGTAATTACGTCTTGCCAGAATTGCCCGTCGGCTTTTACGCACTTAAAGTCGAAGGTGGTGGCTTCGTCGCCACGACCTTGACGCGCGTCAAGATCGACGTCGGCGCGGAGACTCGCGTGAATGTCACGCTCTCACTGCAAGCCAAGGAGGCCGAGGTGAATGTCAGCGCCGAAGCGCCGCTCGTACAGCCGGACAGCAGCGCGCTGTTCGAGGTCATTGACAATAGACAAGTAGAGGAGTTGCCGGTCAACGGCCGCGATTTCCGCCGACTGACTATGCTCTCGGCGGGCTCGGCGCCGCGATCGCAGAGCGGCTCGCTCGGTTCGTTCACCGTCAACGGCCAGCGCGAGAAGGCGAATATCTTTCTGATTGACGGCGTGGACAACAACGATTCGTTCCGCAACCAGCCGTCGTTCAACCAGGGCGGCGTGACCGGCGCGCCCGCGACGCTCTTCCCCATTGACGCGCTCGGCGAATTCAACCTTCAGACGCAGGGCCCGGCGGAATACGGGCGCAATTCGGGCGCGATCGTCAACATCGCCATCAAATCAGGGACGAACCAATTCCACGGCTCGGCTTACGATTTTTTGCGTAACGACAATCTCGACGCGAGGAACTTCTTCGAACGCTGCCCGGCTTCCAATCCCAATTGCTCCGGTGGCGGGAAGCAGGAATTTCGGAATAACAACTTCGGCGCCGTGTTGGGCGGCCCCATCATTGCGAACCGATTGTTCTTTTTCGGCGGTTACGAAGGCCAGCGCGAATTCGTCTTTTCGCCGGGCCTCGTGCGTGTGCCGAGCGCGGCCGACATCGCCGCCGCGCGCGCGCAAAACGCCGCAATGGGCCGCGCCGAAAACGCGCTGAGCACGAACCTTCTGCCGCTCTTCCCGCAGCCGACTTCGGCGGCGACGTCGGGCAACAATTTTTCGTTCGCCGCGCCGAACAGGAATGACAGCGACAACTTTCTGGTCAAACTCGATTACCGCTTCAGCGACCGATACAATGTGAACGCACGCTACGTCTACGGCGACGGCAATCAGACTTTTCCGCTCACCAGCGGAAACGGCTCGCCGCTGGCATCATATCAAACGGTCGTCCCGACGCGCATTCAATTGTTCGGCATCAACTTCTCGCAGGTTCTGAGCTCGCGCCTGATCAACGAGACGCGGGCCGGTTACAACCGCTACGTCCAATTCTTCACGCCGCTCGACGCCGGCAATCCTCTCCCGCAAGGTCTCGTCACGGGCGCGCAGACGGGGGGGCTGCCGACGATTGTGATCGGAGGCTTCGTCAGTTTGGGAGCGCCGACCAACGTGCCGCGCGGACGCTTCAGCAGCGCCTATCAATTGGTGGATAACCTGACCTTTTCGGCGGGCGCGCACACCTACAAGTTCGGCGGCGAATACCGGCGCGCAATCGTCAATTCGGTCAATGACGTAAACGCTCGCGGGCGGTTGAATTTCAACAACCTCGCTGATTTCCTGGCGGGGGCTATTGCGCCCAGCTCAACGATCTTGCGCGGCGCGACGCGGCGCGACACCTTCACCAATAACTTCGGCCTCTTCGCGCAGGACGATTGGAAGATCACACCGCGCCTGACGCTCAATTACGGACTGCGCTACGAATATCTGGGCGTCTTTAAAGATGAGGGCGACCGGATGGCGAACTTCGTTCCCGGAAGCACGACCGGACTTGTGCAAGTGGGAACCCCGGGGTTGTCGGATTTGTATGATTCGGATCGCAACAATTTCGGGCCGCGCTTCGGCTTCGCTTACGACTTGACGGGCAAGGGTAAGACAGTTGTTCGCGGCGCTTATGGTTTCTATTACGACACGCCGTCGCAGGATTTCTTCCTGTTGCAGGGCTTCCAGAGCGGCGGGCCGGCCAGTCCGGCGACCAATCCGCTGCCGGCCCTGAACGTCTTCAGCTCGGGGCCAGTCGGCTTCGGGCCGGGCGTTTCGATCTTCGGCAACGCCACGGCGCCGACTTCGCCCTTCGGGATCTTCGGCGTCGATCTGGATCTGCGCACGCCCTATATTCAGAACTACAATTTGAACGTGCAGCGGGAAGTGTTACCGGGCATGGTGTTGCAAGTCGGTTATGTCGGCTCGCAGGGAAGGAAACTCTTCCGCGTGCGCGACATCAATCAGGCGACGCCAGGGCTGGCGGCGACGCGCCAGTTGCGCCGGCCTTTCAACGGGCAGTACCCGCAGTTTTCGTTCATCAACTATCTGGAGACTTCGGCAAACTCCAGTTACAACGCCTTTCAGACGTCGCTCAAGCAGCGGCTCTCGCGTGGGCTGAATTTTGCCCTCGCCTATACTTACTCGAAGTCGATTGACGACGCGTCGAACGGCATCTTCGGTGGAACGCGTGGCGTCTCGTTCCCGCAAAACAGTTTCAACCTGGCCGCCGAACGCGCCGTCTCGGTCTTCGACCAGCGCCAGCGGTTCACGGCGAATTTCACTTACGAGCTGGAATTCCTTACCTCCGCGCTGGGCAGTTTGCCGAAGGCTTTAACCGGCGGCTGGCAGTTCAGCGGGATTTATACGGGGGCGAGTGGATTGCCAATCACGCCGTTTATGGGTAATACGGACATAAGCGGGACTGGCGAGCTCAATGACCGACCGAACCTGATCGGCGATCCGGACTCTGGCGCGCGGCGCGACGCCGCGATGTGGTTCAACCCGATGGCCTTCGCGACTCCGGCGGCTGGAACCTTCGGCTCCTCAGGGCGCAACACGATCATCGGGCCAAAACTGCACATCGTGGACTTTACCGTGGGCAAGTTGACGAAGATCAACGATCGCTTCTCGGCGCAATTCCGCGCGGAAGCCTTCAATCTTTTCAATCGCGCCAACCTGAGTCTGCCGCAAGTGGACTTCAGCAGCTTGACGACCTTCGGCACCATCACCTCTACGCCCGACACGCTTCTTGGTAATCCGCGTCTGGCCGACGGCGGTCCGAGGGTGATTCAATTCGGGCTGAAGCTTCTCTTCTAAAAGGGATCGTTCAGATCGTATTGGACGACATCCTGAAATTACAAAAAGCGCATGGGGTTCAGCCTTGTAGGTCGAACCCCATGCGCTTTTTTAGCAGGAGTCGTTCATGTCGTCACGGACGACTCCCAGAGACAATGAAAAGATAGAGCGGTTTTCAATTGGATGTACTGTACCGCGCCGCAACCATGTTGATTAAACGAATCGCCCGAGACCGTATACTCATTTGCAATCCGCTCTAGGTTCGTAATCGCGCCGTCAGGCGGAAGCGTCTGGCGTCACGGAACGGACCTGCGTCTGACAACGCAAAGTCCCGCCCTCAGTCGGAAGCGTTGGCGTCACGGAATGGACCTGTGTCTGACGCTTCCGACTGAGGGCGGGACTTTGCGCTGGATCAGATTTCAAATCGGCGTATGGCAAAGATTGGCTAACCCGGAGGACACAGGATCACGGGGATGAAGTAGAGGAGAGGTAATCCTCCATTTTAGTTTCCCCGCGCTCCCAGTGGTTGGTCCAGTAAACGCAATCGAAATACGCCCTAATTTTCCGCGTGAGACGGCGCGACTTGGATGAAGCGCCAATGAACGGAGAATGAGCGGAACTCAAATTCAGAGCGTTTCATTGGTCGCCGAAATTAATGGTCAAAGTGCTTTCCGTCCTCACCGGAAGGCCGTTCAGCGTCGCCGGTTTATAGACCCACTGGCGCGCCGCGGCCGCAGCTGCGGAGCGCAACAACATAGGCCCGCTGAGGACAGTCGCATCAACGACTTTCCCAGTTTCCGAAATGACGACCCTCACCTCGACCTTCCCTGTAATGCCCATGGACCTGGCGGAGGGGGGATAGATCACCCTGCCCTTCGAAATAATGCTGGCGTCCACCAATTTCCCCGAACCTTGCTGTGATCGCGCCAGAGGCGCCGGCGGCGCCACATCCTCATCCGGCGCCGAAAATTTCGGCGCGGAGAATTCATTGCCAGGGTTGAGCGCCGCCGAGGGCGAATGCGGGAAGGGGCGCATAACCATTTGCGCCGGATCAGACAGCAGATCAGGCATGCGTGATTCGACACCCAACGAGCGCGATCCCCCCTTTGATTCGCGCCCCAGGTCCGCTCGAAGAAGAGGCTGGCGTGAGACGCCATTCGCCGGGGGCAACATCCCCGGCAGGTCGCTCAACCGGCGGACCTGCAAGATTCGCTCGTCGGTTTTGATAAATGCGCCCTGGAAAGTCGGCTCCCCGATCAAACCTAGTTTGAACGTTCCGATCGAAATGCCGACTATCACCGTGTCGCCGTTAGGCAAGAGCACAGTGGCTTCGGCGCACGCCAACGCATCCTGGCTGGTTCCGCCGGGCGCGCCAGCGCCACATTCGGCCAACTGCCAGACGACACCCGCATCCTTCCCGACGAGACCACTGAGCCAGGTGACGAAGGAGCGGTTCGGCAACTTCGCGTCCAGATTGGAAGCGGGGATCCGCTGTGCGGCGGATATTGCCCGCTTCTCGAACGACTCTGACTGGGCCGCAACGCTCAAACACACACATAATGCTATGAGGAAGATTTTCATCTTTCTTCACGCATTCTTCTCCATCTGAACTTTTGTTCCAGACGGAAAGGAACACGCCTCCTATATCGGAATGACGAAGATTGATACAAACCACGAAGACACGAAGAACACTGAGAATAATTTCGAGATGATAACCCGGTCTGAGTCAGCATCAGGTCGCGCGCTGTGCCCTGCCCGTAGAGCGGGTTGGCGCGCACAGTGTTCACGTGGAGCGGGTTCGTATGGTTAAAGCGAAAGCAACGCCAATAGACCTACAGTATAGATCGTTCGATTATACATCTTCATATTCAAATCCTCCTGATAATTTATAAGCCGAGGAACCCGGCAACCATTGCTTACATTTTTCATCCTTGGATTCGAAGCAGAGCAAAGTACTCCCCGGTTGGGGCGCGGTTTCACTCTTTGGCAATTCAGATGCAGCGCTGGTGCTTTGAGGCGGTTTCTAAGCGATGGAGGCGCTAAAGGTCAGGCGGGAATGTACACCCATCCCGTTTTAGAGCATCAGAATCGCTTTTTGTGGGAGCTTCAAAACGCTAGATGAGACACGGGCTCAATGATAACAAGCCTTCCAAGCGACCGCAAGGATTTCAGGCGTCATGATTAGCTCCGAAAACATAAACTCTTAGTTAAATCATAATGGCAGCCATTCCACGTCGGAAGGACGTGAACGATTCGTGAGGTCAGTATGAAAGCTGGTACTTTTAATATTTCAGCGACTGAGGCCGAATCCTATTGGTCGCCGGGGGTTGAAAGTAAAAGTCAGGACGCTTTCCGTCCTCATCGGCTTGGCTTTCTTAGTATTTCAGGCGCCATAATGCTTCCGAAAGCTAAACTTTTCGTTAAATTGTAAAGTCGGCTATCCCGCGCCGGAAGGACGTAAACGATTATCTGAGGCTGGTATAACATTCAAACTTTCATTCTGTGGGCAACTATTGACATGTATTGTAATCTATAACACGCCATGTAAATTTAGCCGATTACGCAAAAACAGCTTGCGCTCGCATTTCGAGACGGCGTAGATCGGGGCGAAAAACCGGAAAGGTCCTTGCCTCAACAGACAGATGATCAAGGCGCACAAAAGAAAAAATAGTGGTTCAATGCGTCGCGCTTCCCGCGTTTATCTAACCTGCGCCAATGTGGGCAAGGTTTATCAGCTTCGCCTCTCTCTGCTGCTTTACGTGAATGTGGTCAACTACTTCATCGAGCGTTTCTGGACGATGAAGGATTTCACCTCCGCGCTCGCCGATAATGCCATCACGGGCCGCGCAGTCAATCGGTTCAAAATTACCGCCCGTCTAGCTCAGTGCGCCGCCAAGCAGGCCAAAGAAATCGTCCGCTCACAGAGAGAACGAAAGATCAAGACGATGCCCTTGCTTCGTCGTAAAGTCGCCACCCTGGATAATCGCTTCGTGAAGATCGAAGAATTTAAAGGAGAGGCGTTTGACCTGGGCCTCATCTTCGCTTCCGGAATGCCTAAGGTCACAATCCCGATTAGCCAAACCTCCCATATGAATCGCTTTTGGGGCCACGGCTGGCAGGTCGGCTCGACGATTCGTCTCGGGATGAACGAGCGAGGAGTATGGGTTGAATTGATCTTCGAGAAGGAACGCCCCGGACTGAGGACGGAAGGCAAGGTCATCGGGATAGATCGCGGCTTCAGGAAAGCCTTCGTCACGTCCGACGGCCAGGAGATCGGCGCCGAGTTGAGGGACCAGATCAGGCGCAAAGACAAACGCTCGAAGACTGCGCGTAGCCATATCAAGACGGAATTGTTCCGACATCTCAAGGGGTTGAGGCTCGGAGGTGTCCAAACCATCGTGCTTGAAGACCTGCGTTACATCAAGCATGGAAAACGAGGGACGTTCTCTCGACACGTAAACAGGCTGCTATCTTTTTGGTCATTAACCAGGGCTCGCGACTGGCTCAGATGCCGGTGTGAGGAGTTGGGCGTCCGCATAAGATTCGTGTCGCCTTACAAGACCTCGCAGAGGTGTCACAGATGCGGCAAGATTGACAGCAGAAATCGCAAGGGTGAAAGGTTCAGGTGCGTGAGTTGTGGATACGAAGATGATGCGGACCACAACGCGACGAAGAATCTGGAATACTTGGGGTTGGCGGGAGTATATAGTCTCCGTTTACTGCCAAACTGAACTGCGGACTATTTGTCCATAAAATCAGTAACTATGAAAGTCTGTCTGCTCCGCTCCATCGCGCCGATCGAACAAAACCCGCTCGAATATACCGAAGCGCCGCAACCGGAGCCCGGCGCGAGTCAAATCCTGGCGCGGGTTAGCGCCTGCGGCGTCTGCCGCACCGACCTGCACGTGATCGAAGGCGAACTGCCGCGACAGGTTCTACCCATCATTCCCGGCCATCAGATCATCGGGCGCGTCGAGCAGGTCGGCGCCGACGTGACGAGATTCAAGACAGGCGATCGCGTGGGCATCCCGTGGCTGCATCAGACGTGCGGCGTATGCGAATACTGCCGCGAAGGCAAAGAGAACCTTTGCGAGAACGCCACGTTCACCGGCTGGCTGGTCAACGGCGGTTACGCTGAGTACGCTGTCGCCCCGGCTGATTTCGTCTACCCGATTCCGGAGGCCTTCAGCGACGAAGAGGCCGCGCCGCTTCTGTGCGCAGGCATCATCGGCTTCCGCTCGCTGCGGCTATCAATAGGCGCCGGCCCGTCTCCGGGAAAACGGCTGGGCATTTATGGATTCGGCGCGGCGGCGCACATCGCGATCCAGGTCGCGCGCCATTGGGGCGTGGACGTTTACGCCTTCACCCGCGACGCGCGGCATCGGCGGCTCGCCCTCGACCTCGGGGCGGCGTGGGCTGGCGGCAGCGATGACGCGCCGTCAGTTAAACTCGACAGCGCGATCGTCTTCGCCCCTGCGGGCGAGTTGGTGATTTCGGCGTTGAAGGTTTTGAAAAAAGGCGGCTGCGTCGCGCTCGGCGGGATTCACATGAGCCAGATTCCGCCGATTGATTACCAACTGCTCTATCACGAACGCGTCGTCCGCAGCGTAACCAACAACACCCGGCAGGACGGATTGGATTTCTTGCGCGTGGCGGCTGAGATTCCGATCAAGACCCGGACACAGATTTTCGATCTGGTTGAAGCGAATGCGGCGCTCAACGCGTTAAAACACGACGCTGTGCGCGGCGCGGCGGTGATCAAAGTCAGCGGAAGTTGAATCTACGCGCAGGAAGCGCTATCCCAATAAAGCGAATAGCCATTGCCTGTACATGGGGGCGCGAATTGTTTACTCGCGCCTATTAACTTTTTTGACCACAAAAACGCAAAGAATGACACAAAGGTCATCTCGACTGACAAGGCATTCGCTGGCCGCAATCCCGACATATTGTATAAGGTGGTCGCGCGCCGCAATCCCGACCAATTGAAGGCGGAAGCGCACCCTCTGACGGTGGATGACCTCACGATGACAGTGACAGACTGTAACTATTCCGCCGGCTTAAAGCGCGAAAGAAGATTGGGGAAGGATCTGAATTTGGAAAGGCGCGTTGATCATTGGCTGCGCCATTCAGAGGCGTCGGACAAAAAAATAGAGGACAAAAAATAGTATTTTTTGTCCTCTATTTTTTTCCGACAGCCGAGCACAACGTAAATTCCAGTAGCCTAACTCCGCTCATTCAACTTTCGCAGCGCCTCATCAATACGTCCTTTCGCCAACTCTACCGCGCCGCCAACTCCCACATCTTCCGAGGCTCTGGTCGCGCGGTCATAAAATTCGACTTTGCCTTCCTTCAGTTTCTTCGGCCCTATCCTGATCTGGAACGGGAAGCCGACCAGATCAGCGTCGTTCAACTTCACGCCCGCGCGCTCGTCGCGGTCGTCGTATAAGACCTCGACGCCGGCTCTGTTCAACTCTTCATAGATGCGATCCGCCGTGGCTTTCAACTCGGCGTCTTTGACGTTGAGCGGCGAGACCACAACCTGAAACGGCGCGATCGTCATAGGGAAGATGATTCCCGCCTCGTCGTGACGAAGCTCTATCGCCGAGGCCAGGACGCGCTCGACGCCGATGCCATAACTGCCCATGACGACGGGGACTTCCTTGCCGTCGGCGTTCAGCACAGTCGCGCCCATCGAGACGCTGTATTTCGTCCCGAGTTTGAAGATGTGGCCGATTTCCAAGGCTTTCGCCACACGCAACACGCCGTCGCATTTCGGACAGCCTTCGCCTTCGGCCGCGGTGCGCAGGTCGGTCCACTGAACGTTCTTGATGTCGCGGGCTATGTCGACCCCGCGCAGATGGTGGTCGTCAACGTTCGCGCCGGTGGTCATATTGGCGCGCCCTTGCAGCGCGTTGTCAGCGAGGATTTTATATTTGGTCACGCCGACCGCGCCGAGGCTCCCGGCGTGCGCGCCCATCGCCTCGAAAATCTCTTCCGCCTGCGCAGGGCGCAACTGCGTCAGTTCGGCGCCTTCCGCGCGCAGCGTCGCGCCCACGGCCGAAGCCAGTTTGGCGTCGTTGAGCGGATGATCGCCGCGCAGCAGCGCCAGGATGATCTGCGCCGATTCCTGCTTCCCTTTCTCCGAGACGACCACGTAGACCAGCGTCTTGATCTGGCGTTCGGCCGCCGCGCCGCCGGGGAACGTGACCAGGTCTTCGATGGTGCGAACGCCCGGCGTCGGGAACTTCTCGGCCGGCGCGCCTGGGTTCTCGTCAACGATTTCGGGAATGCGTGATTGCGCCTTTTCGGTGTTGGCCGCGTAGCCGCACTTCGCGCAGCTCGCTACCATGTCCTCGCCGGCGTTCGTGTAGACCATGAACTCGTTCGACGCCGAGCCGCCCATCGCCCCGGGGTCGGCATCCACGATGACGTACTGCAATCCGCAGCGGTCGTAGATACGGCAATAGGCGCGGCGCTGATCTTCGAAGGCTTTGTCGAGTCCCGCGAAATCGACGTCGAAGGTGTAAGCGTCTTTCATTGTAAACTGCCGCACGCGCAGCAGCCCTGATTTCGGGCGGGGCTCGTCGCGGAACTTAGTCTGAATCTGGTACCAGACCTGCGGCAGTTGTTTGTAAGAGCGAAGCTCCTTGCGCGCGATATCGGTGAAGATCTCTTCGTGGGTCATGCCGAGGCAGAGGTCGGCGCCTTTGCGGTCTTTCAGGCGGAACATATTATCGCCCATAACCGTCCAGCGCCCCGACTCCTTCCAGATTTCCGCCGGGTTGAGCGCGGGCAGATAAAATTCCTGCCCGCCGACAGCGTTCATCTCCTGGCGGATAATCTCGCTGATTTTCAGGATCGAGCGCTGCGCCAGAGGCAAGTACGAATAGATGCCGGCGCCGAGCTGGCGAATCAATCCGGCGCGCAGAAGCAGTTTATGGCTGACGACCTCGGCATCGGCCGGGTCTTCACGTAAAGTAGGAACGAAATATTGTGACCAACGCATAATTTTAGGTGTCAGGTGTCAGGTGTCAGGTGTCAGGTGTCAGTGAGAGAACTTTGCCGCCACTCTTCTACTAACATCTGACATCTGACATCTGACACCTATTTCTGTGCTATCGCAATCAATGACAGGCCGCACGGCGGGCCGATCAAACGTTCGAGCTTGAGCAGCGGCACGAGGAGGTTTGCGAGATTGGCCTGTCCCGCCGGTATGTAATCGCGTTTGAGCAACCGCCCGTTGATTAGCCAGGGCAAAGCCGCAGCGAGGCTGAAAAAATTCATTTCGCGCACGACGAAACCGGCCTTCCCCAGCTTGGCCGCCAATTCGCGCCTTCCGTAGCGGCGAAAATGGCCGAGGGCGCGATCGAACTCGCCGTAAAGAAACCGGTGCGCCGGCACAAGCAGCGCCAGCTTCCCTCCCGGCGCGAGCGAATCACGCATTTGAGCCAGAGCGAAAAGGTCGTCTTCGATATGTTCGAGCACGTTCAAACAGACGACCGAATCGAAGGGATCGGCGACGAACTCGCGGGGCGCTTCCGCCGTCAGATTGAAATTTTTCACACGAACTTTCGGGTTGCCGTCGAACAGCCGCTCCAGCTCGTTGCGGTAACTCGGCACTATATCGGTCGCCGTCACTTCGCGCCCTCCGGCGCAGAGGAATTGCGTGATGTTGCCTGTGCCCGATCCGACTTCGAGTATGCGCTGTCCCAGCGCATGCGAAATGCGCTCGAAGATCCAATGATTATAACGGTCGAGTTCGGCGAGTTGCTTGAGTGTGGTCGTCTGCGTCAGACTCTCTTGCGCCATACCTCCTCTTACCTTGGGTCGTTGATTCAAGCATTAATAACTGCAACAGGGAATAAAGGCTGATGATAATGCCCGCTGAAGGGATTGAAGTCAACCACGGCTTTGATTGCGGATTGCGGATTGCGGATTGCGGATTGCGGATTGCGAGAGAACTAACCATACTTCGAACCCATAGGTAACGACATCTCAAATCATTAAACGGATCACTAAGACAGAATGAAATCACCGCTCTTTAACTCTCTTCAATCTGCAATCCGCATTCCGCAATCCGCAATCGAAAGGTCCGCAATCCGCAATCCGCAATCCGCAATATTCGTTCTGTTCATCGTGATGCTCGCCGCTTCATGGCAGCGATGGACGCAGCCGTTGATCGATCATGGGCGCGAAATGAACCTGCCCACGCGCATTCTAGCGGGCGAAAGGATATACAACGACGTGCAGGTTCTTTACGGCCCGTTCGCGCCGCACTTCAACGCGTTGCTCTATCAAATCTTCGGAATTCATCTTTCGGTTTTGAAGGCGGCGGGCGCGGTCTGCGCAATCCTGATTCTGCTGATGATCTACAGGCTGGCCCGAGCGCTGATGAGCGAGTGGGAATCGTTTCTGGTCGCCGGTTTGGCGCTGGTCGCTTGCGCGCTGAAATCGTCAGCGAACTACATTCAACCATACGCCTATGCGGCGCTCTATGGCCTGGTCTTCGCGCTCGGCTCGCTGGTTGCGACAGTGAGCTACGTCAAGCGGCGTTCGGAGTCCCGCCTTCAGGCTGAAACTCCCAGAAATCTTCCGTCTGAAGGCGGGACTCCGAACCTGGTCCTGGCCGGATCGCTTGCCGGACTTTCATTGATCTCAAAGCCTGAGATCGCGCTCGCCGCCCTGGCCGCCGGGTTTGCGGCGTTGATCGTCGAAAGCCTTACCGAGCGTAAACCTTTATGGCGCGGCGCGGCGTTGTTCTCGGCGCCTGTGGTTATAATCGCCGCCGTGACATACTCCGCTATTCTCAGCCGCGCGCCGCTTCGCGTTCTGCTCGAAGACAACCACGTCCTTTTCACCGCAATGCCGCCGCAATTGGTCTATTTCAATCGCCATGTAAGCGGTTTGGCGCAGTGGCCTTCGTCGCTGTTGTTCAGCCTGGCCGGAGTCGGAACTTTAGCGCTGTGGGTAGGAATGTGCGGGGTCATCGGCGCGATCGCTTCACGGAAACAAGCTGAATGGCGCGGAGTCCTCAAAGTGGGCCTGATCCTGGTATGCGCCGGCGCGCTCTGGCGTGAAGCCGCGATCAGATTTTCCGGCGCGTCCAGCAACGTCACGCCGTTCGCTTCAGCGGTCTTTATCTTGCCCGCGCTGATCGGATTGATAATCCGGGACTGTTGGAGGGAGATGAAGAGATGGGGCGACGGGGCGACCGGGCGACTGGGCGACGGGGCGACAGAGAGAGGGAGAGACGGAGGGAAGAAGGGAAAGAGAGAAGATGTGGCAATCTCTCCGTCGCCCAGTCGCCCAGTCGCCCATTCGCCCATTCGCCCCGTCGCCCCGTCTCTCAACATTCGCATTCTGCTCGTCATCGCAGTCTTCAGTTTCGTCGCGATCCTGAGGGTGATTTTGAACGTCGCCACGACCGGGGCATATGCGCCGTTTTATCTCCCGGCGTTGATTGTCCTCTATCCATACCTGCTCTTCCGCGTCGCGCCCGCGCGACTGGCAAAAACCGATCAGATCCGCGAGAACATCCGGCGAGCGGCGATGCTGATGATCGCGCTGATGGCCGTAGGGATGGCCGTCAATTCGGTTATCCGGTTACGATGGTTCAACACATTCACCGTCAGTTCGCCGCGCGGCAGCTTCATCACTATTCCCGAGATCGGAGAGCCTTTGCAGGCGGCGATCAGCTACGCCGAGGAGCGAACCAACCCTGACGATTATTTACTGGCGGCCCCTCAGGCCACGACCATCAATTTTTTAGCCGCGCGTCGCTACCCACTGCGCGAAGAGATCATTCATCCGGGCTTCCTCGCCGGAGAGAAGGAACTAGACGCGGTCGAGCGGATCAAGGCGCGCAAAACGCCACTAATCCTGATCGTCAATATGGACACGTCCGAATTCCGCGACCGCGCTTTCGGCGTCGATTACAACCAGTGGTTGATGCGGTGGATCAGCGAGAATTACCGCCTCTCCGCCCGCTTCGATTCGGCCAATAGCCATAACTCGAAACTCGGCGACAAGCCGTTTTTCATTCTCGCCTACGAAAGGAACGACGGGGCGACGGGGCGACAGAAGGACGGGGCGAAGTAGTGATACTTAGTCTCTCCTTCGCCACGTCGCCCTGTCGCCCTGTCTCCCCGTCTCCCTGTCTCTTCGCTCAGAAGCTGAGCTTAAGCGCAAACTGAATCTGCCTCGCCGGCGTCGTGCTACGCACCTGACCGAAGCCGGCGCTGGCGAAGGTCGAATTCGGCGCGCCGAAATTGGTCTTATTGAAGAGATTGAAAAACTCCGTGCGGAATTCCAGCTTAGAGGCTTCGTTGATGAACGGCATCGCGAAGTTCTTCTGCAATCCAAAATCGAATTGGTAGAAGGAATCGCCTCGCGCAATGTTCCGTCCGGCGTTGCCGAAGGGCTGATCGAGGCTCGGAAGCTGAATGGCTGCGGCATCGAAGTAGCGGTCAATCGTGCGTTCGTCCTTAGGCAGGATCGGGTTGCCGACCAGATTGGGCCGCAGCGCGACGCCGCCTATGAAAGAAGGCAGATTCGCCGTCACCGGCGACGGCGTGTAGCGGAAATTGACCGCCTGCCCGCTGGTCATCGTATTGATGCCAGTCACCGTCCATCCGCCGACAAACGCGTCCAGCACGTATGACATGCCGCTCCAGAACGCGCGCCCCCTGCCGAAGGGCAGTTCCCAAACGAAGCTGGTCGTGTTGTTGAACGGCTGGTCGTAGGGCGACAGGCCGCGATCCGCCGCCAGGTTGAACAGGTTTTGCGGAGTGCCGGTGTTGCCGCCGGGTTCTTCCAGCACCTGACTGACGTTGTCAATCGCCTTTGACCAGGTGAAGGAATTGAGAACGTACAGTCCTTTTGAAAACCTGCGTTCGAACTTCACCTGCAACGCGTGGTAATTCGAGAAGGCCGCCGGTAGAACGGCCGAAATCGATCGGAAGCCCTGAATCGGACGGCGCGAGTCGAGCGCCGGCAGCGGCCGCCGGTTGGGATCGCTCGTCGGCAGAAGGCTCAACCGGAGCTCTTCGGCGGTGACCGGGCGCGCCTGATTCAAATCGGCCAGCAGGATCAGCTTTACGGCGTGATTGCCGACGTAGGCGACGTCCACCAGCATATTCGAGCCCAGTTCGCGCTGGACGGAAAGCTGCCAGTTCTGAATATAGGCAGAGCGCTGATCGCGCGGGATGTGCAGCACGACGTTGTTCGGCAAGCTCGACGGGTAACCGTCCTGCGTGGGCCGGAAGCAGCCGGAGAAGTTATCGCCCGCGCATCGCGGATTGCTCGCCGAAGGGGCTTGCTGCGTGACATTGGCGCGGGTGATCTGTGGGAAGTTGGTCGCCAGCAGGTCGGCGCTGCCGATGCGATTGAAATGCACGTAGCCGATGCCGTAGCCGCCTCGCACGACCGTTTTGTCCAACAGGTTGTAAGCGAAGCCGATGCGCGGCGCCCAGTTGTTGTAATCGGGATCGACCAACGCGCGGTCATATAACGAACCGTCTTTCGCCAGGATGATGGAATTCGTCGCCGGATCGTAATTCGACAGCCGGTTCTGCGCCTCGTAATACGGCGTGGCGAATTCGTAGCGCACGCCCAGGTTGAGCGTCAGCCGCTGGCTCAGTTTGAAGTCGTCTTGCAGGTAAGCGTAATGCAAGCGCCGCCGCATATTGACGACCAGCAGATTGGCGAACTCATACTGCGAGCGCGCGCCGAACATGAAGTCTGCAAGGTTGTACAGGTTGTTGTTCGCAGTGAGGCCCGCCGGGCGGCTGAACTGACCGGCGTAGGTGTCCAGACCCATCAACGGGTTGGTGTCCTGCACGTCGGTGTTGACGGCCAGGTATTCGTAGCCGGTCTTCAGGCTGTGACGACCGAGGGCGAACGAATAGTTGACGCGCGGGTTGACGTTGAACGGGTTCTGGAATTGCGGGTTGGTCGCCTGTCGTCCGAGTTGCGACAAACCGTTGACCGTCTGGGTGGTCAGGCCGCCAGTGACCGTGCGGTCATCGGGCAAGCCGGTAATGCCATACAACTCTCTCATGCTGGGGCCGCCCGTCAGCGGCGGTTTCTTGCCGGCTTCGATGCGCGAGATGCCCAGACGGAATTCGAGCGCGGACGCGTTGGCGAAAACATAAGTCGCGCCACCGACCAGTTGCTGATTCAGAATGTTGATGATGCCGTTCTGATTGCTTCCAGACGGTCCCTGAATGTTGGGACCTTCGAAGTTGTTGGCCTTGCGATGGCTGACACGCGTGAAAACGTTCAGCTTATCGTTGAGTTTATGATCCAGCTTGATGTTGAACTTGTCGTTATAACCACGGTTTAAAACCAGCTCGGTGTAATTGTTGGAGGTAGCGCCCGGCACGTTCGGCGCGGGCAACTCGTTCAAGACCTTGCGCGCGAAGGCGGTCATCGGGATCTGCGTCCCGGCGGCAAATGTCGCTCCGCTAATTGGATCGCGCACAGGCACGCTCAGAATGCCGTTGCGCTGCGCCATGGTCGGCAGAGTCGAAAAGACCAGATTCTTCTGAATCTCGCGGAAGCCTTCGTAATCTAGAAAGAAGAACGTGCGGTCTCTGATGATCGGGCCTCCGAAAGTGAAGCCGAACTGATTGCGGATCAGCGGCGGTTTGACTCCGCCCGCC
>DATCXQ010000252.1:0-4870 GCA_036565725.1 Blastocatellia bacterium
CCGCCGCGCCCGCGCCTGCGGCGGAATTGAAGTTGATCGCCGTATCGCCGAATTCCGGCCCGGTCACAGGGGACAACCTGGTGCGACTTGACGGTATTGGGCTGAACAATGTGAAAGAGGTTCGCTTTGACGGTCAGCCAGCTACGCTTGTCGGCTCGCCAAACCCGAACTCGCTCATGGTTAAGCCGCCCGCGCACGTCAAAGCCCAGGTGGATGTGGTCGCCAGCGACGGCCAGAGCCGCGACACCAGCGCCAACGTCGTCATATATACTTACACCTGCCCTCAGCTGACTGGAAAGAATGTAGTCTGGTTGATGATGCTGGCAGGCGCGCTCGGAGCGATATTGCATGGGCTTCGCTCATTCTCCTGGTACGTCGGCAATCGCCAACTCGTCTGGAGTTGGATTCCGATGTATTTCGTTATGCCGTTCATCAGCGCGACGACCTCGACGATCTTCTATCTGATCATCCGCGGCGGTCTGATGACTGGAGCCGCTGAAAACGACAATGTCTTCCGCTTAATGGCCATTGGAACTCTGGTCGGTCTCTTCAGCCCACAGGCTCTTGAAAAGCTGAAGAGCATCTCCGAAGTCATCTTCACATCGACGCCTAGTGGAAAGAATTCCCAACCAGAAAAGCCACCCTTGAAAGTTGAAAAGGTGGAGCCGGCGGAAGGTCAGGAGAATCAGCCAGTCACCATTATAGGCAGCGGCTTCGCCCAGGAAGCTAAGGTGACATTCGATGATCTGCCGGCAAAGGTCGCCAAGGTTGATGGTCAGGCGATCATCGTCACCACGCCACTACACCCACCCGGCAAGGTCAAAGTGGTCGTCATTCAGGGCGGCGCGAGCGTCGAAGCGCCGGGAGGCTTTACCTACAAGAATGGAGACCCTGTGTCTGGAAATGAGTCTGGCGGTGAGGAGGATGAGCCATGAGCGTCTTCGACCGCCTTGTTAATTAGACATCCGCCCCAACTCGAACCGCCACTCAGCAAGGCCGAGAACGCCTTCGCGCCCTGGCCCGGCGCGTGACATCGGCGTTGGGGCGACTACAGAAAGGAACGCAGCCATGTCGGACCAGAAAATTCATTTCGAACAATACCTCTACCTGCCCGCCCTCACGCACGATGCGGCCATCATCGCGTGGGGCGGTTTCTTCTTCAAATACAAAGGCGAGCCAGGCCATGAAAAATGGGATGATGAAGCGCTGGAAGACAACAAGTTGAAAGGGCGCAAGCAGTCCATCGGAGTCAAATCGGGGTCCTATGGCGAAGCCATAGTCATCCTGACCGAACTCGGCCCGGGAGGGGAGACGCGTGTGTGTCCGGCCGGGTCAAACGCCAACCACGTAGTGATAAACGGCTTGAAGCCCGACACCGAGTATCGTTACAGCGTTCAGGTCAATAAGGATGGCCAGTGGCGCGAATGGGCCGCCGGGCCGCGCCGCGATTGGAATTTCAGTAAAGATGAGAAGGGAGGGCTGTGGCTGCTGGGGGCGGGCAAAGATCGGCAATATGAAAACGTTTTTCGCACTTTTCCCGATCCCGCCCGACCGGCGGGGCCACTGACATTCGCCGTGATCGGTGATTTCGGTCAAGGCATAGAAGACCTGCCCGATAAGGAGGACAGGAAGTGCCAGCGCGAAGTCGCCGAAGCATTGGAGCACGCAGTGAAAAATAATGACGTCCGCTTCATCCTGACCACCGGCGACAACATCTACGCGGATCGGAAGCTCCTGGTCTTTACCAGCGATGAAGGCGAAGAGGATGACGATTGGTTCTTCACCTACTTTCAACCCTATCGCTACATCATCAACCGCGTGCCCGTCTTTCCCGTCATCGGCAACCACGATTCTGCTGAAACAGAGAAGGAAGCCGACCGCCAGCAGATTTACGACAACTTCTATTTGGCCGAACCCTATCGTCAACTGCGCAAGGGCGACGAGTTCCAGGCCTCGCCGGACGGCTTGTTCTACCGCTTCGGCTACGGTTCCGGCGTCGAGTTCTTCTGCCTTGACACCTCGCGAGCGGATGACGGAAAAAGATGCTTTGAACAGACGCAGAACCGCGCGATGCTCACCGACTGGCTGCAAACTGCGTCCGTTCCCTGGCGCATCGCCTTTTCGCATCACCCTGCTTATTGCGCCGGGCCTCAGCATCCGAGTGAGATAGAATTGCAGGCGTGGATGCGTGAGGAGGGACAGCCAGGCGGCATTCGCGTCTTCTTCAGCGGCCACGAACACAATTTCCAATATACGCCCGCCGAAGGGGCGCATTATTTCATCACCGGCGGCGGCGGCAAATTCAAATCAACGAAGATCAAGAATAAGAGATTGATAGACATCGGCGCGCAAGCCTGGGGCGGCAATGAGGAAGGCCACTTCCTGCTGGTGAAGATCGAAGGCGATGAAATGAGCGTATGGCCTTACGGACATTTGGCGCTAGGCCAGCCGAATCCCATCAAACTCAATTTTCCGAAGGGGAGTTCGCTTTCGCCCGGCAAGGCCCCACCGTTCGTCATTAATCGGGTTTGAGCCTGTCTGTCATGGCGCAATCACGCTCGACCCCGTAATTCAACTTTCAGGAGTAAACAATGAGCAACATAGGCAAACTCGGACTAACAATCAGGAACGTCGAAAATCAACCAGCCCTCGATCCCAAAACGCGGATTGATGTAAAACGCAAGGATGGAATGGCCATCTTGCGATTCAGGGAATTGAACCTTCCGCTCAACGGGCAACTCGAGATCCCTGCCTTCCCGCAGGAATCGAACCTGTTCTGCGACGTGACCCCGAAACGATACCGGAACTTCCGCACCGAATATTTCACGCTTTCGACTTCCGCGCCGGGAACCATCGAAGCGCGCGCGATGCGTCTGCCCAAACAGTGGGGCGTGCGGTTCACCGCCTGGAATCAGCTTTCCGCCGATTTCACGCCGATCAAAACCGTGCTCGAAAATTCGAACGTGAAGGTGATCAAGGGGGAGAAACTCGGCAAGTTCGCCGAGAACAAATACGACGCCGTGAGCGCGGAAAAAACTGTTCTGGCGAAGATCGCATTGCTCAACCTCTTCGCCAAGATGAGCGTACTGCCGGAGCCGGTCGGCGAGATGCGTCCCTGGTTCTCGTTCGTTGATCGAATTCTGGCGGTAGATCGGGAGCGTTTTTACGCGGTGGTGGACGGGGAGATGGGCGAGATTGTCAAACATGTCAAAGCCAATCTCTACAAATTCAAAACCTACGAATCGGTGGTCGCCGACAACCATTTCGAAAAGTTGCAGGAGACGCTGCCGGAATTCCGGATCATCAGATCGAAGATGTTCAGCGTCAAGACCGATGATCGGAACGGCAATCTACAACTGACGATGGCGCCGGCGCGAGACTTGGCGACCGGCGCAGACGCGCTGCTGCTCGACGCGGACATTGACGAAAACGGCAATTTGCTCAAACACCTGATTGACGTCCTCTTCGTGCACCCCTTCGACGGCGGGACGCATCCGTTCGACATCCACGAATATCTCGTCCTTGCGCATCCGAGCCGGGCGCTCGGCTATGAGCTGGTTTGAGCCGCAGCGCGCGCCATCAGCGATTCGGCCTGCTCTTTCGCGTGAAGCCCGGGGTCGAGGTTGTAGAGATCGTGGCTGACCTGCGCCAGATCTTCGGGCGACACGCCATTCTTCCGCCATGCTGGCCGGCGATATACGGCGCCGACCGCGCCGAAATCGAAGATCTTAGCCTGAATACTTCCCGCGACTGCGAAATGGCCCGTGGCCAACCCCAGGCTCAGAATCTGCGGCGGCTTCGTGCATTGCATCTACGCCGGCGTCTGCTTCTTGCGCGAAAGCGGATGGACTGGCGCCGCCCCCAACATCGCGCTCAGTCTTTCAAGCGACGCCTCATGGCCGACGTCGAATGCGAACAGACCCGCCACTTGACCTTTAACAATCCGCGCCATAAATTTCCTCGTCTAGATAATTGATCAAACTTCCCGGATTGATATGCCAAGAGAATTGAAATCCCCTCGCAACGCCGGCGCCGACCTGCCGATTCTGCCATTCGAACGCCAGAAAGACTGGGCCGTCTGGCTGGACAAAAACCATGCGACGTCCTCCGGCGTCTGGCTCAAGCTGGCCAGGAAGGCGTCCGGCATACAATCCGTGACCTACGACGAGGCGCTCGAAGTTGCGCTGTGTTACGGATGGATAGACGGCCAGAGGAAGAGCCATGACGAAACGTCGTTCCTGCAGAAGTTCACGCGGCGCGGCCCGAGAAGCATCTGGTCGAAGATCAACACGGAGAAGGCGCGGCGGCTGATCGAGAGCGGGAAGATGAAGCCGGCCGGCCTAAAAGCGGTGGAGAGCGCCAAACAGGATGGGCGATGGGACGCGGCTTACGCCTCGCAAAGCAAAGCCGTCCCGCCTGAAGATCTTCAGGCCAAGCTGGATCGCAACGCTAAGGCGAAAGCTTTCTTCGCCACGCTGGACAGCCGCAACCGCTACGCGATTCTCCACCGGATTCACACCGCCAAGAAAGCCGAGACGCGGGCGAAGCGCATCGAGCAGTTCGTCCGCATGTTGGAAAAGAAGGAAAAGATATACCCTTAATTTCAAGGAGTTTGACGCTTGAAAAATTCCACATTACTTACCTCATTGCTAACCCTGGCGCTCATTGCGCTGACGGCGGACGCCGCAGGCGAGCTTGTCAGGCTCGTCAGACTCAAACTCTCGGCCGGCGACCTCGCCAGCGCTGTTTCGGCTGTCGAGGACTACAAAGAGAAAAACGGAGTTGACGCGGAATACCTCGACGCCGTGGGTTGGCTCGCGCGCGGCGCAGAGATGCTGAAGCAACCGGACGCGGCAGCGGCTTACGTGGC
>DATCXQ010000253.1:0-4828 GCA_036565725.1 Blastocatellia bacterium
TGCGCCCGCCTCGCGGAACGATCGCGCGCGCGGCTATCCGCGATTGGGCGCGCCAGACGCTTGAACAGGCCGGATACGACACGCGCGTAATGCTCGCCGAATGGGAGATCTTCTGGCGTCGCAAGGGGCTGTAGTCGCGACGCCCTGAAACAATAAAAATCAACCAGGTAATAGCGAACTTATTCGTTACTACCCGTTCACGTAACGAATAAATTCGTTACTACGTGGCTATCTTCCGAGGAAAGACTATGAAAGCTCGTCGTCGCAAAGCGACTCGGAAACACAGAGACACAACGCCGCCCGCTCCGCCGCCAATCCCGCCGCCGCCGGATTTGACGACCGAGATCGAACAGTCCGTCGAATCGCGTGATAAGTTGGAGATCGACGTCGCGCGCCTCAAGGCCGAGCGCGATCAATCGAAATCCGCCTTTCTGCGCACATTCGCCAGCGAGATGGGCGCCGTCGTGGTTAACCCCAATCGCGCTCTCGAAAGGTACGCGGCCTGGCAAGCGCAGGAGGCGCGCGCGACTCAAGCCGCCGAGGCGGTCATTCAGCTCTCGGCGATGTTCAAAGAGCGCGTCGCGCGGTTCAAATCGAACTCGAAGGACGAATCCGTGGCCGCGCTGCGGCGAATCATCGAACGATTGACAGCGGAACGCGACAAACCCGGCGCGGACAGGAACGCCATCGACAAACGTATCGAGCGGCTTATGGCCGAACAGGAGGCGCTCTGCGCGACGTCCCCCCCTGCCCCGCCGCGACCGCCAAAAGATAAAACGAAGCCGACCCAGCGTCCGGCGGCGGGCAAAACACAGCCCCGCGAGAGGGGCGATATTTGAAGGAGGCGCATGGCCTATTTTTCTCTCAACGAGGGTTTTCAGGGCTTGGGCTCGTCCTGCGGCGGGCAATGCAAATGCGGCCCGTGCAGTCAACGGCATTCAGGTAGCGCCAAATTGGCCGAATGGTACGAACTCGAGGATGACGAGCCGGAACCGGCGCCGACAACCAAATCGCCGTCGCAACCCACGATTGGAGGCGTTATGTATCAGCGCCGTGTAAACGGATTGGGATCTATGAACGTCCCGATCGCTTTAGCAAATTATCCAAATTATCTGGCGCAGCGGCCGATACCAGGGTTGGGAATTTATCCTGCTTTTGGCGAACTTCCGATAATCGGTTCCCTTCGCTGCAGGATCCCGGAACTTCCCCGTCCAATAGACCTTCCGTTGCTTCCCGTTCTCACGGCGGTTGTGGCGGCCAACGTCGCGGCGTCAACGGCCATCGCTATTCCTCCGCGCTTTGAAAATCGGCTTCTGGCTTATTCGGCGAGCAACCCGGCGGATGGCGCCATACTGCGAATGGGCTATATGAGGTGCCCGAGGTATCGCAATGGCGGGCCGATTCTCCGACTTCAGCCCCACGCCAAGGCAATGACACTGGATAAATACGTCTTCGTTGACGGGGCGCTCGACATCGGCACATACATTCATGAGATGGTCCATGTCGCGCAGTACGGAATGCTAGGCGTCGGCCCCTTCCTGGGCAGTTACTTCGGATTGAGCGGACTTACGATTCTGTCCCGCTGGTTGCGTGGAGCGCCCATCAACATGATGCGCAGCAGCCCGCATGAGAATCAGGCCTATGACATCGCCAGTCGCTTTATGAGGTGGTTTAGCGCGAATCCATAGCCAGATGAAGACCAATGTTCAAACACATCGGGTTTCAAGACCCTACAGCCGGCTGGCCAGAGCTTACGACGAGACGATCGGCCTGCCGGCCTTTCACCACATTCGGGGGGCTTTTGAAACGCTTGCGCGGCGTTACGGCCTGCGCTTCCGCTCCGCCGCCGACATCGGGTGTGGAACCGGCCTGTTCGCGCGCTATCTGAGCGATTGCTGGGGCGCGCCGGTGTGGGCCGTGGACATCTCGCCCGAGATGCTGCGGGTGGCGGAAAGCAACTGCCTCGGCGCGAATGTGAAACTGTTGCGGCAGGACATCCGTTGTTTGCGATTGCCGGAGCCTGTGGACCTGGTGACTTCGAACTTCGACGCGCTCAATCACCTGACGGGCGAAGGGGACCTGCGCGTCGCGTTTCAACGCATCGCCCGGAACCTGTGTCCGGGCGGCTATCTTTACTTCGATCTGGTCACGCCCTGCCAGCCGCTCGGAGGCGGGATGCCTTACGTGCGGCGGATGAACGCGAGGAGTCGCCAGGTGATCCAGAAAATCCGTTGGGACACGGCGCGGAATATGATCTCGGTCTTCGTGGTCATGCGATCAATGGATTCGCCGCAGCCGACGTTGGAGATTTATCGCGAGCGCGCTTATTCGTTCGCCGAAGTAGGGCGATGGCTGATGGACGCGGGCTTCGTCATTCGCGGCGTTCACGACGCTCTGACGTTGAAACCCGCGAGCGGGTGTCCGGCGAGAATCATTGTCGTCGCTCAAAAAGCCGGGGCGTAGGCGCCCTGGACATCGCCGAGGAATGAAAGCGCGCCACGTAGTAATGACTTTAGTCGTTACTACGTGGCTATTATCTGAGGAGAAGCCATGTATCTCTACGACAATCCAGCGGCGTTCCTTCGGCCTCAAAACCTGGGGCAACCCGTAAACCCGCCGCAATATAAGGAACCTTTCCCAAACATCAAGAGCGATTGCCCGTGGGAACATCGCAAAGCCATGGACGCACACCTCGCTCTCGAAGAGGTTAAGTATTTCCTGCCGTATTACAAGCAACTATATGACGCTGCGCATAACGCGTCGCTCAGCTTAGACCGCCATGATGGACTCGTTGTGAATCCCAATCCTGAAACTGTCAGAACACTGGTAATAGGCGAAGTTGGGTCTGAAGTTGCGAAAGGGCTTGTCGAAAATCTAGCGCATTGGGCGGCCGGTGAGAGGATGGGGGCGAAAGTGGGGAATTTGCTTAACGTTTTGGATTTACTGCACAAGCTTTTGACCATCTACGAAGGGATACAGAATGTGAAGTTGGTCAACGAGCAAAACAGGAGCATGAGAGAGAAGGCGCTCCAGACCAAGCTCAACTTTTTTATAGGCATCAAGGCCAGAGCGATTCGTGTAAAGAATCCGGGAATAGATGAATTCAAGTTGATTAGCTTCCTACGCGACAAATACTGGGAATATGACCGAAAAAGTAAGGACCTTTTGAATTACCGGTTAATGGAGGAAGGGCGCTGCGGAAAGGAAAGAATTCACCAGAGAATGTATGAACGAAGATAAACAAATGGGGGCGGAGTTGATTTATCAGCGCCAGCTCCATTCAATCAGCCCCATACGCATCCCTGAACCAACCAAAACGGCAAGCGAGATCCGCTCTATTTGCCTGATTCTTAACCAGAGGGGGGAACATCATGTATATCTTGGCAGGTAGAGGACTCGGGGAGGCGGCGCCGAGAGCTTCTACAAACTGCTCCGCTATTTCGGTGGACCGCTACGACAAGCAGCCTGCCGAACTTCAGCGGACGCTTGCCAGGTCGTTCAGGGACCCCTCGGTATGGTTTGGGAGACTCGATCCAGAAAGCCGCTTCGCGCTGACAGCGATCTTCAACCGTTTATGCCGGTACGGCGTGTGGGGACACGTGCGCGTCGTTCTCAAGATTGACGCCGGGGAGGCGCCGGTGTTGATCGCCGACCGTATCTACAACGTTCCGGGCCGCACGCCTTCGGTATTCTTCATGAGCCTGGCGGGAGACCCGCTGATCGATGCGTTGATGGCGACCGGGAGGTTTTGCAAAGCGTACGGCGCCGGGGCGAGCCAGCATCCCGGGCAGACCACGCTGCGCGAGATATCCGGCTCCGACAGCCTGCACATCTCGGTCGGGCCGGGCGACAGGTTCGACGCCCACATCGACAAATACTCGCCGACGCCCGAGAGCACGGGCAAC
The DNA here is from genome assembly GCA_036565725.1 of Blastocatellia bacterium. GTDB lineage: Bacteria > Acidobacteriota > Blastocatellia > RBC074 > RBC074 > JAJVID01. The sequence goes on from DATCXQ010000253.1 coordinate 3,906, forward strand.
AGCTTCTGCTCCAACCGCCCGACGGTCGCCGCCCTCGCTCACATCGGCCGCGAACTCGTCCCCGAGCTGGTTCGCAAAAAAACTGGCATCCCGGGCGTGCAGTTGTTCCCTGAACAGATCTTTCCGCAGCGCGGCCCTGAGCCGCCACGACAGGATGCGGACATCCCGCCTTTTGTGAGCATCACGGTGCGCGGTCCGCGCCCGCGTACGAAGCCCCGGGTATCCAGGGAGGCCAGTCCTCTCTTGTCTGTGGAAGTCGTCACACGAATTAATCGCGCGATCAAGGAACAGGCGTCCCCCGATGCGCTGCTGCCGTCGCACGTGCGGGCGCGACTCGCGAGAACGCGGCAGGCGGCGGAAACGGCGCGCCCCAACGAAAAGGCGGCTTTGCGCATGGCCCGGGAAGCGGCGGAGCAGGAGGCGGGTAATTATCCTGACGCGCAGGAGTTCGCGCTCGATCTCGCCGAGCGCATGGAGCGGGCGCGGCGCAACCGTGTGGCGTGGGTGAAGATCGACTTTCCTCAATACGGGGGCGGCGATTTCAGTAGCCGCAGGGCCATCGCCGGACAGATCCGGCGGATCGCGCTCATCATACGCAACTACCTGCCCGACCGCGCTAGAGACGTGCGCGCCATCGTGATCATCTTTGGCTCCGGTAATCTGGCCACCCGGGAGGAAGTCAGGCTCCCTTGAACATCTGTCAACTACTCCATCTAAACGCTTGCGCGTTGTAGATGGAGCTTGCAGTTCCAAGTTTCGTATTCACGCTCGGAAGATACTTCCGAGAACGGACTGCTTCGGGCCGGTTGACTATAGGATTCGAGCGAATCCACTGCGGCCCGTCGCCTTCGGCATATAGCCGGAAGCGAGCGTCGGGTACTTGATATGCGAACTACCAAGCAACTTCAGAGATTTTACGTGGT
>DATCXQ010000254.1:0-3071 GCA_036565725.1 Blastocatellia bacterium
ACTTCAGAGATTTTACGTGGTCGAAGTTTTCCAGCCACAACCTCTTATCCCTGGTTCTCAAGGATCAGAAACCGTTTCTCTCCCTTACGGGGCGAGTGCCTTTGACCGAGGGCAAAATACCACAAGAGACAACCGTGTGCTTATCGAAGGGACAAGCCCTTCAATTCGCATCCGGTCTCGATTTCCTCTCCATCCCAGCCTGGCGGCTATGGATGGAGTATCCATCGAGGTAGGAAGATGAAATCGTACAGAATGCTTTTAGCCTTGTTCTTTCTGGTAGGCGCCGGCGCCGCGTCTTTCCCCGCGACATTGGCCGTCGGGAATTTGACGCAGGAATCAGACCGCGCCCGCAAACGGGATGAGTGGCAACGGCCCGCAGAAGTGATGGACGCGTTGGGCGCCAAACCCGGACGTCGCGTGGCGGACATCGGATGCGGCTTCGGCTATTTCACTTTCCGCCTGGCCGCGCGGGTGGGCGCCGAAGGCAAGGTCTACGCGGTGGACATCGACGAGGAGGCGGTAGACAAAGTGCGGCGGCGCAAGGAGAGCGAAAAGCTTGCGCAGGTAGAGCCGATCCTGGGGAAAAGCGACGACCCACGCCTGCCGAACGATCTCGACGCGGTCTTGATCGTCGACACTTATCATGAGTTCCGTGAGTACGACCGGATGATGCAGGCGGTGTTTCGGGCGTTGAAACCCGGCGGGAGACTGGCGATCATTGACGGGGAAGGGCCTGCAGGCAAACCCCGAACCGAATATCACAGATTGCATATCATTCCCTCCGAACTCGTGCGCGAAGAAGTCGGCAGCAACGGGTTTGTCTTCAAAGAGAGCCGGCCGGGGTTCTACGACGAGGAGTATGGCAAGAAGTTTTACTTTCTCATCTTCGAGCGCCCTTTACCGAATTCGACGCCAAAAACTCAAGGATAAAGACCCTGTCATTCCCCGAATCTTCTTTCTTTCGCGCTGGAGGCGCGGCGGAAATTAGCCGGGGGTGGAACCGCCGGAATACCAGTCGATATTGCTTTGCGCACCGGCAGGGGCGCGGGGGCGCGAATTCAATACGGCCGGGCGCTCCTGCAACTCCGCCGCTTTGATGAAGGCGCCGCCGCTTATGAAAAAGCGCTGTCGCTCGGCTCGAACGACCTCGGCGTTTTTTCCGGCCTCGGGCAGATCAAATTCGGTCAACGGCAGTACGAGCAGGCGATCCCCCTGCTGACGCGCGCGATTGAAGGGGGCATGCGCAACGGCTTCCTTTACGGGCAACTCGCCTCCGCGCAACTCCACGCCGGGCGCAATGAAGAAGCCGTAAAAACTTATCTCAAGGCGTTTGAGGCGGGCATCCCGCCGGGCGCGAATACGCGCGGCGTCGCTTACTTCAACCTCGCTTGCGGCTACACGCGGCTCAGGCAGAAGGACAAGGCGTTCGAAGCCTTGGCCGGCGCGGTCGCCGAAGGCTTCACTGATCGCAGCGCGTACGAAACCGACGAAGATTTGGCGCCGTTGCGCGCGGAGCCGCGCTTTCAGGAACTGCTCGGGCGTATGCCGAAGCCATAAAAAATTCCATTTGTGTAAGCGGACGCCGAATCAGTACCGCGAGCGGTAGCGAGCGCGCTCTATCAATAAGCTTATTATTGGAACCACGCTAGCTACCGCTCGCGGTACTGATTCGGCGCAACAAAACCAATCGGAGGTAATTATGAAACTGAATGTTCTGCCTATGATTTGTCTGCTGTCATTCACCGTCTGCGCGCAAGCCCCGCAAGTCGCGGAAAAGGACGCGCCGTCGAAGATCGCCATTGCGGCGAAAGAGGAGCCGGGCGAGCGGTTGATTTTAACGGGCCAGGTCTTCGGCCCTGACGGAAAAACGCCGCTCGCCGGCGCATCCGTCTACGTCTATCACACCGACGCCAAGGGGTTATACACGCCCGAGACCAACGACAACCGCAACCCGCGTTTGCGCGGATATATGCGCACGGACGCGCAGGGACGATACGAATTCAGCACGATCAAGCCGGCGCCGTATCCTAACAATCGCATCGCGGCGCACATTCATTACGTGGTCAACGCGCCCGGCCACCGGGAACGCGTCTTCGAAATCGTTTTCGAAGGCGATCCGAACATCGACGAGCGCATGCGCGCTGACGCCAAAAATGAAGAAAGCGCGTTCTCGATTCGCACGCTGACGCGCGATCAACAGAGCGTGTTGCGTTGCGCTCAGGACGTCAAAATGTGGAAGCAATGAGTCCGAGACTTGGCGCCCTCCACATCGGTATAGCGCTGAGCTGTCGATCGCTGAAATGTAAAAAGTTGTCACAGATGTTTTGGGGTTGTAATTGACCATATCTTTGATTATTGCGCTTCAGCCAAAATCAGTCGGGACCGCTCAAAACATCACAAGGAGATGGCCAATGACATACGACATATCACTTCACAGGCAGGCGCGCTATGGGAATTGATCGAAGAGTTTTTCTCACGACTGTAGCGCTCGGCGGCGCGGCCGTTATTGGGGCGCAAGCCCGGAACAATCAACGAATGGGGTCGCCGGCGCCGATCAATAAGCCGCGCGTCGTCACGCGGCTGCTAAAAGACGCCGGGACGATTCCCAATAGCCGTCTGCCCGTTTTGATCTATCAGGGCGCGCTGGATTTGCCCAAAGACGACCCGGCTTCGGCGATTGAGACGTTGATTCACGCGAACGACTGGGGCGACGATTGGCGCAACGGCGTCTTCAATTATCACCACTATCACAGCACGGCGCACGAGGCGTTGCTGGTTTTCGGCGGTTCGGCCAGGGTGCAATTGGGCGGCGAGTCGGGCGTCATCGAAACCATCGGCGCGGGCGATGTGATCATCATCCCTGCCGGGGTCGGTCACAAGAACCTCGGATCGAGCGAGGACTTCCACGTCGTCGGGGCCTACCCTCCGCGACAGAACGTGGATATGAATTACGGCAAGCCCGGCGAACGCCCGCGCGCGGATGAGAACATCGCGCGCCTGGCGCTCCCCGCGACCGATCCCGTCTTCGGCAAGGCCGGGCCTCTGCTCGATCATTGGCGTGCGAAAAGCTA
>DATCXQ010000325.1:0-3765 GCA_036565725.1 Blastocatellia bacterium
AGACCTATGTGTCTGCCCCGGTCTGGCAATTGCGCCGCTGCGGGGCAGACACATAGGTCTGCCCCTACGCTATCCACTTCTTGGTGTGCCCGGCATATAGTTATATCTGTTCTCATTCAGGGGAGGAGAGGCGGAAGCTTATGAGCGTAGTTTAGCGATGTCAAGGCGAAGGCGCTTTTGCCTGACCGTTTAAGCGGTTAGGCGGGAATTTTGAAGCGCTTTCATTGTTCATTGTTCATCGTTCATCGTTCTTTTTTCATTTGTCGTTGCCGAAACCGCCGTATTCCACAATGACAAATGAAAAATGAACGATGAACAATGAACGATGTCCTGATTATTACGCCTCAAAAATTTATCTCGTCTGCTCATCTCACACCCGTTCAATGATTGTCGCGACCGCCTGGCCGCCGCCTATGCAGAGCGTGATCAGCGCCGTGCCCAGGCCTCGGCGTTCGAGTTCGTCAATCGCCGTCCCGAGGAGCATCGCGCCGGTCGCGCCAAGCGGGTGTCCGAGCGCGATGGCGCCGCCGTTGACGTTGACCTTTTCGGGATCGACGCCGAGGTTGCGCATGGTCTGCATCGGCACGACGGCGAAGGCCTCGTTGATCTCCCACAGGTCGATGTCCTCCGGCGTCATTTTCAATTGAGCCAGCGCCTTCCTGGCGGCGGGCGTGGGCGCGGTCAGCATGATCACAGGCTCGGCGCCTGCAGTTGCCATGCCGCGAATCTTCGCCCTCGGCTTCAGGCCATGCGCCTTGACGTAATCTTCAGAAGCGATCAAGACCGCGGCGGCGCCGTCAACTATGCCGCTGGAATTACCGGCGGTATGGACGTGACGGATCTCGCCGGCCTGCGGATATTTCTTCAGCGCCATCTGGTCGAGCGTCTCGCCGTTCGGTCCGACGACCTTAGCGCCCCACGCGGTAAAGGACGGTTCGAGAGCCGCCAAGCCTTCGAGCGTAGTGTCGGGCCGAGGGTATTCGTCGGCCTCCAGCGCGACGGCGCCGGTCTCCGGGTCGAGCGCGGCGAACAGGCTATTTTTGAAATAGCCTTCGCGCTGCGCCACAGCCGCGCGCTGTTGTGAGCGCAACGCGAATTGATCGATCTCCTCGCGCCTGAAATTTTCGAGCGTGGCGATCAGGTCCGCGCTGATTCCCTGCGGGACCTGGAAATGTTTCTTTCGTAAATGCGGGTTGTTCCCGTCCAGGCCCGCCCCGTCCGACCCCATCGGGACGCGCGACATGCTCTCGACGCCGCCGCCGACAACGAGCCGCTGCATTCCCGACATCACGCCCATCGCGGCGAAATTGACCGCCTGGAGACCTGAGCCGCAATATCTGTTCAGCGAAACGCCGGTCACTTCGAGCGGCCAATCGGCGGCCAGCACGGCCATCCGCGCGATGTCGCCACCCTGCTCGCCGGCCTGCGAGACACAGCCGATCACCACGTCGTCCACGTCGCCTTTCGAGACGCCCGCGCTCTCGGCGAGCCGGTTGAGCGTCTGCGCCAGCAGTTCATGCGGATGAATGTTATTGAGCGCGCCCTTGCCCATTTTGCCGCGCCCGCGCGGAGTGCGTACCGCGTTGATGATATAGGCCATTTCGTTCACCTCTCTTTTAACTAATCAGCCGAAGCGTTAAGGGATAGCGGTAGGCTTCGCCTTTGGCGGCCTTGACCGACGCGATGATCGTCAGAATAGCTCCCGCCACCCACACCACTGCAAGCAGTAAAAAGCCGATAAGAATCAGGACGAGAACGCCGCTGATAAGCAGGTAAATACATACGCTTATCTGAAAATTGAGCGACTCCCTGGCCTGGTCCGCCACAAACGGCGATTCGTCTTTTTTCATCAGATAGATGATTAGGGGCGCGATGACGTTTCCGAACGGGACAACGGTATAACCTACGAGCGCCAGCAAATGAGACAACATAGCCCAGTTTCGTTCATCTCTCGTGAGTGTGTGCATAAATCTCCTTCATGCGATTTTGAAGCATGGTCGGCAAATCCAAGTATGCTTAAGCCGGAGAAATACCGCAAGAAGATCCGCGCCTCGGCGGCGCTGAGAACATTGGCAAGCCGGTGGCCAGTTGTTAAACTTGTCCGCTATGTACAAGGCAAGGGTTTTGATTGTCGACGACGAACAGGCGGCCCGCGTCGGCCTGACCGAGATCATCGGCGCGTGGGGCTACGAGACGCATTCGGCCGGCGACGGCGTCGAGGCTCTGGAGATCGCGAAAATTTTCCAACCGGGCGCCGTGATCACCGACGTGTTCATGCCGCGGCTCGACGGGTTCGGGCTGCTTGCCCGGCTGCGGGACGAATACCCCGAAACCTCGGTGATTTTGCTTACGGGACAGGGCAACGTCGAGGACGCGGTGCGCTCCGTGATCGAGGAAGGAGCGTTCTATTATTTCGAGAAGCCGATCAACACCCGCCAACTGAAAGTGGTGTTGCAGCGCGCCATCGAACGCTCGGCGACGCAGCTCGAAAACACCCGCCTGCGCAGGCAGTTGGGCGAATACGGCATCTTCGGGCGGCTGGTCGGCGCCTCGCATGTGATGCGGCAGATTTACACGACCATCGAGCAAGTCGCCAGTTCGGCGGTCTCCGTTCTGATCACCGGCGAATCGGGCACCGGCAAAGAGGTCGTCGCGAACACCATTCATCAACTCAGTCCCCGCGTCTCGCGCCCCTTCGTCGCGATCAACTGTTCGGCCATTCCCGAGTCGCTGATGGAATCGGAGCTCTTCGGCCACGAGCGCGGCGCCTTCACCGGCGCGATAGCCAAACGCGAAGGCACCTTCGAGCTGGCCAACACGGGCACGCTCTTTCTGGACGAGATCGCCGAAATGCCGGTGATGTTGCAGGCTAAACTGCTGCGCGTGCTCGAAGACCGCAAGGTGCGGCGGCTCGGCAGTGGGAAGGAGGTCCCCGTAGACGTGCGCGTCCTGGCGGCCACCAATAAAGAACCTCTCGAAGCCGTGAAACGCGGCGAACTGCGCGAAGACCTGCTCTACCGCCTGAACGTCATCCTCATCAAACTGCCCCCACTGCGCGAACGCCGCGAAGACATTCCGCTGCTGGCCGAATTCATGGCCAAAGAGTTGAGCGAACGTCACAAGCGCCCCGCTCATGTTATCTCACCCGAGGTCCTGGAGATATTCGCCCGCCACCAATGGCCCGGCAACGTACGCGAGCTGCGCAACGTGGTCGAACACGCCGTCGTCGTCTGCGAAGGTCAGCGGCTCGAGAAACAACATCTGCCGCCGGCGATGTTCGACGAGCGCGCCCTGCTTAATGAAGACTCGATCAACCTGCCCATCCCGATCTCATTGGATGAGGCCGAACGCCAGTTGATCCTCAAGACGCTCATCAAGACCAACAACAACAAGACGCGCGCGGCCGACCTGCTCCAAATCAGCCTGAAGACACTGCACAATAAACTGAAGGCTTACCGCGAAGAGAGCGAAGATTGAGCCGTATCCGACGGCAATGCGTCCATCCGGAAACCATAAATGGAATGCGGATGAGGCGGTCAGCGGCGGACTGACGCTGATTTTCTTTCGGTCCGTCCGCGATGATCCGCCGCATCCGCGTCATCCGCGTTCCATTATGGCGGGTAGCGAATGCGTGTTCGGTTCGTAGTCCCGGCTTTAGCCGGAATCGTCTGGCCCTTTAGCCTTTCCGCCTAAAGCGGTTATCAGATCAGTGTACGGATTTATTCTTCGTCGCGGAGCGACGGTTGAGCTTAGGCCGGCGTTGAA
>DATCXQ010000326.1:0-4384 GCA_036565725.1 Blastocatellia bacterium
TGGCGGGCGCGGCCGGATGGTTCGCGCTCGGCGAAAATTTCAAACGGGAATTCGAATCGCGCGGATGTTTGACTGTCGAAGTCGCCGGCGGCGCGCTGAAACGCCGCGTCGTCGAAGGCTGGAACGGCGCCGCGAAGTCGGTGATCAGCAATCTGATCAAGGATGACCTGGCCCACCTCGATGATGCGGCCATCGTTCGCGCGGCTCGCGGCGGCGACACGCTGGCGCTCAACTCAGTCAATGAGACTTGTCGCTGGATCGGGCGCGGCGTCGCCAATCTGGTTTCGATCCTGAACCCGGACGCAATCGTCATCGGGGGCCATGTCGGCCTGGCGCTCAAACCCTATCTCGATCAGATTCGCGAGGAGGCTGTCAGGTGGGCAATGCCGGATTCGGCGCGCCAGTGCCGCATCGCCAACGCGACTCTCGGCGATAAAGCCGCATTGATCGGGGCGGCAAGATTGGCGTTCGACAACAAATAGCGGGACGGGACTTTAGTCTGTCCGTCGCCTGAATTGGGAACGGACAGACTAAAATTTGCCCTGATCTTAGTTATTCGAATCCGGTCGCCGTTTCAAGGTCGGCTTGCCGGTCGGCTCGGACTGTTGTTGGGAGTCTTGCTGCGGCGGATTGCCGGTCTGGTCTGCGCCCTGCGAATCGTCACGCCGTTTGAGGACCGGGCGATTCGACGTTTCGGAATCACCCTTGTCGTCGTCGGTTGTGGTCTGCGGCCGCCGTTTGAGCGTCGGGCGGCCCGACTCGTCCCGGCCCGAGCCGCGAGTGGCCCCGGCGATCGTCACAATGCGAGACTTCACCTGGCCGAACTCCGACGAGCTGAGCTGATACTCGCCCCGCTCGGGGAATTGCGCGATCAGCTCGCGAACCTCGGTGATGCGGTCGCCGGTCATCGGGTGCGTGCTGAAGAGTTTCGACAGCGTGCCAGGTTTCTTCTTGTTTTTCGCCTGCAGCTTTTCGAAGAAAGTGATCAGCGCGTTGGGATCATAGCCCGAAGCCCACATATACTGCGCGCCGAGCCGGTCGGCCTCTTTCTCGGCGCCGCGCGAGAACTTCAGGAAGCTCAGCGGAACGGCCAGCCCCAGGCCCTGCCGGATTGCGTAACCGCCTATCCCGCCCAGGAAGATCAGCGGGATCGAAAGGTAGTTGAACAGTTCGCCCTTCGACGCCTGCTCCATGCCGTGTCGCGCCGCGACGTGCGCGATCTCGTGGGCGACCACGCCCGCCACCTCGGCCTCGTTATCGGCGGCTTCAAGCAGACCGCGGTTGACGTAAAGGAACCCGCCGGGCAGCGCGAAAGCGTTGACCTCTTGGGAGTCGATTACTTTGATCGTGAACGGTACTTTAGAGTCGGAATGGAGCACTACGTTTTGCGCGATGCGGTTGACGTATTCGGAGACGAGCGGGTCGTTGATGATCTTGGAAGAGCGGTCGACCTCGGCGGCGAGTTGGCGACCTATGGCGACTTCACGTTCGATCGAATAGAACTGTATCGAACCCTTGTTGATGTCGCGCTTGCCGATCAATGCCGGATTGTTCTTATCGTCCAGAGACTTCGACGACGATTTCTCTGACGATTTCTTTTTCGATTTATCTGAGTCCTGCGCGAGCGTGCAGGTGGCGGCGAGAGTGAACGCCAGAAACAGCGCAGTAGTGTGTCGGAAAAATCTCGTTCTCATTTTCTAAGTCCCCCTTGATTGAACTATCCGTAAAAAGTTAACGGATGGATTTTCCGCGCAGCAGATTATAAATCGATAGCGTGGCGTAAGAAGACCGTTTTTGAACGCCGGTTGGGAAAAGTCATAGTTAAATACGATTCATATGGAAACAAATCCCGCTTCGCGCGCCGAAGAGAAAGCTCCCCGGTCTCAAACCCGCAATCTAATCCTCAAATGGGCGATTACAATTTTTTCGGGCCTGACCATTTACCTGGCCCCAGTACCTGAAGGAGTTACGCCGCAATCCTGGCGGTTGCTGGCGATTTTCATCGCGACCATCGTCGGTTCGATTTTGCGGCCCGCGCCCGGCGGGGCGATGGTCTTGCTCGGAATCGCGGCGATTGCGTTGACGAAATCAATGCCGCTCAGCGAGGCGATGATCGAAACGGTGACCGATCCGGCCCGGCCCGATTCGAAAGCCGTCGAGACGCTTCGCATCAAATCGACGCTGGCCGGGTACGCCGACCCCGTCGTGTGGCTGGTGCTCGCGGCGTTCTTCATATCGCGGGCAATGATCAAGACCGGCCTGGGGCGGCGCATCGCGCTGCTCTTCATCCGCGCCATCGGCCATCGCTCGCTCGGATTGGGCTACGCGCTGGTCGGAACCGATTTTCTGCTCGCCTCGGTGATCCCGTCGAACGGCGCGCGGTCGGGCGGGATCATCTTCCCGATCGCCAAGAGCGTCGCCGAGACCTACGACTCGAAGCCGGGTCCGACCGCCCGGCGTCTCGGTTCGTTTCTGATGAGCTTCATGTACCAATGCGAAGTGATCATCAGCGCTACGTTTCTGACCGGGCAGGCGGGCAACCTCTTGATCCAGAGATTCGCCAGACAGCAGGGCGGGATCGATCTGAACTATCAGACGTGGCTGTTAGGCGCCATCGCGCCCAGCCTGGTCTGTCTGACGATCACGCCGTTGCTGCTCTACCGGCTTTTCCCGCCCGAAGTCACGTATACGCCCGACGCGGCGAAGTTCGCCCGGTCGGAGCTTGAAAAGATGGGCCGTATGACGTGGCGCGAAAAAGTCATGTTGCTCGTGTTCGCCATCGTCGCGTTGATGTGGGCGACGACGAACAGGTTGCACGGCGTCGATTATTCGGTCGTGGCTATGGCCGGCGTCTGCCTGCTGCTTTTGACCAAAGTAATCTGTTGGGAGGACGCGCTCGCAGAGCGCGCGGCATGGGACGTCTTCATCTGGTACGGCGGTATGGTGCGGATGGCCGAAGCCCTGGGCGAGAGCGGGATCACTAAGAAGTTCGCCGAATCCTCCGCCGGATTCACTTCGGGATGGAAATGGTGGGCCGCGCTCGGATTACTGTTACTGATCTACTTTTACGCCCATTACGCGTTCGCCAGCATCTCGGCGCACGCGCTGGCGATGTACACGCCCTTCCTGATCGTCGTCACGCTGGCCGGAGCGCCGCCGTTCCTGGCCGCCGCCCTGCTGGCCTACTTCTCAAACCTTTCCGCAGGGCTGACCCATTACGGCACGACTCCCGGGCCGATCTATTTCGGCGCCGATTACGTCTCGCAGCAAAAATGGTGGCAGTTAGGGCTGATCGCCTCCGTGGCGAATATCCTGATCTGGTCTTCGGTGGGACTGGTTTGGTGGAAGGTTCTGGGATGGTGGTAAGTTGTGGCTGACCTGGGCGGCGCGGATACATATGTCGCAGAGGCAGTGTAGCTGCGCGCGCCGTGACCGACGGCGAATGGCTGACAATCGGCGACTTGATTCCTATCCTTCACTGATACTTCTCAGCTATAGGATCATCCTCTGATGAGGCTTCATTCCTGTTTTCAAAGTTCCCCCTAATCACGCCTGTTTCATCCATAAAGACCGACATTGCGCCGGTACCCCAATAGTTATTTGCGCCGTATTTTTCAGGGACAGCTACAACATAGTACCCCTTTCCCGTAACCTTTACGTCGAATTTGTAACCGCAATTCCTGCCATCACTGAAAACCGATGAAAGTAGCTCCGCTTGTACTAACTCACCCAATGTTGCGTATCCTCCTTGAGCCCGGCTGAAATTCCGCTGAGCCTCCCTAATGGTTTTCAGAGTCGCAATTGCCAAGTCCTCATTCAGCCTTGTCTTTATTGGCCAACAAATCACACCAATCGCCATTATTACGCCTAATATGGCGGAAAGCTTATGACCGAGTTTCATTGTGAAATCCTCGCAAGCGCACAGCGTCCTGCGCAAGTGAAGCTGTAGCGTAATCTGGACAGCCAAAGTTTCTGCACAAGTTTCCCCGCTCCGTCAGGAGCGGAATGTTTATAGATGTTTGATGAATTCATCCTCTAGCTCCGGAGGAGCGGCATCCGCGCGTAACGGATGTCGCTCCTCCGGAGCTAAAGACGCATTTGCGAAGCTGTTCTATAAACATTGCGCTCCTCCGGAGCGGAAGAGACTTCACCTGTGTAGGAATCTCAGCTAGACAGTTTGCGTGTCTTGTTCAGTCGATAGTTGCCGGGAATTAGGCAAATCCACTTGTCCGCCTGTCTCCTTCACTCGCTCAGTAGTGGAAGCAGCGCAAACTATATGAGCGGCACACCAAGATCTGGATCGGCGGCGCGATAGCGTAGGGGCAGACCTATGTGTCTGCCCCGGTCTGGCAATTGCGCCGCTGCGGGGCAGACACATAGGTCT
>DATCXQ010000365.1:0-4288 GCA_036565725.1 Blastocatellia bacterium
AGCGGGGTTTTGGAAGGCTCGATCCGGCAGATGCTGGGCGAGAGCGTGGCGCTCAACGGTTCCACGACGATCACCGGCGATCTGTTCGCGCCTGGTATACCGAACGTGATCCTGAACGGCTCGCCGAATTACGGCGGGACGCTCGACGGCAGTGGCGCCACAACGCCGACGAACTACACGGTGACGCTCAATAGCAATGTGTCGCTGGGTCACGTTGTCCGCCGGACCGATCCTGTGCCGTTGCCGACAGTGACGGCGCCGACAGCGCCAACCGGAACTCGCAGCGTGACGCTCAACAATTCGAGCGATCCGGTCGGCGACTGGGCGACGGTGCGCAACCTGACGCTCAACAGCAACGCCGGTCAGGTCGCCACGCCCGCCGGCGCGTACGGCGACTTCACGGCCAACGGCGGGAGCGGATTCACCCTGGGAATGTCCGGGGCGGTTCTGCCGTCGGTTTATTACTTCCAACGGCTGACGCTCAACAGCCAGGCGCGGATCGAAGTGGTGGGCCCTGTGATAGTTGTCGTGGCCAACGGTGTGAGCGTCAACGGAGGCGCGATCGGCAGCGCTGATCACCCAGCGTGGCTGACGTTCAACCTCTACGCCGGCGGGCTGACGCTGAACAGCGGCGCGAATGTTTACGGGTACGTCGCCGCGCCGAGGGGGGCGGTGGGTATCAACGGAAATTGCCAGGTCGTCGGCGGGCTGGCGAGTGATCGGCTGACTATAAACAGCAACGGGCGGTTGCGATTGCTTGCGCCGTCCGAGTGAGCGCGGTTGAAAGCGCGGGCCGAATTGTAGGTTATAGAAATATTCCGACGACTACAGCAATCAGGGGAGAGCGTTCAGAGTACCGACTTTAGTCGGCAGGGCCCGGATTCCAAGCCCTGCCGACTAAAGTCGAGTCTGAACGCTCTCCCCTGATGGGCAAACCGGTCTCCACTGTGGCAACTTAAACAACCAGGATCAGCCGATCATCCGATTCAACAATATCTTTAGCGCCGGCGGAATGGCCTATGGTGGGATTTGCGCCGATAAGACAGGGACGGACGGCAATATCTCCGCTGATCCCCTGTTCACCGATCCCACTCAAGGCGACTATCATCTCCAACAGGGGTCTCCCTCCATCGACGCCGGCGACAATCTGACGCCCAATCTTCCGGATACGGATATAGACGGAGATCCCAGAATCCTGGATGGCGACGGTAATGGAACCGCAATCGTCGATATGGGAGTAGACGAATTTCTTGCCCCATCTTTGAGATCAGTCTTCAGGATGAGAGCAACGGTGATATACCCAAGATCAATTCGACGAACGGCCAGTATCTGTTTACTAGATACGAGGAAATCACCCTGATAGAAAGTCGCCTGAAGAAAGCAGCGGCCTTAATCTACGTCTCTTCGCAGAGCCGCGTTCGCCATCCTGGGCAAGAACACGAGCTACAATACCAGTTCCTGTTCCGGCCCATAAGAGCGCCGAATGCGGCGTTTGGCTGCCCGCTATTCCCGTTCACACACCAGGGCAATCGCATTTAATTGCATGGAATTTTGAGCAAATAATTGTTGTCCCAAGCAGCCTTGAGCCGCTTGGCTCGGACGCCCACATTGGCGGTCTTGCGCCGTCTTCAGCAGATTGAGAGCTAGCCGGCGCAAGATCGCCAAATTCTCAGCCGCGTTTCCCACTCGGACGCGGGAGAGGTCTTCGCCGAAGACCACATCGAGCGCCCAGTGACAGGAATTCTCAATTTTATGGGTAAAGTGACAAAATAGGCTTCGACGAAGGCTTTTTCGACAACCCACATACGCCCTACTACTACGAACCGAAATCCGATCTGTAGGACAGAGAGATCAATGTGATTCTCGATTGATAACTACCCCGCTGCTCCCTACCAAAAAATCCAGGTCGGCGCCCTTGTCGGCCTGCATCACGTGATCGATGTAGAGTTTGTAATAGCCGCGGTCGTATTGCGATTGCGGCGGGCGCCATTTTGCGCGGCGCCTGGACAGTTCTTCGTCGCTCACGTTCAGGTGGAGTCTCCTGGTCTCGACGTCCATCTCGATGATGTCGCCGTTTTCGACTAACGCCAGATTTCCTCCCGCTGAGGCTTCGGGCGCGACGTGCAACACGACAGTGCCGTAAGCGGTGCCGCTCATTCGCGCGTCCGAAATGCGAACCAGGTCGGTCACGCCGCGTCTCAGCAGCTTCGGTGGCAGCGGCATGTTGCCGACCTCGGCCATTCCTGGATAACCGCGCGGGCCGCAATTCTTCAGAACCATCACGCTCGATTCGTCGATCTCAAGGTTCGGGTCGTCGATGCGCGCGTGCAGGTCCTCGATGGTTTCAAAGACCACCGCGCTGCCGCGATGTTTCATCAGCGCCGGGGATGCGGCTGAAGGTTTGATGACAGCGCCGTCCGGGCAGAGGTTGCCGCGCAGGATGGCCAGCCCACCCCGCTTCGTCAACGGATCGTCGAACGGTCGGATCACGTCGCGGTTGTAGCAGGGCGCGTCGGCGGTGTTCTCGCCAATCGTCTTGCCGTTGACGGTCGGCGCGTCGCGGCGAATCAGATCGCCGAGTTCGCGGATCACCGCAGGCAATCCGCCAGCGTAATAGAAATCCTCCATCAGGTATTTGCCCGAAGGCATCAGGTTGACCAGGCAGGGGATCTCACGCCCCAGCCGGTCCCAATCGTCGAGCTTGAAATCGACGCCCATTCGCCCGGCGATGGCCAGCAGGTGAACGACGGCGTTCGTCGAACCGCCGATCGCGCCGACGACGCGCACGGCGTTTTCAAACGCCTCGCGCGTGAGGATTCGCGACATCCGCAAATCTTCATGTACCATTTCGAAGATGCGGCGTCCGGCCATGTGGGCCAGAGCATAGCGGCGCGAATCGACCGCTGGAATGGCCGCGTTCATCGGCAACCCGATTCCCAGCGCTTCGACGACGCTGGCCATCGTCGAGGCTGTGCCCATAGTCATGCAATGGCCGGCCGAGCGACTCATGCAGCTTTCGGCCTCCTGGAAATCGCACAACGGCATCGCGCCGCTGCGCAGGTCTTCGCTGAACTTCCAGACGTTGGTTCCCGACCCTATCTGTTCGCCGCGAAATCTGCCGTTGAGCATCGGCCCGCCCGACACGGCGATCGTGGGGAGGTCGCAACTTGCCGCGCCCATCAATGCCGCCGGCGTGGTCTTGTCGCAGCCGACGAGCAGGACGACTCCGTCGATCGGGTTGGCGCGGATGGATTCTTCGACGTCCATGCTGGCCAGGTTTCGGAAGAGCATTGCTGTCGGGCGCATCGTCGATTCGCCCAGCGAAATGACCGGGAATTCCAGCGGGAAGCCGCCCGCTTCATAAACGCCGCGTTTAACGGCGTCGGCGACGGCGCGAAAGTGCGCGTTGCAGGGCGTCAACTCCGACCAGGTGTTGCATATGCCGATGACCGGCCTTCCGTCGAAGAGGTGATTGGGGAATCCCTGGTTCTTCATCCAACTGCGGTGGATGAATCCGCCCTTGTCCACGCGCCCGAACCATTCGGCGCTGCGGAGTTCTCGTTTCGATGACATCAATGTTCTCCGGAGTCAGCCAAGCGCACTCCTAAATCGAATCCACATACACTGATACAGAGCAGAGCACGGGGAGCACGAGGAGCACGGGGAAAGGCAGTGCAAATTAGCCTCCCCGTGCTCCTCGTGCTCCCCGTGGTTAATCTGTCTGTCCCGATCTCGCCTGGTTTGATATGGGGAAAAACTACTACGGCCGCGAAGACAG
Source organism: Blastocatellia bacterium (assembly GCA_036565725.1). Classification (GTDB taxonomy): domain Bacteria; phylum Acidobacteriota; class Blastocatellia; order RBC074; family RBC074; genus JAJVID01. Next base: position 3,779 of record DATCXQ010000365.1, read on the forward strand.
CCGTTTGTAATACTCGTCCACCGCCCTGCGGTAAGCGGCAGGCGCTTCGCCCTCGTCCGACAATCGCAGATTGTTCTTGCCGAGCTTCATCTGCAATCGTTTGCTCAATTCCATCTCGATGTTGCGCAGCGGGTCGATCACCTGGTCTTTCAATAACAGCGCGGTCTGCATGTCGTCGCGCATGAGCGCGTCATTGGCGCGCCGCAAACCTTGAATCGCTTGATCGAGGCTGTTTGCCAAATCCCGATCCCTGCCAAGGTTGCGGCGTATGTCCTCGGCTTCGCGTAGACTTTCGCCCAACTCGGAACCGAGTTGGCGGCGGTCATACCCCTGGGGCGGACCGCCGCCCCTGTTGGCTCGATCGCTTTGCCGGTTGGGCGTTTGTTGGGGGCCTCCGCCCTGTCCATCGGCCTGTTGCCCCTGTTGTCCTTGCTGCCCCTGTTGCCCCTGTTGCCCCTGTTGCCCCTGTTGCCCCTGTTGCCCCTGTTGCCCCTGTTGCCCGGCCGGAGG
>DATCXQ010000366.1:0-7107 GCA_036565725.1 Blastocatellia bacterium
CTCCTGTGATTTCGTGCCCGGCTCCGGCTCCGGTTGTCTCGTGTCCAGCTCCGGCTCCTGTGATTTCGTGCCCGGCTCCGGCTCCGGTTGTGAGGCGTGTCACTACAACTTACATATGTTGCCCGGCCGCGTGTCCGAAGCCTGAAGAGCCGGCTCCGGTCATTGAAGAGAAGAAAGAGGAGCCTCCGCCGCCCGCGCCAGTTATGGAGCCTGAGCCGCTTCCCCCGCCCCCTCCGCCAGCTCCCAGGCCGCGCGTAGTGAAAAGCTAACGAGACTGAGGTCTCATCATTTACCGAGATTGCCAGAAAGTCTGTTTGACTACACGCCATATGTCATATTTCACTTGAAATATGACATATGGCATATTTCATCCTTAGACTCAGGGAATAGTCCGTTCCACAATTTCGAGGAGCATTCAGGTCGCGGCGCGCCTCCTGAAACAATGAAAATCGCAGCCCGAGGTTAGGGGCCTGGGAGCGCAGGCATCCTTGCCCGCGGGGTTTCCGGCAATGACCGACTGACCGAAGCATGCAGGCAAGGATCCCTGCGCTCCCATGCGCCTTACTATTTTCCGAGGAGGAATCAAAATGAAACCCGCCATCAGCCTTCTGCCGCGCATGGCCGTCGCGTCGGCGTTCGTCCTTGCAGTAATCGCAGTAGACGTCAAACCAGTGTCCCAATCAGGGTCCCAATCGTGGCAGGCGCCTGCCGACGCGAAGCGATGTCCCTCGAAATGGGGGCCGAACGACCAACGCGGATCCGCCAACCACATGAAGCCGGAGGCCGTACTGCGAGCGACGAAGCTCATTCGCACGGGCGAAGTGATCGAGATCGGCCACGCGCTCAACTCCCAAATGCCGTTTTTCGGAACGCGCCGATTCGACTTGCATACCAAACGCACATTCATGAACCCGGAATCGAACCGACGCGGCAGTAATGAGGAACTCGTTGTCAGTGAAATCGGTCAGGTCGGCACGCAGTTCGACGGCTTCGCCCATCAAACGATAGGCGACAGCATGTATAACTGCTTCAAGGTTAACGAATCCTCTACCCGCAATGGGTTCGAGAAGCTCGGCGTCGAAAGGGTCGGCGCTCTCTTCACACGCGGAGCGCTGATTGACGTGGCCGGGTTGAAAGGGGTCAAGATTCTCCCTGACAACTACGAAATTACGGCGCAGGATATCGAGCAGGCTCTCGCAAGGCAAAACATGAAACTGGAGAAGGGCGACGCCGTGATCCTTCATACAGGCTGGGGAGAACTCTGGGGTAAGGACAACGCCCGCTACGCCCGCGGGTGTCCTGGCATCGGCGTCGGCGCGGCTGAGTGGCTGGCCGCCAAGGACCCGATGCTGGTCGGGGCCGACAATATTTCAGTGGAAGTAAATCCCAATCCGGACCCTAAAGTCTCGCTCCCAGTACATCAGATCATGCTGGTTGTAAACGGCATTCATCTGCTGGAGAACCTGAAGCTCGATGAGCTTGTGGCGAATCGCGTCTACGAGTTCGCGTTTATCATGCAGCCGCTGAAGATTCAGGGCGGCACAGGTTCGACAGTCGCTCCAATCGCTGTGCGTTGAGCGGGGCGCGGGGAGACGCGCGGCTGTTCACCTCCAATTTCCCTGCAACACGAAGCCGCCCCAGTAGTATGGCGCGCTCCAACGCCCCTCTCGCCACATTTCTTCCTGCGTGGCGCGCAGCGCGGCTGCGGGCGTCATCCGCTGAGGGCCCAGCGCCCGGCGATAGAACCGGCTCATCATCTCGGCCGAGGCCTGATCTTCTATTGACCAGAGCGTGACTATCACTCGCGCGGCGCCGGACGACAGAAATCCTCGCGTCAGACTCAACAGCCCTTCCCCGGGCGCATCCTTACCCAGACCGGTGCGGCAAGCGCTGAGGACGACCAGTTCCGCCGAGAGCCTCAGACGATGAATGTCCTGCGTCGATAACAATCCGTTAAGCGGTTGCCCTCGTTCGTCGACCAGTGAGAGCGCTATGGCCGACAAATCAGGATTCTCCGGATTGATGACGGCATGCGTAGCGAAGTGAATGAAGCGATATTCGCCGAGCGCGGGGTCGAGCGCCTTTTCACGGCTGGCGGCGAAATTGCTGAAAACCTTGCTGTCGCCGGCCAGCGCGGCGATCCGCTGCGCCTCCCAATCTGTCGCCGAAAGGCGGCTCAGTGTTGGCAAGGCGTCCGCGTTGGCGTGCGAAGATTTGCCACGTCTGGTTTCCCCCGCTTGCGGCGCCGCAGGATTCCGGCGTCCAGTCTGTCCCACACGATCGTCGGTGGCCGAGAAGACCGGGTCGGCAAAAACTATGATGCTGCGTTCGGCTGGTCTCCGCAAATCCGTTTGCCGCATTATCGCCGCCAGCGCCGAGGCCGAGGGCGCGACGATAACTTCATGATCGACGATCAGCGGAGTGTAGGAAGCGGAGGGACTGGGGGACGTGGGGACGGGGCGACGGGAGCGCGGCGAACGGCACAAATTGCAAAGCGCCCTGAGGAGCGATGAGCAGGCGTTTGCCGGCCAATTTTGCGGCTACGGGCGAGAGCAACATCCGGCTCAACTTCCAGGCCTCGACTTGAAATTCGGCGTCCGACCGGGCGATCAGTTCGCGGCGACGCGGCCCGCTGACTCGATTTCTCGCGGTCAGCAACTCATAAACGCGCTGCGCCGCCGCTTCTATCTCAGCGCGTTTCGGCAGGAGGTGGCTTTCGACGCCGGTCGAGGTCACCAGCCAGAGATAACTGCGGTCGGTTTCGGCGGCGCCGGCTGTCCCGAGCGCATATTCGAGCAGGACCGTATTTTCGTCGAGCAACCGCCGCTGAATTTCATTCGCGCGCAACGGCCGCGCGGCGCCTATTTCCGCGTCGCTCGCGCCCTTGCTGGCGAGCAGGTCGAGCAAGTTGCGCGCTCTGGCGCGTTCGCTGACATACAGCGCCTCGGAGGCGTGGCCGACGCCCGGCTCAAGAGCGTCGAGGCGCATCAGCACGTCGACGTAGACTTCGTAGAACTCCTGCACCTGCGCGAAGTAGTCAATGCGAAGACTATCATTGACGCTTTTCATTTGAGGTGAATCAGCGCCTTCAACCCTGGACGATTCGTGGATCTCCACTCCGCGCCTGATCAGGTCGATCGCTTCCCGCAGCTCGCCCGCGCGCCGCGCCAACACCGCCAGGCCCAGGCGCGCGCCGGCCTCGCCATTACGGTTTTCATGAGCCAGACTGAGCTTAAGAGCTTCCTGAAAACGTTTCTTGGCCGTCGCATATTCCTTCAGCCTTATATCGATCCAGCCCAGATACCCGATCGCTTCGATCTGACCGCCGACGTCTTTGGAGTCCCGCATCGCCTGAAGCGCCTCTTCCAACATCGTGCGCGCTTCATCGTAGCGTTCCAGGCGAAAGTAGGCTTTCCCCAGACCGATGCGCGTGCTGGCGACGCCTCTCGCGTCTTTCACCTCCTGCCTGAGACGCAGCGACTCTTTAAAACTCTCCATCGCCAACTGATTCTCTTTGCGGTTGATGCGCACCCATCCGATGCCGTAATGCAGCCGCCCTGCGCCGACTCGATCCAACATCCTCTGTCGCGTTTGCAGCGACTGCTCGAAGTTCTCCAGCGCCTGATCCAGGGCCCCGAGATAGTAGTAACTGAATCCCATGCCTCCCTGCACAAGAGCTATTCCGAAACTGTCCCGCGTCTCCCGCATCAATTCGAGGGCGCGCTCGTAAACTGCGATGGCCGTCTGGTTGGCGCCCGACAATCGAAGACAATATCCGGCCCCGAAAAGCGCGAAGCCCTCTTCATACCTGTCGCCGACTTCGCTCCAGAGATCGCGCGCCTTTTCGTATTTACCCGCCGCCAGCCGCGCCGTCTCGGCGGTGTTTCGCACCCTCAAAGCCTCGGCCTCGGAGATCAGCTTTTCGGCGTCGACCCGTTTCTCGTCCGTTGGGGTCGTGGCGCGCGGCTCTGTCAACGTGACTCGGTATAGTCCGCGAACCGAGTCGCTTAACGCCTCAATTTGTAACCGGTAGACGCCCGAACTCGGCGCGATCAGCGAGGCGTTCTCGGGACCGTGGATGCTGTTCAGGCGATCGATGCTGGTCAGTGGTTTGCTGTCTTGTCCGAAGACCTTAACAGACACATCGATCCCCCGCTGCTCGACGAGAGCCTGAACAAACTGCCCCGCTTCTAGAGTGAAAGAGTAGCAGTGTTTTTCGCGTACTGACGGCTCCCGGTCTATCGTTTTGCCGAAAGGAAGCGTCTCACAGACGGGGGGTTGCGCGGGGGAAGATTGAGCCGCCTGCCCTGGGAGCGCAGGCATCCCTGCCTGCGGGGTTCCAACAAGGACTGACTGACCGAAGCGAGCAGGCAGAGATACCTGCGCTCCCAAACCGGGGCAAGCAGGCAGGTATGCCTGCGCTCCCGGAGCCGCCCCCAGTGCCAGCAATAAAATTAGGGCCAGCGACCTGAGTTTTGCGATATGTCGAACCATAGCTTTGTATTGAGAGGCGAACGACCTATCGGGCGCCTATAATTACATCGTAAAAAGCAGGCGCCTCGCCATTGCGCCAAAGGCGGAGACGGTACTTTTTCAGGGGGATTCGACGCAGATCGAGCGTAACTTGGAGGTTGACGCCGTCATGACTGAAAGCGACGCTTGACAGTAAAGGCTGTCCGAACGCGTCAATCAGGCTGACATTATATTTTCCGGGAGCGCCGGTCTCCGGCAATTGCAAGACCAGGCTTGCGCGCGTGGAGGGTAAAGAAATGACTTTTTCTCCGGTCGACGCATCGTCCAGCGCCCTTGAGGAGTTTGCGCCACCTATCCCCGACGACTCCTGGCTCGCAGAAGTCAGTCCTTCCCTCTGCGACCGGCGGAAGACCTCGTAATTATCCAAATCGACGTCAATAATCTCGGCGCGCGGCGAGGAAATCCCTGATGATTTCCAAGCCCAGGTTACCCCACGACCATTCCCCGTCAGCTTCGGAATCGTGGCGATTGCGACGGCCGCAACCGGGGGCGACGCCGACTCTCCGGCGCCGCCGGCCCTGGCGTCGGGAGAGGTCGAATCCGCTATTTGCAAGGTTTCGGACGCAGGCTTGCGCCAAACCAATCTGGGGATGATAAAGAGCGACAACAAAATCAAAATCACCGACGCCATCGTCGTCGCCGAACGCTTCGAGGTTAAGAATGAAAGCAGTCGCATCGTCCATGCGACCTCGCCGGGCGCCGGCCTGCATTCCGCCAACGCCTGGCGATATTCACCAAAACATTCCGAGCACTCGAACAGGTGATCGAGCAAAGTCTCATCGGGGGCATGGCGGCTCCTTACTATATTAATGATTTCGCCGGGAGGCGGGCAGCCGAGCCGCTGAGGATTTGGAAAACGCGCGGCGTAATATCGCCGCGCAAGCGACGCCAGCTCTTGCGCATCCAGATCCCTAATATTGTTCCCTTCAGTCTCCATCTGTGACTCCTTCTCATAATTCCGGCGCCAACTAAAACGGTTTAGCTAATAGCTAAAGAGATCGAATTCCGCTGACTAAGCGATGAAGGCTCACGCCTGAAAAAAGCGCCCTAATTACAAGAATGCAAAAAGTTCAAAAACAAGGTTGGGGGACTTAAGGTCGCCGAGATTGCTCATACGCAACGCAGCCTGGCGCAGTTACGAAATGTTACGCATCGTCAATAGCCGATGCGCTGGATAGGCCGCGCTGACAGAAGAGATTGTCCAATCCGCGCGCTATACCGACCCAAGCGACATTGGGGCACGGAGAGGCGCAGTACCGGGAGCGGGAGCGGGAGCGGGAGCGATAGTCTCCACGGTTGACCGAGAGCTATCGCTCCCGGTACTGCGCCAATGTCGCATGGTTCTATTGCAGGTCGGCGTAGGACTTATTTTGACCGCCCCACAGCAATCACAAAAGACCTACGCCGACCACGCGGGCATAATTCCAGAGATAGAGCCGCACCTCCTTTGAAAACCGCGCGCCATCCCTCCCACAACCTGGGCGCTGGCCGTTCGACTGCCGCGGCCTGGGCCTGAGTTGCTGGCTGATAGATATAGAAACACCGGCTGAGGGTAACGGCCAAGGACGCACGGCTGCCACTGCTGACGCGCTAAAGACTTCATGAGGCGCCAGGCTCTATCTCAGCAAAGGGTCTGCTTCCCTTCATGATGTAGAGGGGTTGAGAAGGGCAAAATGCCATCCGGTTTGCATTTTTTTTCGCCCGCGGCGTTCCCAGCTTTCACACGATTCACAGGTGAGGGGCGAATTGGAGTTCAAGCGGATTCCACGGTGCGGAGGCGCACGCTCAAGACGACAACCTGATTTATGATCTCAATGTGTTAGGAGAGTGACTGGCATGATAGTGGCGTCTTAGGTCGGCGTGGTCTTGTTTTGACGGTCCCACACCAATCACACAAGACCTACGCCGACCACGTGGGCATAATCCAGAGATAGAGCCGCGCCTCCTTTGAAAACCGCGCGCCGTCCCACCCACAACCTGGGCGCCGACCGTTCGACTGCCGCGGCCTGGGCCTGAGTTGCTGGCTGATAGATATAGAAACACCGGCTGAGGGTAACGGCCAAGGACGCACGGCTATCACCGTTGACGCGCTAGAGACTTCATGCGGCGCCAGGCTCTATCTCAGCAAAGGGTCTGCTTCCCTTCATGATGTAGAGGGGTTGAGAAGGGCAAAATGCCATCCGGTTCGCAAAATATTTTTTTTTCCGCAAGATAAGCATTAATTAGCATGTGGAATGTGTCAGGCAGAACGTGATACGCTACGGACGTGTTCGAGGGATTGTTTGTACATAAAACCTGGAATAGAAAAATAATCGCGCATCGGGACTTGAGGTGGAGCATTGCTTCTTTTGCGCTTTCGCTGGGGCTGCTGTTTATGGGGTCGAGCAGCGCGATTTTCGCTCAGGGCGAGAGACGGAATCAACGGCGTGAGATACACAAACCTCGCCCGGAAATAAAGCGTGAAGCCTACAAACGTCGCCCGGAGAAAGAGGCCGAAGCCTACAACCGCCGCCCGAAAAAAGAATCCGAAGCCTACAAACGTCGCCCGGAGAAAGAGGCCGAAGCCTACAACCG
>DATCXQ010000400.1:0-5332 GCA_036565725.1 Blastocatellia bacterium
GCCGACCTGGTGGGCTGGCGCTGAATGCGCCTGCGGGACAATTGCCGCCGCAACCGGTCAACCGACATCTGGAAGCGAAAGAGCGAGGGCCGTTGTGAGATCGTTAGATGATTCACCCCCGATCTTCGCGATTTTGATGTCGTATCTGTATTTTCTTGCGTTATTAGCAAAGTGAGGTAAACTCCCAGTCAGGCGCCAACCTACAATTAAGAATTTACCCCCTCGGCCGAGATTCAGTCATTGATTCTCAGAAGGGGAAGTGGCTGAACTTTCTACAATATTACCGTCCGCCTGAAATATTCCTTGGTTCGGGGCCGAGGTCCACGACAATTCCAAGGAAGGGTTTTCTATGTCATCAGCGTTCCGCGTGTCGTCGCTCTCAATGGCTTTGAGTTTGAGTCTCATTTGCCCGGCCTTTCCGCAGGCTCAATCACCATCATCGGCGCCTCCCACTGTCGCCCGCCCGACGGCCGAGTCCGACCTGCGCGCGGTGGTGGAAAAATATTTCGCGCTTTACGCCGGCAAAGACCTGGAGGGACTGATGAGCTTGTGGAGCGAGAAGTCGCCGGACCATGCTTCATTCAAACAGAGCTTGCAGTTACAGTTCGATGCGGAGAACTACAGCTTCAGCCTTCCGGCAATCACGCGGCTAAAGGTGGAAGGAGAACGAGCCGGCCTCCGGGCCACGGTCAATCTAACGGCCATCAACTTGAAGAACAATCAGAGGCGAGAGCAAAGGATAGCGCGTAATTTCGCCCTGGTCAGTGAAGATGGCAAATGGAAAGTCTGGCGATCTGCGCCGGCGGAGAATGACCTGGCGGAAGCGCTGGCGAAGTCAAAGACAGAGGCGGAGCGGGCAGGATTGCTGGCGGACGAGATAGAGCTGGTGACACCTGAGTTGGCGCTTGCCCTGGGCAATCAGGGCGACCGCTTTTACACTCAGGGAGCTTACCCGGAGGCGCTCTCAATCTACCGGCTGGAGCAAAGCCTGGCCGACCGGATCGGCGCCAGGGCAGGCGTCGCCCGCGCCTTTAACCACATCGGAAATGTCCAACTACAACAAGGCGACTACGCGCAGGCGTTGGAGTCATTCCAGGCCAGCCTGACGATGAGCGAAGCACTGGGATACAAAACTGCAGTCGCCAACGCGATGTGCTCCATCGGGCGCGTACACCTTTCACAGGGCGACTACGCGCGGGCGTTGGAGTCATTCCAGGCGAGCCTGACGATGAGCGAAGCCCAGGACGACAAAGCCGGAATCGCACGCGCGCTGGCCGGCTTCGGGCAGATCCACTTTGAGCAAGGCGACTCCGCGCAGGCGTTGGAGCGCTTTCAACAGAGCCTGGCGATACGTGAAGCGCTGAGAGACGATTCCGGAATTGGCGCCATGCTAAACAGCATCGGGCGGGTCCACTATCAGCAAGGCGACTACGCGCGGGCCCTGGAGTTACATCAGAAAAGCCTGGCGATCAGCGAGTCCCGTGGGGACAATGCCGGAATTGCCATCGCGCTGAATAACATCGGCGTTGTCTACCGTATCCGGGGGGACTACGCGCGGGCGTTGGAGCGCTACCGGAAGAGCCTGACGATGAGCGAGGACTCTGGAAGAAAATCCGGAATCGCCGTCGCGCTGCACAACATCGGGAATCTCTACCGCCTCCAGGGCGACTACGCGCAGTCGTTTGAGTCATTCCAAAAGAGCCTGGCGCTGAGGGAGGAAATCGGAGACAAAGCCGGAATCGCGAGCGTTCTCAGCCACCTCGGGCTGTTCTATCGTCTTCAAGGCGACTACGCGCAGGCGTTGGAGCGCTTCCAGCGGAGCCTGGCGCTGAGCGAGGCGTTGGGAAACAAAGCCGGAATAGCCCGCGCGCTCATCAGCATCGGGCGCGTATATAATTCACAAGGGAACCACGCGCAGGCCATTGAATATTACCAGCGGAGCCTGGCGCTGAGGGAAGCCATAGGAAACAAAGCCGAAGTCGCCGACACGCTCAACAACCTCGGAGAGGTTTACGTGGCGCAAGGGCGTTACTCAGAGGCGCTGGACGCGGCCTCGCGCACGGCGGCTCTGGCCGGGCAAATCGGCTACGTCGAGATTCTCTGGAAAGCCCGCCTCGTGGCCGGGGCCGCATACCGCGCACTCAACGAGCCCGTCCAGGCGCGACTGGCTTTTGAAGAGGCCATCACAACTATCGAAACGCTGCGCGCGAACGTCGCCGGCGGGACGGAAGAGCAGCAACGCTTCTTTGAATCCAAAGTTTCCCCTTACCACGCCATGGTCGACCTGCTCACGCGGGATGGCCGGCCGGCTGAAGCCTTGATTTTCGCCGAACGCGCCAAGTCGCGCGCGCTCCTGGATGCGCTTCAAACCGGCCGCGTCAACGGCGCCAAAGCAATGACCGCCCAGGAGCATGAACAGGAACAAAAACTGCACGGCCAACTCGTTGCGCTTAATACCCAGATTTCTCGCGAAGCCGCCCGCCCGAAACCCGACCAGGCCCGCCTGGCTGAACTCAATGCCCAGCTCCCAAAAGCGCGGCTCGACTTTGAATCCTTTCAGAACGCCCACCCGGAGCTGAGGGCGCAGCGTGGCGAAGTTCAGCCGCTGAGACTTGAAGAAGCCGCCGCCCTGCTGCCGGACGCCGCGAGCGCGCTGCTCGAATACGTCGTGACCGACGATAAGACTTATCTGTTCGCAATCACGAAAGCGGCGGGTAAAACAGAACCTGAAGTCGGGGTTTACACGCTGCCGGTCAAACGTGATGAACTCGACAAACAGGCCGATTTTTTTCGGCGTCAGCTCGCCGGCCGCGATCTGGGCTTTCGCGCCTCGGCGGCCAAACTCTACGAACTGCTGCTCAAGCCGGCCGACGCGCAGCTTCGTGGCAAAACAAATCTCGTCATCGCGCCGGATGACAAATTATGGGACCTGCCGTTTCAGGCGCTGCTGACCGGCGCCAATCGTTTCTTGATTGAGGACGCCGCGATCACTTATGCGCCATCGCTGACCGTGCTGCGTGAAATGACGAATCGACTGAAGAATCAGGGCGCAAATCCCGCTCCCGCGACTTTGCTGGCGCTGGGCAATCCGCTGTTGGGCCGGGAGACCGTCAACCGCGCGGCGCTGACGCTGCGTGATGAAAAGCTCGACCCGCTGCCGGAAGCCGAAAAGGAGGTCAGGGCGATCAGCCGGTTATACGGCAACGCCCGAAGCAAGGTCTATATTGGCGCTGACGCGCGAGAAGACCGCATCAAGGCCGAGGCAGCGCAGGCCAGGGTCCTCCACTTCGCCACACACGGGATTTTGAACAACGCCTCGCCGATGTACTCCCACCTGGCGCTCGCCCGGGGGGACACAAACGAAGACGGATTGCTCGAAGCATGGGAGTTGATGCAACTGAATTTGAAAGCCGACCTCGCCGTGTTGTCCGCCTGCGAAACGGCGCGCGGGCGATTCGGCGCGGGCGAAGGCGTGATCGGTCTGAGCTGGGCGATGTTCATCGCCGGCGTGCCGTCTATCGTGGTCAGCCAATGGAAGGTCGAATCGGCCAGCGCGCGCGATCTGATGATCAGCTTCCATCGCCAAGCCTTAGCCTCGCCGGCGGCCGCGAAATCGAAGGCGACGAAGGCCGAAGCGTTGCGACAGGCGGCTTTGAAAATGATGAAGAACCCGGAGACTAGACATCCGTTTTACTGGGCTGGATTTGTGTTGGTGGGCGACGGCGGATAAGGCATTGCGCGACGCCCGATTATGGCGTCTTCGATTTGAATATTCAGGTTGAATCAACCACGGGGATCACTGGGAAGAGCAAAACTAATCATCCCAGTGATCCCCGTGGTTTGTTATTCCTGAATATTTAGCTGACCGTCTTTCGTCTCCCTATCAGAAACCCCTAGGGGACGTTGATGCTACGATCAGGCGAGGTCGAAGCGATCAAGGTTCATCACTTTGTTCCAGGCCGCGACGAAGTCGTGGACAAACTTCTTCCCCGCGTCGGAACTTCCGTAGACTTCGGCCAGGGAGCGGAGTTGGGAGTTCGAACCAAAGATCAGGTCGACGCGCGTGCCGGTCCACTTCGGTTCGCCCGTTTTGCGATCGCGGCCTTCGAATACGTCTGCGTCTTGCGAGACCGTCTTCCACTCCGTGCCCATATCGAGCATGTTCACGAAGAAGTCGTTGGTCAGAGCCTCCGGTCGCTTGGTGAAGACACCGTGCTGCGTCCCGCCGACGTTAGTATTCAGGACGCGCATACCGCCCACGAGCACCGTCATTTCGGGTGCGGTCAGGGTCAGTAATTGCGCCTTATCAAGCAGCAGCGTTTCGGCCGATACGGCGTATTTGCCCTTGAGGTAATTGCGGAAGCCGTCCGCGATGGGTTCGAGCACGTCGAAGGATTCCACATCGGTCTGCTCCTGTGAGGCGTCCATGCGTCCCGGCGTGAACGGAACCGGCGTCTCGAAACCGGCATTGATCGCGGCTTGCTCGACGCCTGCGCAACCGGCCAAAACGATCAGATCAGCAAGCGAGACTTTCTTGCCGCCCGCCTGGGCGCTGTTGAACTCTTTCTGGATGTCCTCCAGAGTTTTGAGTACCTTCGCCAGTTGGGCAGGCTGGTTGACGGCCCAGTCCTTCTGGGGCGCCAGGCGTATGCGGGCGCCGTTGGCGCCGCCGCGCTTGTCGGAGCCACGGAACGTGGATGCCGACGCCCACGCGGTCGAAACCAGCGCCGAGACAGACAGGCCCGAAGCCAGGATCTTAGCCTTGAGCGAGGCGATGTCCTTATCGTCAATCAGCTTGTGATTGACGGCCGGGATTGGGTCCTGCCAGGTGAGTTCTTCCGCAGGAACCTCCGGGCCGAGATAACGCGCGCGCGGGCCCATGTCACGGTGCGTCAGCTTGAACCACGCCCGGGCGAAGGCGTCTGCTAACTGATCGGGATTCTCTAAGAAGCGCCGCGAGATCTTTTCGTAAGCAGGGTCGAACCGCAGGGAGAGGTCCGTGGTAAGCATGGAGGGCGCGATTCGCTTCGAGGAGTCGTGCGCATGCGGCACGGTACCGGCGCCTGCGCCGTTCTTCGGCTGCCACTGATGCGCGCCGGCCGGGCTCTTCGTGAGTTCCCACTCGTAGCCGAACAGGTTCTCGAGGTAGTTGTTGCTCCACTTCGTGGGCGTCGTGGTCCAGGTCACTTCCAGGCCGCTGGTGATCGTGTCAGCGCCCCTGCCGGAGCCAAATTTGTTTGTCCAGCCAAAGCCCTGCTCGGCGATGTCGGCCCCTTCGGGATCCGGTCCACAATGGGAATCAGAGGCAGCTCCGTGGGTTTTGCCGAAGCTG
>DATCXQ010000405.1:0-10216 GCA_036565725.1 Blastocatellia bacterium
GCGGATATCGCCGGCAATAGCAGGCCCGCTCGCAGTCGCGACTCCCCCGCCAGCCGCAACCCATGGCACGCGCAGATCACTGAGGATGTCATGACGCTCATCGTGTGTAACATCGACGTCGTCGTCCTGCTCGCATAGCGCCACCAAGACGCAGCTATTTCCGTCAACTTGAAGAGCATGACCCTTCTCATTGGCGACAATCAGATTGGGGCGGCGTACAGCGCCATCGAAGATCGTATCGTCCCAACTCTTCTTCCGCACGGTCGCGATCTGGAAATCCAAGTCGGACACCTTGATTCGCCCGGCCGGCAAGTCTTTCGGTTTGCCAACGAAGACCACAAAATACGGGCTATCGCCCCCCGGATCATCAGTGGCGTTAATACAAGTAAATTTCTTCAGTATGAGTTTCATCGTGATCCTCCGCTGATGGAATCCCCCGATCCGAATGCAGGGTGGTACGCGGGTATCTTTGGGCCCGCATAGGCGCCCGCGCAATAGTCACTTGTCTAGCAAGTCACCACCGGGCCCTGGGGTAGTCTCAGCAATTCTCGGTTTAGAAAATTAGGCGTCCGTTGTATCGTTAACGGAACCTTCATTACTACTTCGAGGCTGGCCTCATCCCAGCCTCATCAACTTATGCGGGATTGGCGACCGGAAACTGCAGCCGCCCTCGAAAATTTATTTCCAAAAGTGATATGATCCCGCCGCCTACGATGACTCTGAAGCCGAGTGGCCGAACTGCGTTTCTTCAGGGGCCTCAGCGTGAGGAGACTGCCGAAGCGCTCAAAGCCTCGCCCAAGACTGTGCTGAACGATTGGAGTTTGGCGAAAGCCTGGCTCTTGCGTGAGCTAAGCAACCGGGAAAGCCATGAAACCGACGCCAATGGAACCTGAACGCTGGCGGCAGGTCGAGGCGCTCTACCTCGCCGCGATGGAGTGCGAGACGAGCCATCGCTCAGCCTTCCTTGCCGAAGTTTGCGCCGAAGACGAAGCCTTACGCTGCGAAGTGGAATCGCTGATCCGCTTTCACGAGCGGGCCATTAATTTCATTGAAGCGCCAGCCCTGGAGGTCGCCGCTCGGCTGGAGTCTAAGAATCAAAACTATTCTCTGGTCGGACAGAGCCTCGGCCCTTACGAGATTATCGCTTTGCTGGGCGCGGGCGGGATGGGCGAAGTCTATCGCGCTCGGGACACGCGGCTGGGCCGTCAGGTCGCGCTCAAGCTGCTGCCGCCGCATTCCACCGAAGACGCCCAGCGCGTCCAACGCTTCCGGCAGGAGGCCCGCTCCGCCTCCGCGCTCAATCATCCGAACATCATCACCATTCATGAAATCGGCGAAGTGGAGACCGCGGTTGGCACGCTGCATTTCATCGCCGCAGAATTCATCGAAGGCCATACGCTGCGAGCGCTGATCAGAAACGGCGGGATGGAACTCGGCGAAGCGCTCGAATTGGCGATGCAAATCGCCAGCGCACTCTCGGCCGCGCACACCGCCGGGATCACCCACCGTGACATCAAGCCCGAAAACATAATGCTGCGGCCTGATGGTTACGTGAAGGTTCTCGACTTCGGCCTCGCCAAGCTGGGAGTGGGGAGTAGGGAGTGGAGAAGTGAGGGACAAAGGGGCGAGGAAGTCGTTCCCTGTTCCTCATTTACCATTCCCCACTCCTCATTCTCGACCGATCCTGGCATGGTGTTTGGCACGGTCAACTACATGTCCCCGGAGCAGGCGCGCGGGATTGAGACCGACGCGCGGTCGGATATCTTCAGCCTCGGCATTGTGCTTTACGAGATGATCACCTCGCGCCGCCCGTTTGAAGGCGAGACGTCGAGTGATGTAATCGCGGCCTTGCTCGTGCAGGAGCCGCCCCTGCTCGCCGAACACACGCCAGGTCTCCCCGCCGAGTTGCAGAGTGTGGTCGATCGTATGCTCGCCAAGGATTGCGCCGGGCGTTATCAAACGGCTGAAGAATTGAGGCGCGCGCTGAAGAAGCTGAAACAGGATCTGGCGCCGGCAGGCGACTTCACGACGCGCGAATTCAGTGGCCTGACGCGCCTCGCGCGACGTTTCGTTCACGCGGGCGCGAGCGAAGATTACAACACGGCGCCAGGCGTCGCGCAGGGCCCCGCGTCGACGACATCGAGCGCCTCGCGTCTCGTCGGACGTGGCGCCCATTCGCCCTCACGTTTCGCACTGGCGCTTGTGGCGCTGGCGGCGCTCGCCGCCGCCGCGACTCTCGGGCGCCAATGGCTCAACAGGCGAGGCGCGCCTATTGATTCAATCGCGGTGCTGCCGTTCAAACCATTGGCGGCCGGCGCTCGCGATGAAGCTCTGGAAATGGGCATCGCCGAAACGCTGATCAACAGGCTGAGCAGACTGAAACGAATTACCGTGCGCCCATTCAGGGCCGTGCGCGGCTACACGTCGATCGATCAGGATCCTGTCGCCGCGGGCCGCGAGTTGCAGGTGCGGGCCGTCCTCGAAGGCAGCATCCAGAAGGCGGGCGACAAATTCCGCATCACGGCGCAGTTGGTCAACGTCGATGACGGCAGGCCGCTCTGGACACAGCAGTTCAATGGTCAATGGGCGGACATCTTTGCGGCGCAGGACGCCATCTCGCAGCGCGTCGCCGACGACCTGATAATAAGCTTGAGTGGCGATGAGCGCGGCGAACTCGCCAAGAACTATACCGCCGACCCGGAAGCCTATCGGCTCTACATGAGCGGCAGTTATCAATGGAACAAACGCACTCCTGAAGGCATACGTAAAGGTCTTGAAGCTTTCCGGCAAGCCGCTGAAAAAGACCCCGGCTACGCGTTGACTTATGTCGGAGTGGCCGACGCCTACATCGCGCTCTGCGCATATCACTTGGAGCCACCAAAAGAGACGCTGCCAATGGCCCGCGAGGCTGCCGAGCACGCTTTGAAAATAGACGATCGCCTGGCCGAAGCGCACACAGCGAAGGGAAGAATCATCAGTGATTATTACTGGGACTGGCCACTGGCTGAAAGAGAATTCAAGCGCGCGCTCGAATTGAAACCCAATTACCCAACCCTGCATGACTGGTATTCCATTTTTCTGACTGATATGGGCCGGTTTGATGAAGCCATCCGCGAAGCCAATCTTGGATTGGAACTCGACCCGCTCTCGCCGGGCGCTCATACCCGCGTAGGCATTGCGCTCTACATGGCGCGCCGTTACGACCAGGCGATCCCGGTTCTGCAGAAGACGCTTAGTCTGGAGCCGAAATCCATCCCCGCCCGGATTTATCTGGGTCTTTGCTATTCGATGCAGGGCAGGAGCGAGGATGCGTTGGCTGAGTTTCAGAAGGGACGGGCCATCGCCCCGAACAATCCGGATTTCATCTCGCTGCTTGGCATGGCCTGTGGGCTGGCAGGCAAGCGTGACGAAGCGCGCCGTTACCAGGAACAATTGAACGGGTTGGCAAAGCGCGCTTATGTCTCGCCGTTCTCGCAAGCCGCAATCCTGGCCGGTCTGGGCGATATGGATACGGCCTTTATGTGGATGGAGAAATGTTTTGAGGACCGCAGCCCTGTGCTCGGCGGACTGAAAACGAACCCGATATTTGACCCCTTGCGATCGGATGTCCGGTTTGACTTACTGATGCGTCGTGTCCGCCTCACGCCGTGAGCGGGTGTGAAATCGAGTGACGGAACCGCGCGCATTTCTTCCGCCGCTCAAAAAGGACGGCGCCACGCGGCGGTGGTCAAGCCGAAGCAGACCAATTTCGCCTTTACCGACAGGTGAACGCCCATCCGCTCAATATGCCACAACTATTTACTTGAGAAAGGGGCCGCGCATTCCTCTCCACCCAAAACGAAGCGTTTATGAATGGAGTATCCTGCGCGAAGAAAGATGACATTCTCGAAGCAAGAAGTGACGCAATTACTCGTGGCTTGGAGCCAGGGGGACCAGGCGGCGTTCGAGCGATTGATGCCGCTGGTTTATGAAGAACTGCGCCGCGTGGCCCGGCGCTATATGAGGCGGGAGCGCGCCGGCCACACCTTGCAAACCACGGCCGTGGTCAATGAAGCTTACCTGCGACTGATTGACGCGAGTCAGGTGCAATGGCAAAACCGCGCACACTTCTTCGCCGTCTCGGCCCAATTGATGCGGCGCATTCTGGTTGATTATGCGCGCGCTCACAGCTACATCAAACGCGGCGGAGAGGCGCATCATGTGCCGCTGGAGGAGGCCGCCGTTTTTTCCGCGGAGCGAGCGCCGGACATGGTCGCGCTCGACGATGCGCTGAAGAGTCTGGCGGTAATGGACCAACGCAAATGCCGGGTGGTCGAACTGCGTTTCTTCGGGGGCCTCAGCGTGGAAGAGACTGCCGAAGCGCTCAAAGTCTCGCCCAGGACAGTGCTGAACGATTGGAATTTGGCGAAAGCCTGGCTCTTGCGTGAGCTAAGCAACCGGGAAAGTGATGAAACCGACGTCAGTGGAGCCTGAACGCTGGCGTCGAGTCGAAGCCCTCACCTTTCTACGAGTGCGCGAAACGAGCCGCGGCGAATGGGTCACACTGGAAGCGGACGCCGCGCTCGATTTGTCTTGGGCGCCGGATGTGTGGTGGAGGCTAATCACCGGCGAGGCGCGCCGCGAACTTCCACCGAGGCGGATCAATCGCCGCCACTTTGAAGTCTGCGTCTTTTCTCAACTGATGTGGGAACTGAAATCCGGCGACGTCTGCGTGCTCGGCTCTAACACTCTCCGTATAAAGTAATGCGCGGAATCAAGTTGTCTGATTTCTAAAGCGATCTGTCGCGTCAACGAGCGCGCTAGTGATGCCCGGTTCGGTGACTGAATGGCCCGCGTCAGGAACGACTATAAACTCCGCCTCAGGCCAGGCGCGATGGAGATCCCACGCGCTCATCATCGGGCATACTATGTCGTACCGCCCCTGAACTATCACGGCGGGAATGTGACGAATCTTGTCGACGTTTTCGAGCAGGTAATTGTCGGTCTCGAAAAAAGCGTTGTTTATGAAGTAATGCGCCTCGATGCGCGCAAGCGCAAGCGCCTTGTGCGGCTCGCTGAAATCATCAATCAGAATCTGATCGGGTATCAGCTTCAATGCGCTGCCTTCCCAGACGCTCCATGCCCGCGCAGCTTCCAAACGAACCGATTCCTCTTCGCCAGTGAGCCTCCGGTAATATGCTTCGAGCATATTGTGGCGCTCAGGCTCAGGGATGACGCCCTCGTATTGCTCCCACACGTCGGGGAAGATTACGTTTGCGCCTTCCTGGTAGAACCAGTCAATCTCTTTCGTGCGGCACAAAAAGACGCCGCGCAGGACGAGCGCGCTAACGCGCTCGGGATGAGTCTGCGCGTAAGTTAGAGCGAGAGTGCTCCCCCACGAACCGCCAAAGACCATCCACTTTTCAATGCCAAGATGCCGGCGCAATCGCTCGATGTCCGAGACCAGATGCCAGGTCGTGTTTTCTTCCAGGGAAGCATGCGGAACGCTATTGCCCGCCCCTCGCTGATCGAACAGTACAATTCGATAGGCTTCCGGGTCGAAGAAGCAACGATAGTTTGCGACTAATCCGGCGCCCGGGCCGCCGTGAAGAAAGACCACAGGCTGACCGTTTGGATTCCCGCACTGCTCGTAATAAATGTCATGGATGTCAGATACCTTCAGCATCCCTTGCTGGTAAGGCTCTATCGGATCGTAAAGAGTTTTCATAATTTCACTCACAGTCGAATAAAAACCGATTGTCGGTTTACCGTCCATCATTCTATACGTTGGGCGGCGCCAAGATCTGGATTTAGGCGACGAGTCAGTACCGCGAGCGGTAGCGAGCGGAGACTTCGCCAACGGCCGCCCGCTACCGCTCGCGGTACTTATCCGCGCGCACATCTGAAATCCGATCTAAAAGAAAACTCGCTGAATGAACCAGAAACTTCCCGCCAGGATCACGATCACTGAGCCGACGGTCGCGATTTTCCGGCCGAGTTCCTTATTGCGATTGCGCAGCGCCGCCAGAAGCGAGGCCACGATCACGACGATGCACACCTGCCCGATTTCCACGCCGAAGTTGAACGAGAAGAGCGACCAGCCCAGCGCCCGGCTCGGCAGTCCGAATTCCCGCAACACGCCCGCGAATCCGAAACCGTGCACGAGGCCGAAGAAGAAGGCTATCCAGGCGCGCGCGTCCCAGCCCGACTTGCCGACCATCAGGTTGTCTATGCCGACATAAACAATACTCAGCGCAATGGCCGGCTCGATCAGCCATGCAGGCGGGTTGACCACGTCCAGCGCGGCTAGCGAGAGGGTGACGCTGTGGGCGATGGTGAAGGCTGTGACAATGGTCAGCAGACGCAACAAGCTTCCCCCCATCAGCAGCAGCCCCACGATGAAGAGGATGTGATCGGGCCCGGCGAAAATGTGATAGATCCCGAGGGGGACGAACTTTTTCACGACTGCCAGAGCGACTTGCCGGCTGCCGGTAAAGTATTCGAGGGCCGTGTGGTCCTTATCGAAGATTTCCTGATTAACCAGTAGCCCTTCTTCATAAATGTTGAGGAAGGTCTGGTGTTCCGGCTCGTGGGTAAAGAGCGAACACTGTATTCCGAGCGCGGCCGGAAACGCCTTCGCGTCAAAGCGCAGATGCAGCGCCACTGCTTGCCGATCGGGCAGCGGTTCAACGCGCAGCAGCTTCAAATCGAGTGGCTGGCCGTCAGCCGTCAGCAGTATGCGGGGACGTAAGAGACTCTGAATGGCCTCCTTCTTCGATTCAAGCGTACCCGGGTCGAGCAGCGACTCGGCCGGCGTCACATTCAACTCGCGCGAGAGATATGTGACGTGCGCGACGAGAGAGCCTTCCAGTTGGCCCTGTCTCTGGTCCATACGCAAATCGAGATAGCTGAACGGGACCGGATGAGCGTAAATGGGCGCGGACAGCCGGACCAAAAACATCAAAAGCAAAGCCGTGCGGAGCGAGAGCGATTCCGCTACGGCTTTGCGGTTTGTGAAATCCTGGCGCATCCTTGAATTTTAAGGCTTAGCCGACGGTTGGCTCAGCTCAGAGTAGATAGCGGTGACATTGCCTTTCAAGCGGCCCATGTTGTAGCCACTGTATTTTTCGGGCATCTTGATTTCCGCGGCGGCCTCGTCGGCGGTTTTGCCGTTCTTCTTGGCCTGCTCGACGGCCGCCACCAACTCACTAATGAAATCGCCATACTCTTTGAAGTCGTTCCAGGTCATCAAGGAGCTGTGTCCGGGGATGACCGATTCGACGCCCTTGATGCCAGCCGCGGCCTTCGCCAGGGACTTGGGATATTCCAGACCGCTGCCGCCGTTGTTAGTGTCCATAATGGGCGTGCCCTTCCCGGCAAATATGTCGCCCGAATGCATTACTTTCAACGCCGGGAAGACAACGAAGGTGTCGCCGCTGGTGTGTCCGCGACCGAAGTAATAGAGATCGATCTTATCGGCGCCATTCAGCAAGCTGAGCTTGTCCTTGTAGGTCTTCCCAGGCAGGAACTTCTTGCCTTCCTCGGACTGAAACGCGGGCATCTTCTCCATGCTCGCCTTGCAGTTCTCGTGGGCGATGAACTCCACCGCGCCGGTGAAGGCGCCGTTGCCGCCCACGTGGTCGCCGTGCGTATGCGTGTTGATGACCATAATCACGGGTTTGGGCGTGACCGATTTGATCTTCTCCAAAATGCCCGGGCCGTTGTTAGCGTATTTGGTATCCACGACGACGACGCCCTTCTCGGTGATGAATGCCGCAGTGTTACCGCCAGTGTTGGCGCCGGTGATCATATACAGGTTGTCTTTTACTTTCTGAATTTCGAGCTGCGCCGGCTGTCCTTGTTGCGGTTGTTGTCGCGCGACCGCCATAGAGATCGCGCCGGCGAGCAAAAGCCCTGACAATACTGCCAGTCGTTTCATAAAGAACCTCCATAAATGATTAGTGTTGTGCCCTTTTCTGAGCCGGGATCATATATGCCGATTCCGCTGGACACAAGAACAACCGGTGATAAACTGTGCCCACTGAAGAGGATTGAGGATCGAGGATCGCGATCTTCCATCCTCGATCCTCGATCCTCGATCCTCAATCCTCAAGGAGAGATTATGTCACGACGAAGTTTTTCCGCAGGTTCGACCAAATTCCTGAGCTTCATTTTGACTGTCGCTCTCGGCGCTCCGGCGCTGAGTTCCAGGACGCGCGACGAAACCTCAAATCAAGCTACTGCGTGGACGCCTGAGCTTTCGATGAAAGTCAGAGCCGTCGGCGGCGTTCAGGTTTCGCCCGACGGCAAGCGCGTCCTTTACACTGTCAACGAAGCGGTGATGACGGAGGAGAAGAGCGAATACCTGACCCAGGTCTGGACGGCCTCAGCCTCCGGCGGCGACGCCTACCAGATGACCTTCGGCGAAAAGCCTTCGACCAATCCCGACTGGTCGCCGGACGGCCGCTGGATCGCCTTCACCTCTTCTCGATCAGGCAAGAACAATCTTTACCTGATGCGCTCGACCGGCGGCGAGGCCGAAATGATCACCGACGTGAAGAGCGGCGTGGGCGGATTCGCGTGGTCGCCCGACGGCAAATGGGTCGCTTTCACGATGGCCGACCCGCCGACCACCGACGAAGAGAAGAGCAACAAAGGCAAAGACGATTCGCGATGGATTGACGAGAACGTCAAGATGAATCACCTCTACGTCATATCCGTAGCGAAAGACGGCGGCGGCAAACGCGAACCGCGCCAGTTGACGAAAGGCGCTTTCACGGTCGGCTCGGGACTCGGCGGAGACGGCGCATTCGATTGGTCCCCGGACGGCAAATCAATAGTTTTCACCCACACAAAATCACTGAAGGCCGACGACTGGACGAGCGCCAATGTCTCGGTAGTTGACGTGGCGAGCGGGGAGATCAAAGCGATTGCGGCGACCGCGTCCGCCGAATCACAGCCGATCTATTCGCCCGACGGAAAATGGATCGCGCTTACCGTCAGCGACGCCCCTCCGACCTGGGCTTTTCAAAACAGGATCAACATCCTCTCCGCAGGCGGAGGCGCGCCAAAGCCGCTTGCGCCCACCTTCGACGAACAGCCGAATCTGATCGGATGGGCGACCGACGGCAAGCGCATATACTTCACCGAGACGCGCGGGACGACGACCGCCATTTCCGCAATCAACGTCGAGACCGGCGCCGTCACGGACATAGTGAATGGCCGCGCGGTTTACAGCGCAATCAATCTCAATCACACGCGCGCGATGTTCGGATTAACGATGCAGAGTAACGGCGCCGCAGTTGAAGCCTATGTCACGCCCGCGGACAATTTCGCCCCGGCGAGAGTCAGCGCCGCCAACGCCGATCTGCAGAAACCGCCGCTCGGCAAAATGGAAGTTGTGCGTTGGAAGAGCGGCGACGGGGTGGAGATCGAAGGCATACTGAATTACCCGATCAATTACAAAGCCGGCCAGCGCGTCCCCCTGCTGCTGGTCATTCACGGCGGCCCGACCGGGGTCTTCACCCAGAACTTCGCCGCCGGGCCAGGCCTCTATCCGACCGCAGTCTTCAACGCCCGCGGTTATGCCGTGCTGCGGGCCAACCCGCGCGGCTCGTCCGGGTACGGCAGGAAGTTCCGCTACGCGAATTACAAGGATTGGGGCGGCGGCGATTACAGAGACCTGATGGCCGGCGTCGATCACGTCATCTCGATGGGCGTGGCCGATCCCGACCGGCTGGGCGTGATGGGCTGGAGCTACGGCGGATTTATGACCTCGTGGGTGATCACGCAGTCCAAGCGCTTCAAAGCCGCGTCGATCGGCGCCGCCGTGACCAACCTGATGAGCTTCACCGGCACGGCCGACATCCCCGGCTTCATCCCCGATTACATGGGCGCGCAGTTCTGGGACAACTTCGAGGTCTACCGCCAGCATTCTGCGATGTTCAACATCAAGGGCGCCTCGACGCCGTCGCTCATCCAGCATTGCGAAGGCGATCTGCGTGTGCCGATCTCGCAGGGCTACGAACTATACAACGCGCTGAAGCAGCAGGGCGTCCCCGTGCGCATGCTGGTAATGCCCCGCCAGGCCCACGGCCCGACCGAACCGAAGATGATGCTGAAGATCATGCAAACCAACGTCGAGTGGTTCGACAAGATGATCGGCGGCGCGTCATAGATGAAGTCAATGTAACAACCGCGTAGGGGCAGACCTGCGTGTCTGCCCCAGCCCCAGGAA
>DATCXQ010000442.1:0-28141 GCA_036565725.1 Blastocatellia bacterium
GTTTAACTACAAACGTTGGGAGAGAGTGTTTAGAGTCCCGGCTTTAGCCGGCAGAGCTTGGAGCCTCAGCCCTGCCGGCTAAAGCCGGGACTCTAAACGCTCTCCTTTGATGGTTGTAAATTCGTTGGATGTGTCGATATCGCTTATTCTGATTTATACAAACACCAAAAAACTTAGTTTCCAGAGCAATGAGTAGTCCGTAAACTAAGTTATTTGGCATTTTCTGTATAAGCGCGTTTTAGAACCCTGGCTTCAAGCCTGCGAAGCAGGCGACAGCATAAAGCCCAGGGTGGAGCCGAAGGCGAAACCCTGGGTCAGGTTTGAAGCGCCATCAAGCCCGTGAAACGGGCGGCAGACTCCTCGGCTGTCGCCCACTTCGTGGGCTTCGGAGCGCTCTACTAACGCTCTCCTGGGGCTTACGCCACAGTCTTTATGCTTTCGCCCGCTTCGCGGGCTTGGGAAACTTTGTTTACGATGTAATGAGGCATAAAGACGGAAGCAAAAGCTCATCCGCGGTCAGGGGGCAACCGGCCTCTCGCCCCCTCTATAGCGTTTGACTGCGCGCGGCATTCTACCCGCGCGATGAGTCGTGTTCAAATTTTCACGTCCCGATGAGTGACGGGTCGTTTCTTCGCGCTTTGCCGCCGTCCTTGCCCGTTTCGCGCGCGGCGAAGGGGTTAAACGCGCGTCGCAGGTCGATTCTGCGCAAAAAAAAGCCGGGTTCGTTGTTTTCAAGCGGGCGTCGGTTGGTTAGCATTAAGCCGTGCGTCTCTCAAATTTTCAGCGAAAGGATGACGAATATGGAAAAGAGAAACCCAGGATCGACCAAGGCTTGTCCCGCGAACTGCATCGGCGGCTATGCAGACAATCAAAGAAGTCTTTACAGTGGACAGAAGGAATGCATACCGACGGAAATTTTAGAGATGGCAAAAAGCGGCTTGCAGTACTGCAAATATTGCCACGCGGTTTGGGAAGATCGTGAAGGCAACAAGAAGCTTCATGGATATCTGGAAAACGGCAGGTTTAACCGCAATAAAATGATTTTAGGATAATCGTTTCCCTTCGAGAAGCTGGTTTGACTTATATTTCAAGTAGTGACGATAGCGCCTAAGGGCTCATGCCACATCCAGCTTGGAATCTTGTCTGTCGATCCTAACTTGCTCCTCTTGAAGGCAATTTACTATTTTCGTTGAGCGAAGAAAAACGCCTACAGGAGCCCCACCTTTTGGCTATATCAGAGTAGTTCTAGGAAGTACGCAAAAAAGATTTGCAATTGAAGAGTTTGTTCATTGTGTATGACCTCCGTTATTAGCTCCACGGGTCATAGGTTCCGAAGTTCCAGATATGGCCTTCGAGATCGCGGCAGGTAAACCCGCGCCCGCCGTAATCCTCATCCTTGATATCCAACAGGATCTCGGCGCCTGCCGCCTTGGCCTGCCCGTAGACAAGATCGGCGTCAGAGACGACCACGTAGGCGGTCTGCGTTTCGGCGCCGCCGATCTCATCCGGCAGCTTCATCAATCGTCCGAACACGGAGTCTGACGCCGATCCGAGCATGATCATTCCATTGCCGAAACTGAGTTGCGCGTGAGCGATCGTGCCGTCCTCGTTGGGCACAACTAGCTGCTTTTCAAAGCCGAAGACGCTGCAGAGCCATTCGATCGCGGCCGGCGCGTCGCGATAACGAAGACATGGGATCACTGTGGCTCTTGTATCTTTTGGAATTGTGGACATGGCTTTCCCCTTTCAGCGCAGTGCGCAGTTCGAATCGGGGCCGCTCGCGGCACTGACTCGAATCACTTTGGCGGCATACGCAAAGCGCCGTCCAGGCGAATCACTTCGCCGTTGAGCATTGCGTTTTCGATGATGTGTTTCGCCAGCGCGGCGTATTCGGCAGGATCGCCGAGCCGTGGCGGGAACGGGATCTGCGCGCCCAGCGATTTCCTCATGTCTTCCGGCAGGTTGCCGAGCAGCGGCGTGTTGAACAGGCCCGGCGCGATGGTCACGACGCGGATGCCCGAGCGGGCGAGGTCGCGGGCGATCGGCAGAGTCATTCCGACGATCCCGCCTTTCGACGCCGAGTACGCCGCCTGGCCGATCTGGCCGTCGAAGGCCGCGATCGAAGCCGTGTTGACGATCACGCCGCGTTCCCCTCCGGCGTTTGGTTCCTGCCCCGCCATTTGCGCGGCGGCGAGCCGGATGACGTTGAACGTGCCGATCAGGTTGACCTCGATGATTCGTTTGAACGACCCGAGCGAATGCGGCCCATCCTTGCCGACGGTCTTTTCGGCTACGCCGATGCCGGCGCAATTGACCGCGCCGCGCAAAGCGCCGAATGCGGAGACGGCCGCGCCCACCGCGCCCTTGACGCTCTCTTCATCGGCGACGTTAGTCTCGATAAAGCGGGCGTTCGAACCAAGCTCCTGGGCGAGCGCCTGGCCTTTCTCTCTGTTGATGTCCGCGATGACGACGTTCGCGCCGCTTTCCGCAAGCAACCGCGATGTAGCCCCGCCCAGGCCCGATGCCCCGCCCGAGATCAGAAAAGTATTTCCGTTGACTTCCATTACTGGCGACTCCTTGTTTTATTCATTCTATCGAAAAATGCTGATAGGTCTTATCTGTTAACACGCACTTTATACTTTGCTCTCCCGAACGGGCAAGGCTTCTTCCGGTTTTACGCCGGAGACGCCGTCGAAATTTTTGTAATCCCCCGGGCCTGTGTTCGTTCAAACACTGGCGGCAGGCAATCCTGATCATGAAAAGGCCAACTCATGCGATCAATCAGGTTCACGACCGTATCGCGAAGTCCAAAACATGTGCGCCGACTGCGGCGTCTATTGGAGACGTAACATCAATAGCTCCGCTCTGATCGCGCGTCATTGTCGGCGAATATCTTCGCGCCTGATTCCCGCGTCCCGCTTTTAATCAAACTTCCTCGGCGTCTTCCCACACCCCGCGCCGGCCAAGACTTTTTAGTAACTGCTCGGCCCGCGGCGCAGTATGAAGAACATAAGAGCCTGTGACGTAGG
Organism: Blastocatellia bacterium; assembly: GCA_036565725.1. Taxonomy (GTDB): domain Bacteria; phylum Acidobacteriota; class Blastocatellia; order RBC074; family RBC074; genus JAJVID01. Next base: position 3,030 of record DATCXQ010000442.1, read on the forward strand.
CCTCGGCGAAGCGGGCCGCTTCGCCGCTTACATTCATCGGAGTTGTTCATGTCGCCTTGCGACGGATCGCTTGAAAAGGTAGTGCAAACTACCTGGGAGCGCAGGCATCCTTGCCTGCTAGCTTCGGTCAGTCGGTCATTGCCGGGAACCCCGCAGGCAAGGATGCCTGCGCTCCCAGGTTGCGCTCCCAGGTTGCGCTCCCAGGTAGTTTGCCATGACTCCTTCGATGCGTTTTTTTGGGAAGACCTGGCAAACTGCCAGTTTGCTCTACCTGTTCCGAGGAGGTTGATGATAATGACGAAAAGATTGGCCGCTACCGGCGGCCTCCTGTCTCTGATCGCGCTGACGGCCTTTGTGTTTACCGTCGGTTCCGCCAGTTCCGACCCCGCCCATTGGCCGCAGTGGCGCGGGCCTTTCTTCAACGGCGTGGCCCGCACCGCCGCGCCGGTCGAATTCGGCGACACAAAAAATATCAAATGGAAGATCGAGGTTCCGGGCCGAGGCTTTTCGACCCCGGTGATCTGGGGCGACCGGATCTTCCTGACCACGGCCGCGCCTACGGGCAAAGGCGCCCAACCCGCGCCGCCGCCTGAGCAACCCCAGAATCCTGGAGGCCAAGGGCAAGGACGTGGCGGTCCGGGCGGAGGAGTTGGCGTAGGCGAAGAGCAAAAGTTCGTCGTAATGTGCCTGGACAAGAAGACCGGCAAGACAATTTGGGAGCGGGTGGCCAAGACCGCGACGCCGCACGAAGGCTATCATCGCCAATACGGCAGTTTCGCCTCGAACGCGCCGTTGACTGACGGCCAATATCTCTACGTTTCATTCGGATCGCGCGGAATCTACTGCTACGACCTCAACGGCAAGCTGATCTGGGAGAAAGACCTCGGCGTGCAGATGAAGATACGGCTTCAGTTCGGCGAGGGCTCGGCTCCGGCGCTCCACGGCAATCTCTTGATTCATCCTTTCGATCACGAAGGCGGGTCGTTCCTGGTCGCGCTCGACAAACGCAACGGCAAAGAGGTGTGGCGCGCGAGCCGTGACGAGATGAGCGCGTGGTCAACGCCGCTGATCGCGGATTACAAGGGACAGAAGCAAGTCGTCATCAGCGCGACCAAAAAAGTGCGGGCCTACAACCCTGAAGACGGCAAGCTGATCTGGGAGTGCGCAGGGCTGGGCAGCAACGTGATCCCGCATCCGACGCAGCACAACGACACCGTGCTCGTTATGAGCGGGCACCGCGAGCCGAAACTGATGGCGATCCGGCTGGGACGCGAAGGCGATCTTACGGGCAGCGACGCCGTACTCTGGAGCCATACGCGGGGAATGTCCTACACGGCTTCGCCCGTACTCCACGACAACAAATTCTATTCGCTGACCGACAACGGCCTGCTCAGTTGCTTCAATGCCACAACGGGCGAGCCTTACTACCACCAGCAGCGCTTGCCGCAGCCGGATACCTTCAAAGCCTCTCCGGTCGCCGCCGGCGGCAACCTCTACACGGCCAGCGAGAGCGGCGTGGTCACCGTCATCAAAATGGGCGAGAAGTTTGAAGTCGTGGCGACCAACACGCTCACGGACCATATGTTCGTCGCCTCGCCAGTCGTCGCCGAAGGCGAGTTGTTCCTGCGCAGCAAGACCCACCTCTTCTGCGTCAGCGACGGCAAAACAAAATAGCAATGAGTCAGATGTTTCGTTGCCCAAGCTGCAAAGAAGTGATCCGAACCGGCAAGCCGGTTTGTCAATACTGCAATTTCTCGATTGACGGGCCGACGGCGCATGCGGAAGCCTTGAAATTCCAGGCCGGAATTGACGCCTGCGCCTCGGCCAACCACATCAAAAGCCTCAATTATGCGGCGCCGGTTCTCCTCCTGATAGACATCGCGCTTCCATTTTCAGGATCGACCGACATTCCTTTCATGTCGCCTCGCATGCCGATATACGCCAGTATCCTTCCGCTCGGCGCTCTTGTGGCCATTGTCCAGTGGGGCGTCAAATATGGCGCCCTGCAAACAGACGACCCCGATTTCCCGGAAGCAAAGAGGGCCGTGAAAAAGGCGCTGATCTTGTGGCTGGTCCTGACCGTCGCCCACATAGCCGTTCTGGCGAAGCTGTCTTAGCGAACCATTAAAACCGCTCGAAGCATCGCTTTTCACTTCTTAACAAATTGCCTATCATCTCAGCGTCGCCAAATCATGAGGCGTCCGACGGTTGCATTTATCAATAACGATCAAAGGAGCTCTATATAATGTCACAAGCGATTCATACACAAATCAGCGCCGAAGCAAGTATTCCATCTACGATCCTCGACGGCGTCAAAAACGCGGAGGACTTCCGCGACTACGAGGCCGAATCCCGCGCCTCGGTCAAAGAGCTGTACAGGCTCAATCACGCCAATCAGACACTAGATTTCGTACTCGCCCAAAAGGCCGGGTACGGCAAGCTCGATAAGGCCGAGATGAGCGTTTGGGAGGCGATTGATTTTTTGAACACCCTGGTTGACGACAGCGACCCCGATCTGGCGCTGCCGCAGATCGTTCACGCGCTGCAAACCGCCGAAGCGATCCGTCAGGACGGCCATCCGCGATGGTTCGTGCTGGCCGGCTTCATCCACGACCTGGGCAAAACGCTTTGCCTCTTCAGCGAACCACAATGGGCCGTGGTCGGCGACACATTCCCCGTCGGCTGCGCCTACTCGGACAAGATCGTCTATTCGGAGCTCTTCAAAGAGAACCCCGATTACCACAACCCGGCTCTGCAAACCCCGAACGGAATTTACGAGGAAGGATGCGGACTCGACAACCTCCACCTGTCATGGGGGCACGACGAATATCTATACATGGTCACGAAAGATTACTTGCCGCAGGAGGCGCTGTGGATGATCCGCTATCATTCGTGTTACCCGATTCACCGCGAGGGCGCGTATGCCCATCTGCTAAACGAGCGCGATCAGGAGGCGCTGCGCTGGGCGCGCGCGTTCAATCCCTATGACCTCTACTCGAAGCGCGAAGTGGAACCGAATCTGGCCGAGTTGAAACCGTATTACGAGGATCTTGTCGCCGAATTCTTTCCGTCAAAGATCAAATGGTAATTGCGTGTACGGTCAGTAAATCACGAATTCAGGCAAAGAAGAGCATTGTTCATTGTTCATTGTTCATTTGTCATTTCCCGGAAATCGCCCAATGTTCATAGGGCATTGATCGACTGCTGCGGCCGGCAATGACAAATGACCGATGAACAATGAACAATGGATGTCTCCGTCCATTTCGTGATCTACTGACGGTAGGGGCCCCACACACAGGTCTGCCCCTACACTGATTTGCAAACCGCTATAGATTTACCTGGGGCGCCAAGCGTACCCTCTTAACTTGACGCCCTCTGATTGGAGCAACTCGATATTGCCTTATATGGTGTCGGTCGGGTCAGCAACCCAAACCTGATTTATGGAGGACTTAAACGCCAATCACTCCAGCAAGATTAGCGCCTGGCGCCCGCTTTCCCCTAAACTCCTGATTCAACAATGAGAGTGAGACTCGATCGATTCGGATGGCAGCGCGAGACGCGATAATTTGTCTACGTGACAGGGGGATGGAGTGTCATATAGTAGTGAGGAGACAAGTTGTTCGCTTCGCGCCGACGGCTGCGATTGGCGCGGAGATTGAGAGATGGCGAATTGTCGCGCCGAGAGAATCGACCGTGGTCGCGTTTGTACGTTGAGGTCTAGTTTTGTTATACGTCTGATACGGGAGAGAGCCGGCGTCTAACAGTTGGTTTTCGCTGTAAGTTTGTCAGCGAGCGCAGGGCGGGAGACAGCGGCGTCAATCACCTCGCGCAATTTTGCCACTTCAGTCGGCTTATCAATTACATCGGTCGCCCCCGCCGCCCGCGCATGTTCACGAATCTTCTGTCCGAAAGACGTAATCGCAACGACCGGCAATTCTGCAAGCTCGGCGTTCGACCTGACGGCCACGATTAAATCCAATCCGCTGAAATCCGGCATTCCGATATCGGTTATAACCACGTGAGGGCGATTTACCTGTATTTCCGCGAATGCTTCGAGACCGCCCCTTACAGCCTTCACTTTATAGCCCGCCAACTCCAGCATACATCCATAAAGCGCGCGCATATCGTCGTCATCTTCGACTAAGAGAACTTCCAATTGTTTCATAGTAAATACCGAAGGGAGTGGGTAAACAAGATGGGGAAATGTGCGCAAATGAACACAGCGAGAAGGCATCACATAGCAGGGACAGAAAAACAAAAGCGCCATGTCGCTCAGGTCAGAGACATTGTCGCCATTGGGGATTGATCACGTGTCGTCAATCGTTCCAGCAAAATGGGCGCCACAGCCGCTTTTTGGTGAACTCCTGATTCCATAAAGGGAACGACACTCACTCAATTCAATCTGTAGAGCAAGACGTGACGATTTGTCGAAGTGATAAGGGGAATGGATTGTCAACGGAGTCGTAAATACGACAGGTCGCAGCGCCGCAAAACCTATGCGGTATTTCGCTACGCTTCTACGTCAAGAATGTGACTATTCGAGACATATCCCACGACCTAAAAACAGCGAAACGCCCCGCACTCAACACCATCATTTCGGAGCAGATGTTGCAATGCATATTGAGCCTATTTTGCAAGGGCAGCCTGACAGCAAAGCCGAATGGAGCATAACCATGTCCCATCCGGCTTTGCGGGGTTTTTCAGCCTTAGCCTCCTGGTACATCGTATACAAAGTTATTTGGTGTTTTCCCAAGCCCGCGAAGCGGGCGAAAGCATAAAGCCTGGGGCCTAAGCCCAGGAGAGCGTTAGTAGAGCGCTCCGAAGCCCACGAAGTGGGCGACAGCCGAGGAGTCTGCCGCCCGTTTCACGGGCTTGATGGCGCTTCTAACCTGACCCAGGGTTTCGCCTTCGGCTCCACCCTGGGTTTTATGCTGTCGCCTGCTTCGCAGGCTCAAAGCCAGGGTTCTAAAACGCGCTTATACAGAAAATGCCAAATAACTTAGTTTACGGACTACTAGCGCGGTGGTCCTCTAAAGCTCTCAGGTTGAGTAAAATTCACTCCACGCGCCAAAGCCAGGTAAGCGCGTCCTCCTCTGTTGTAAAGGCGTCGGCGACAAAGCCTATGTTTGCGGCGACGATACTCCCAAACTTCTGATGGTCAATCATCTCCGGTCTGGCCACTATAGCGACGCGAACGCTCCTCCCGGCGACTCGAGCCCATTCATGAATTATAAAATACCTCAAGGCGAGATCTGGCGGGTCAAATCCCGTCAGATTAGTAATATCAACCAAGAGCCTCCGGATGTTGATCGAGCGCGCAAAACCAATCGCTGTTGCCACCAATTCCGCCGCCTGCCCTATGGAAAGCTGACCCGTTGGCCGAAAAACGGCGCGTTCTTTTAGTATCTCAAAATGCTCTGGTTTACTCATACGCCACTCCCGCTGAAATGCGAACTGAGTCGCCGGGTTAATCGTTCGGCCCTACCGACCTGTTGATCACTTCATATGGTTTCGTAATGGTTTGCAAAGGCTATGCCGAGCCGGGCGAAATCAGCGACGCTTGTAGTTGCGTTTCGATAATAGTGAGGCAACCTATTCGCTCTCACCTCAAAAGCTCTGGCAGCTTCGAATGGCGCGGAGTCGGAGAGATGGCATGGGATGCTGCTGGCAAACCCCGGAAGAAAAGTGGCTCGGACTTTAGTCTGCGCGACGCGGAAATGTGATGCAGGCACAGACTAAAGTCCGAGCCACGAAAATGAGGGCTTGCCAGCAATATGGCATGGCGTCGCACTCTTCGGGCGCCGAGACAATGAGGGCGCCAAGCGATACCTAACCCGGCGCCCTTTGAAAGAAGCGACTCGCAATTACCTTCTATGGCGTCGCTAACTCAAGTTTGATGTAGGAAGGTTTGGATGCCAATCGCTTCGGCAATATAGGCGCCAGGCGTGCGGCCTTTCGCTAAACTCCTGATTCCTTATGGAGTGTGACGCCAGAGTCAATTCGTCCGGCGCCGCGATACGTGACAGCTTGTCTCTGTGACGAAGGGGATGGCGCGTCAGCGGGGTCGGCAAGATAGCACGCACCTCTGGGGCGTTTTGGGACTCGCCCACACCCAAAGCGGTGGGGTATTTCAGGACATCCCCAACGCGCAACCCCGCGAAACTTCCTACATTCAACACCGTCACTTCGGCGCCGCATTTGCATTTTGTTGGGTGGCGATTTTGGGGAATCGCCTGAAGACCGTGGAAAATGCCCGTCGGTCTTCAGCTAGCATAGTACAGCTCTCAATAGCCGGGACGGTAGCCCGGCTGTTTTTTTGCCAAAATCGACCTACAGCGTTTTATCCATACTGACGGCTTCGATGGGCGCGGAGTCGGAGAGATGGGAGGGTGTCGAACTTTATTCCTCTTCAGCGCGGCTACTAGGGAAGTTGACGTTTTGAGCGTTCAAGCTGTAGCGCTCGATTAACATTGAACACACCTTTTTCTCTTTGTTGAGCGCATTTATGAATCGCTCCGTATGCCGCCGAGTCGAACGTAGAAAGGGAATTCTCGCTTCTTCATATGGCTTTCTATTTCCCTGTTAAGCGAAACGCAGGAGCGGAGAGTTTACTTGGCGCATGCCCTTCGTCGTTGTCGCCCAACAACTGCTTGAGCCTGCGAATGAGCGCCTTCAACGTGCACGCTTAACGCAGTCGCTTGCCGCCTGATAATCCGCGCTCGATATGAGTTGCAGGCCATACTGCGAGTAAAGCTGCCCGAAGAGTTGAACGCGCTCGCGGTATTCGTCGGCGCTTTCGTTGCCCCGCCTCGACGTCGACGCGGCCAATGCTGGCCAATTGCGGCGCAAATGAAACTGTTCAGTTGCGGTATCAGCTTCCCAACTCACCCGAACCGACGCGAATCAACAAATCCGCTTCCCGTGTCGCTCTACGTGCGCCCATTCGGCCCGCCTCCGGTCTTGAAAGTAGCGGCGGTTCCACGCTCGGAACGCCTATCGAGCGATTCCAGGCAGAATAAGAACCGCAATTGAAACCAACGAGTTTCAGATCTCCCTCAATCGAAGAGTCCCAGAAAGGTTAGGATTATCACTAGAATAAAGCCGAGAATCGCGCCAAATATGACTTCGTCCAGCGTTGTGCTGCGAGCGACCGCGCGTCGAAGAGCCTCTAGAAATTTGTCAGCCCATTGGCGAATCATTCGGGCATTCTCCTTAAGGCGGCAATGTTCGCTGTGATATGTTGGGATGACGCATGGAATGTCGCTCAAAAAGTAATGTCTCCATATCAATAACGTATCGTTATCCCCCTCACGTCAGCGCCGTGAATCGGCATCTGACATCTTGGCGGAGGCCGCCAGCCAATTGAGCGCCTCTTCAAATCGGTCAAAGGCCCGCACCCGAAATCCGCGGTTGCCTGCGTACAGTTCCATAAATTTCGCGTTGTCAAACTGATGGCCGAATGAGGTCAAAATCGCCAGTTTCGACCGAAACGAATCTCTGTTGTCAATCATCACCTGAACCATTTCCATAACATCAGCGAACGTTAAAGAGTCGGACATGCCTCTAATATCAATCAGGATGTCGTACTGTCTCCGGTCCGCATTCTCCCGAGCGAGTTTCAGCAAGAATTGCTTGGACATTTCTAGGTCGTATTCACCTAGAGGGCTCGCTTTTAGGAAATCTTTTGCCTTGATTAGGCGTAAGTTCAAATCCATATTTTTGCCTCCTAACGCCGCCGGGCGTCGGCTGTCAGCTCGGTTGAATTCATACAGCTATCGCCGTGCCAGTGAGAGTTTATTTAATGCGACTGCCACGCTCGGCGCGCAGGCAATCTTTCAATTCAAGTAGTCAATCACCTGCGGCTGCTCGGCCTCGGCTGCCCGGCCAATGCCGTAGCTTTGAGCCATGCGCCGCAACATCTGAAGCCGCCACCGTCCAATCGCGGAGTCATTTCCTGTTCGGTCTTCCCTTTCAAAGTAATCAGCCCGCGCTGCGGTGAAAGGAGCCGCAGCCATTCGGATAGCTGGTCCGAATGTTGCGGGCCGAACTTGTCAGCCAAACCCGCCCACCAAGTCAGCGCAATCGCAAAATTTGGTGTGTGAGCGCGGCGCCAGCCATCCCAACCTTGCTAAAACTGACTCCAACCGGGACAATGTTAGACTGCTGGGAATAGAGGCCAAATCGAACCCAAAAAATCTGGTTAAAACTGAAATCCGTAACTTGTCCTTAATCTCGACAATTTAAGATGTCAGCACCGGCTGAAATATCGGGACACTGGCGCAACGCAGCGCGCCTAAGAAGGCGGATGGCTGATGAGACGGCCGCCCGAGCCTTTCGCACGGCGCTCGACTGACCCCACGTATTCCGGCTTAGCCGGAAAAATGTATCTACGACCTGAGATAGCCCCTTAACCGATCGGAGGAACCTTATGAATACTAGACTGTCAATGTCCATTCTGCTCTATGGGCTGTTGACGCTCTGCTCGCCGTTCGCGCTCGCGCAGCAGGAGACGGCGACGATTACCGGTGAAGTCAGAGACGCCAATGGTTCGGTCGTGCCGAAGGCGACGATCACCGTGACCAACGTCGAAACAAACGTCAGCATCAGGAACGAAACCAACGACCAGGGACTCTACACCGTGCCGAGCCTCAAGCCCGGTCCGTACTCGATCACGGTCGAGAAGGCGGGTTTCAAGAAATCCGTACGCAGCGGCGTCAGGCTGCAAGTCAATCAGGTCGCGCGATTGGACGTGAATTTGCAGGTCGGCGAACTGAACACCGTCGTCGAGATCGTCGAGGCGACGACGCTCCTGGAGACCGAGACCTCATCACGCGGTTCGGTGATTGATCAGAAGAAGATTGTCGATCTGCCGCTCAATGGCCGCGATTACAACCAACTCGCGCTGCTCTCGCCGGGAGTGCTGCCGGGCACGCCGCGTCTGGCCTCGGTCAATTTCAAAGGCGTGCTCAACGTCAACGGCAATCGCACGTTCAACAACGTCTTTCTGCTCGACGGCGTGGACAACATCTCGTACTCGAACTCGTTCCGCGGCGAGAACGTGCAACTCGTCCAGCCTTCGATCGAAGCCTTGCAGGAGTTCAAGATTCAGACCAACGCCTATTCAGCGGAATTCGGACGCAGTTCCGGAGCGGTCATCAACGCGACGATCAAATCGGGCACGAACAACATTCACGGGAGCGTCTACGAATTCCTGCGCAACGACGCGCTCGACGCCAACAACTTCTTCTCAAACGCGCTCAACGCGCCCAAACCGGTGCGCAAGCGCAATCAATTCGGCGCGGCGATTGGCGGCCCGATCGTCGAGAACCGCACCTTCTGGTTCGCCGATTACGAAGGCCTGCGCGAGCGCGAAGGCGTGCCGCGCGTGCGTCTTGTTCCGAGTGAGGCGGAAAAGGCCGGGCTGTTCAGCACGGCGGTCGTCGACCCGTTTGCAACGGGCCGACCTGAATTCAGCAAGAACGCGGCTGGCCAGTGGGTCATCCCGCAGAATCGCTGGGACCCGGTCGGCGCGGCAATCGTAGCGCTCATTCCTAAACCAACAAATATCCTCCCCAATGGAGCTCCCATTGTCGCTTCCACACCGGTCACGAGCACGCGCCAGGATCAATTCGACGTGCGCATTGATCACCAGTTCGCAACCAACGTCACCTTCTTCGGGCGCTACAGTTTCGTGGACACCAATACATTTCGCCCGGCGCCGCTGCTGGGTTTGGCCGAAGGATCATTCAACGACGCCTTCGGAGCGAATCTGAACCGATCGCAAGGGCTGGCGTTCGGCCTGACGTGGACGTTTTCGCCGTCATTCGTCGGCGACTTCCGGTTCGGCTTCGCGCGCGGCAACTATTTCACCAATCCGCCGAACTTCGGTGTGGATGGCGCAGCCGCGATCGGATTGAAGAATGTGCCGAACGATCCGGCGATCGTCGGCGGCGTCCCCAAAGTCAATATCCAAGGTTTTGACGCCGTGGGTCGTCACACTTCGACGCCGCAATTCCAGACGCCGCGTTCATGGAACCCGCGTGCGACTTTGAGCTGGACTCGCGGGCTGCACTTCATCAAATTCGGCAGCGAATTCCTGCACGTCCAGACCAGGATCAATGACCTGAACGCGACCATCGGGCGCATGAACTTCGATAACCGCTTCACCAACCGCGCCGTCGGCGACCTGCTGCTGGGCCTTCCCTCTCAGTTGGCGCTGACCAGTTTCACAGTCATGGATCAAGGCCAGAACATGCAGTTCTACTTCATCCAGGACGATTACAAGATCACGCCGAAGCTGACACTGAACTTGGGTCTGCGCTACGAATACGCGACGCCGCCGATCGAGAAGAACAACCAATTCGCAAACTTTGACCCGGCGACCGGCGCGATGATCTTCGCCAAAGACGGCGACATCTTTGACCGTGCATTGATTCACCCCGACCGTAACAACTTCGCGCCCCGTTTCGGCTTCGCCTGGTCACCGACTTCGCTGGTGGTAGTGCGCGGCGCTTACGGCGTCTTCTTCACACACACTGTCCGACAGGGGCGCGAAGGGTTGCTCGGTTTCAACCCCCCGTTCCTGGTAGACAACCTTTTGCAAACCGGTGTGACGGGCGCGGCCGCCGTGGCTTCAGCGGCGCCGTTCCGTCTGGTCAACGGTTATCCGGCGGGACTGCTCGACCCGAACTCGCCCAACCTGACCACTGTGGGGCGGCGCGCGCAGGACGCCAATCAACGCACGCCGTACATTCAGCAGTACAACTTCGGCATTCAATACGAATTATTGAAGGACCTGTTACTTGATGTCGCTTACGTCGGCAACAAGGGAACAAAGCTTAATGGCTTCCGCAACCTGAATCAGCGCGCGGTGATCACAAACGCGAACGGCTCGCAATCGGCGGGGGCGCGTCCCTTCCCCGCTTTTGGTGACATCCAGTGGATGGAGAACCGTGTAGGGTCGAGTTACAACTCGTTGCAGGCGCGTTTGGAGAAACGCTTCTCCAAAGGATTGACTGGACTGATCAGCTACACCTGGGGCAAGGCCCTGACCGGCTCGCCCGACCACATCTCGACCAGCGGCGGCGGCGCTGGTGTAGACACAGGCACATTCCGTGAACCGCAGGACGGCAATAACCTGCGCGCCGACCGCGGACTGGCCGAATTCGACATCAAGCATCGCTTCGTAGCGAGTTACATCTGGGAACTGCCTTTCGGGCACGGGCGGCGCTTCGGTAAAGATTGGATCAAGGCGGCTGATCTGTTGCTCGGCGGCTGGCAGGTGACGGGCATTCATGTGTTGCAGGGTGGATTGGGTTTGACCGCGAATCTAGGGGGGGCAAGCGTGCTCAATATCGGCGGCGAACGGCGCGCGCGACCGAACCTGATCGGCGATCCGGAATTGCCCGAATCACAACGCACACTGGAACGCTGGTTTAACATCGACGCGTTCCAACCGGCGTTCAGTCCCTCGCCACAGGCGTTCGGCACGGCTGGAGTGGGAATTATGCGCGGCCCCGGCCTCGCGAGTTTCGATTTCACGCTTGCTAAGAATTTCAACCTCACCGAGCGGAATTACTTCCAGTTCCGCACCGAGATGTTCAATGCCTTCAATCGGGCGAACTTCTTTCCGCCGAACATCGCGCGTGATTCCGGCGGCTTCGGAGGAATCCTGTTCGCCGGCAACGCGCGCATCCTTCAATTCGGATTAAAGTTCTACTTCTAATCGGGCGCCGAGAGCTTATCCATAAACAATACCGCGCGCGTGAGGAGGCGGGGCCGATTACTGCCGTAGCCGCTTGCTCACGCGCGCGGCGCTGTTTCAGCAACTCCAATGACTCAATCCCATCACACTATTCTTCTACTGCTGATCATCTCCGTCATCATCGCCGGTGGACAGGATATTCCGCCCGTGGCGGACACCGCCGAAGGGCGTCATCAACGCGGCGTCGAGTATCATTTGCGCCGATGCCTTGAGGACGCCGGCCGCGAATACGCCCGCGCGCTCGAACTCGACCCGCCGCGCGAGTTGAACGCCGAAGAGTGGCGTCTGGTTCGCCGATTCGCGCCGCGCCTCTACGCCACGCCTTCGGAATTTTTCCCGCTCAAAGATTTCGCCGTCATCCTTCATCCGGCCGAGCGGTTGATCGCTTACCATTTCTTCTGGGAGGACGACATAGATTTCCCGGAAGACAACGACCCCTGCGACCACGAATTGATCTGGGTGAAATATTCGGCGGACAAAAGCTCAATCGAAAACGTCCTGACATATTTTCATGGGCGAATTTTGGAAGGCGGCGAGGCGGCGATCAACGACGCTCGCGCTCACGGGATGCGACCCCGCGTCAACATTCAATGGGGCAAACACGGCTCCTTGCCGGCCGGATGGGAAAAGGCGCCGATCGTCGCCAATCCGGGCGACGCCGAGAAAAAGTATTACCCTCTCGACCAGACGATCACACTCAAGCAGTATCAGGAAGGAACTTTTCGCAAATTGAGCGAAGAGGGGCGCAGGCTCGCCGACCACCCGCTCGGGGTGGGCTGGCCGCGGAAGTTCAATGGCAAGTGGGAGGACTTCGTCAACTTCTCACGCTTCATCGAACCGATGCGGCTGCTCGACAGAACGAAGATGGCTCGGGTCTCGCGTTGGAACAGCGCGACGATCAATCAATATTTCTTGACATACAACTTCCGGCCCAAGACGGAATGGCCTGCGGACAATTCCGAATCTCGAATTCCAAATCCCAGATCCGAGATAGCCGCCCTCTCGATTGACGACGTCCAATTACCGCCGAAATCCGCCTTCGACCCGGCAATGCCACGCTACCCGAATGTCTGGTTCTACGTTGACGCGTCGCTGGCCACGAGCTACGAAGCGGCGGTCAAGTTGGTGACGGAAAACTTGCGCAAGGCGATGCGGCTGCGGGAATTTTATGGCCCATTCGACAACCCGGAAGGCTGCGATTTCGAAGTTCGGCTCGAACACCTGCAGCCCTGGGAAGTCCGTGAACACCGCGCGCTGCAACATTCGCACGCGTTTCACATGCGGTATTATTACTCCGCGCTGGCGCGTCAGAAGCTGGATCAGGTCAGGCTCAAGACCCCGAACGGCGAGCGCCTCTTCTATCGCTTCGGCGCGAGCGCGCATTACGAAGTCGAGCACACCAACCCGAATCACGCAGACGTCGAAATTTGCGCGATCTGCGGGCGGACGGGTGAGTATAAGGATTTGAAGGGCAACCTGGTCGAATTGGTTCACGACCCGCTCGGCCTCGAGTTGCTTCAAACCGGGAAGATTCGTGGCGAGGTTGCGCGCTTCGAGGATTGGGAACAGCGCGAGGTCGGCAGCGTCGCAACGCTCAAAGATAGATTTTCAATTCATCAATTGACCTTCCCGGCGCAAAGCGGCGACAAAAACACACTGCGGATCGGCGTGGTCGTACTCGCGCCGAAATAACCGGAGCGCGCGAGTTGGGCCAGGCCAAATGTCCGACAAACTGATGGCATTTGAAAAATAATGCGCCCAGCATTGTAGGGGCGGGTTTTCCACGCCCCAGGTATGGGACCCAGGCGATTGGGCGGGGAATACCCGCCCCTACATCGAATTACGTGGGCGCAATTAATTCTCAAAGATCATAAGTTTATCGGACATCTGGCGCGCAGTGATAACGATGGGCGACCTGAGAAACCTGATGATGAAACACTCTGCTCTTTACCCCTTGTTGCTGGCGGTAAGCTTCCTGTTGATGACGCCAAGCGTCATCTCGGCCCAAACGTTGCTCGAAAAGAGATTCACAGCGGCCTCCGAATCCGAGGCTCTGTTGGACCTGACCGCCTCCGCGCCCGGGACATCATGGCGCGAGCGCGGCGCCGAGGCCGCTGTCATCACGATCTACGTAGACGGCCAGTATCACCAGGACGTAATCCTCTTCGCCGGCGCGCGGGAGTTAAATTATCAACTTATGCTCGGTCGCGTCGGGCCTGGCGAACACAACCTGCGCGTCGATTTCAATCGCAAACAGTCGGCGACCAAAGCGACGGGCGTCAAAATCGGCGACGCGAAGATCACGACGATTGATCGCAATCACACCGAATTTCAGGCCGTCGCGCGCGCGCCGATCATCTACGCCCGACCCGACACCGTCGGTAAATTCAGCGACATTCCGCTGCTGGCGTATTATGAATCCGAACGCGCCGGCGCGAGCGATCGCTTCACCTACACAGTCATCTTCAGCAACGAAGACGGCGGCACTCAGACGACGGCGCTGATGGCCCGATGGGGGCGCACGACCGACATCGAATGGGTTTGCGAGACCCGAATCGGCGCCGAGGGAGAGGCGAAGACGATCTTTCAGGGCGCCAATCACCAAAATACGCAGTTCGCTGGTAAGCTCGAAGCAGACCATCCGTTGATGTTCGATGCGACCGTCAACAACAACTTTTCGGACCATGGCCAATCCGAAATGCGATTCGCGCCGCGCCCCCTGCCCTTCGACGCGCGAACGGCCTCGCGCGAAGAGATGATGGATCGCCATCCGTGGACGTATCAGGTGATGGCCGACGAGATGATCCGTGAGGGGAAGATCACCGAAGAGCGAAAGCCAGGACAGGCGATCAACGACCTGCGCAATTACGTCTATTTCGACATCCGTTCGAATCAAACCGGCGCGGCGCTCAGCGTCGCCGTCAAGCTCAAAGGCGATCCGGTCTGGCGAGCGTCCGATTGGGGCATCGCCAATTACAGGATCGACCGCAGCGGCAATTTCCGTACGACGGCGCTCCTGCCTAAGCGGGCGCGGTTGGAAGAGATCGAACGCGTCGTCGCGCGCTGCGACGTGAAGGGCGATCCGAAGACTCAATCGGATCTGAGCCAGGTTCCATCCGCTTCCTGCGATTTGCGCTCGATCAATAAAATTTTCGTCCTCGACGACGATTACATGCCGGGCGAGCCGTTGAAGTTGAGCTTCCGGCCGTTAAGAATAGGCTCCGGAGAGATGGTCGAAATTTACAACGTCGCCCTGAAACAATGAAAATCGTGGCGCGAATGTAGAGCGCCTAGGAGCGCAAAAAATGAGCCGTCACATTCGGTTATATTTGATCACCCTTCTGTTCGCGGCGCCGATCAGCGCGCAGCAATCGAAACGCGCGCCAGCCACAATGAAGGCCGGGATGAAAGCAGGTTTCGCAAAGATCGTCATCACGCCCGAACAGAATGTATGGATGGCCGGTTACGCGAACCGCGCAAAACCAGCCGAGGGCAAGATTCACGACCTTTACGCCAGAGCTTTAGCCATACAGGATTCCCGCGGCGCCCGCGTCGTGTTGGTGACGACCGATCTGCTGGGTTTGCCACGCTCTCTCACTTCCGAAATTTCCGAGTACGCTAACAAGAGCTACGGCCTGCGCCGCGACCAGATGCTTTTCAATTCGTCGCACACTCACACAGGCCCCGTGGTCAAGAACTCACTGGCGGGCGCTTACGATCTCGAGGCGACGCAATCCGCGCTCATTGACGATTACACGCGTCGCCTCAAAAACGACTTGTTGAAAGTCATCGGCGAAGCGCTCAAAGATTTGTCTCCTGCGAAGCTCTACTTTGGGCGATCCACGGCCCCGTTTGCGATGAACCGCCGGCAGCTCAATCCTAACGGCGTCGTCATCGGCGTCAACCCGGAAGGCGCGGTCGATCGCGAAGTTCCGGCGCTGCGCGTCGAATCGACGGATGGGAAACTGCGCGGAGTCGTCTTCGGTTACGCCTGCCACAACACGACGTTGACCGGAGAGTTTTATGAATTCTGCGGCGATTACGCGGGATTCGCGCAAGAAGCGGTTGAACGCGCGCATCCGGGCGCGACGGCGATGTTCGTCGCCGGTTGCGGGGCCGACATCAATCCGTACCCGCGCGGCAAACGCGAGTTGGCTGAACAGCACGGCGAAACGCTGGCAAAATCGGTCGAGCAGGCGTCGAGCGGCTCGATCAAGCCCGTCAGCGGCGCCGTCAAATCTGTAATCGGAGGCGTGATGATTCCCTTCGACGGCCCGCCCACGAAGGAAGAGTTTCAATCGCGGTTGAATGAAAAAAATGTTTTCAAGCGCCACCATGCCGAGCGTATGATCGCCCGGTACGAACGCGACGGGAAATTGATCGCGGAATACCCGTACACGATTCAGATTTTGAAGATCGGAGATTTGACGCTGATCGCGCTTGCGGGCGAGGTCGTGACCGATTACGCGCTGCGGCTGAAACGCGAACTCGGCGGCGACGTCTGGGTCGCAGGTTACAGCAATGACCTCTGCTCCTATATTCCGTCGGCGCGGATGTTCAAAGAAGGCGGATACGAGGTGATCGATTCGATGATCTATTATGATCTGCCCGGGCCTTACAAACCGGAGCTTGAAGAGAGAATCATCGGCAAGGTTCACGAACTGGCGCGACGCGTCGGCGTTAAAGCGACAAAATGAATTGAAGAAGCGAACGCTCACAGCAATCACTCGCGCCGTCAGCCCCGGTCTCGCCGATTGCGAGTTGACATATCTTGCGCGCCAGAAGATCGACGTCGCCAAAGCGATCGAGCAGCACCTGGGCTATGAAGAATTCCTGGAGCGGCTCGGGGTTCGTGTTATACGACTGCCCGCCGAGCCCAATCTGCCCGACTCGGTCTTCGTCGAAGACACGGCGATCGTGCTGGATGAACTGGCTGTCATCACCTGGCCTAGCGCAACGAGCAGGCAAGCGGAGAACGAAGAGGATCCGCTGGTGTTTTTGCGCCGCACTTGCAGTACAGTCGAGGAGTGATTGCGTTGAACACTCACGATGACGCCCGATGAACTTTTATCTCATAGAGGAAGGTTGAGATGCCAACATTACAACGAACCGTGTTTGCGGTTCTCGTCCTGACCTGGTTTTCTTTCGCCAACGCCCAGCGCCCTGACTTTTCCAAACTGATCGAGGCGATGGAGAAAGACGGCTGCGCATTCAACGAAGAGATCAAGGTCAAACTGTGCAAATACGACTACACCGTCGACGGCAAGAACGTCGAAGCGATCACTTTCAAGCCCGAAGGCGATGGGCCTTTCCCCGCATTGCTGCTGATCCCGGGACATGCGACGACTGCGCGCGATTGGATTCCCAACGGTCTGACTTACGCCAGGGCCGGCTACGCTGGCGTGGCGATATCGCAGCCTAATTACGGCAAATCCGAGGGGCCGGGAGATTATGTCGGGCCGAAGACTATCAAGACGCTGACGGCCGGATACAGAAGGTTCCAGCGGGAGCCTTTCGTCGACGCCAAACGAATGGGCGTCGTCGGGTATTCGCGCGGCGGCATGGCGGCCTCGCTGCTTGCCGTTCAGCTCGACGACGTGAAAGCGGTCGTGCTGGGCGCGGGCATTTACGATTTCAAAAGAGCTTACGACGAGGTAAAGATCGAAGGCATTCGCCAGAATATGGAGCGCGAAACCGGGATGACCGAGGAGGCGATCAGAGAACGGTCTTCGGTCCTCCAGATGGAGAAACTCAAATGTCCCGTGCTGATTCTGCATGGCGAAAAGGATCTCAACGTCCCAGTCAGCCAGGCGTTCTTATTGCGCGACCGGTTGACCGCGCTCAAGAAGGACTTCGAGATTCAAACCTTCCCGGACAAGGACCATGGCATCGGGCCGCAGAATTTGTATCAATATTCTCTGGACTTTTTGAAGCGGAAACTTTCGGGCGAGGCCAAGAAGTAAGCGCCTAACTGAATTATGACATGGCAAGCGTTCGGTTAAACTCCAATCAAATAACGGACTGGACATCATTCCACGAAGTCTGTAAAGCCGAGATGGGCTTCCCTGACTTTTACGGCATGAACATGAATGCATGGATTGATTGTCTGTCCTATCTCGATGAAGACGCCGGTATGACGCGCTTCCGCTTGGTCGAAAACGAGGCGCTGCACATTGAGATAACCGGTACCGAAGGTTTCAAGTCACGTCTCCCCGATATTTTCCATGCATTGGTAGAATGCGCCGCGTTCGTCAACCAAAGGTATGTCGAAGCGGGAAAGACTCCTTCAATCTCATTGATCTTTTTATGAAGCTAAACCGGATCTCAATCATCTCGTCTTCAATTCTATTTCTAGGTTTAACGCTCATCTCAATGAATAGCGACGCTGAGTCAGCGCGCCTGCCAAACAACCGCCGCGAATTCTACCGCAAACTCGCCTACTTTCACGCGCCCATCCTCTTTCAAGACACTGAGGTCCGCGGCCAATCGCAGGACGAGGGCAACCCGGCGAGCGTCGACCAGCCGATTCAGCGTCGCAGCGATTTCATCACGCGCTTCGATCTCGACGGCGACTGGAACGGGTTGAACAACTGGGCCAATTTCGCCAAACGCCCGCCGGCCGACAAGAACAAAGACGCGATGGCGCGGGCGTTCATCTATTACAGCGTCGTCGAGACCGAGACGCATTACTTCATCAACTACTGCGCCTTTCACGCGCAGGATCGAGAGCCGCGCTGCTCGGACGTCGAATGCCACGAGAACGACCTGGAAGGCGGACTGCACGTCGTCAAAAAAGGGCCGGAGAATTCTGGGATGGGGACGCTGTGGATGACGATGTATCTGGCGCACGACAACTGGTTCACCTATCTGACGCCCGCCGGACGCGCCGCCGGAATCAAGCGCGGGGGCAAGCCGCCGCATGAAACTCCGCAGAAGGCGCATCATTACAACGCGGAATTCATTTACGACGTAGTCTGGCGCGGCGTCACGCCCGACGGAAAAATCTTCGCGCCGCGCGATCAGGATACCCCTGAAGACCCGGCGGCCCCGCAAGGCGCTGTCTTTCGCCCGACGGTCTGGTCTGAGCCGTGGGGGCATGGGATGTACGGATGGCCGGGGCCAGACGCGAAATCGCCTTACGATCGTTATCGATGGTCGAACTTCACGTGGAAAGACGGATTCGTCGGCGGCGACGGCGTGATCTACTATCCGGCCACGACGGCAGGCGTCCCCGATTTTCGCAAAGACGTCGATGTCGCGCCTTACGCGCTGATCGACCTGTTCGAGCCGAACGGCTTGTGGGATCGGCGCGAGCAGATCGATTGGAAGATGGACGGATGCGGCGGCAAGCAGGGCGCGCCCAATTGTATGTGGGGGTATTTCGGCGCCTTTCGCGGCCAACGTTGGGGAGTGGACAAAGCCAACGCCCCGTGGCGGTGGGATCACATAGACGACAACCTCCCGCCCGGGATGCAGGCTTTCGACCCGCTGCGACTCGTCGAAGAATTCAACAACCTTAGCGCGGTTTCCGCCGAACAACTCAGCCGGAAATATACAAACAACGCTTATCTCGGTTTGCCGGCGGGAACGCGCCCGAACCGCGCGGCCCCGGTCGCGGAGATCGCGGCCAAAGTCGTCGTCGTAAAGCCCAATGAGCCGTTCGCGCTCGACGGCGGGCGTTCGCGCACCTCAGACCTGGACGGCCGGGGACACTTGATGTTTCGGTGGGAATCGCAAGCCGAAGGTTTCGGCGAACCGGTTATCGGCGAGAGATGGATTCGCAGAACGCTGGCGCGCGAGGGCGCGTATTCGATCAAGCTGACCGTCAACGACGGCGATCATTCGGTCGACGCCTCGGCGACGGTGATCGTCAGGGCCGACAAACTCTTCTTCGACGATTTCAATACCGTGACTCCGCCGTCCGCGTGGCGCTTCCTCGGCCAAACCTGGCTTTGGCGCGACGGGATGCTGTCAATGCAAAGACCCGGCGGCGCGTTGAACGCAGCCGTCGTCGCGGACAGAATCTATCCGGCCAACCTGACGGTCGAGACCCTGATGCGGTTGGATCTGCTTTACGAAGAGGCCCGCGAGCCGTTCGGCGTCGGTATCGGGTACCGGAGTCCGGCCGACGGGAATTCAGCCGTTATCTTCGGATTCACCGGCACGCGCCGGGCCGACTCTGTAAAAGACGCGTCAAGAAGACATCTGACCGAGGTCGCATTCTATGAAGTCAGCGAGCAGAGGCGCGTCAAACTCGGCGACATGGTTATGACGTATCAGGCCGGCGGCTCCGGCCAAAGTGGATACAAACTGGGAGAGTGGTATCACGTCAAACTCACGGTCGAAGGCGGCGAAAAACTTAAGGCGAAGATCTGGCCACGCGGGTCTAGCGAGCCTGAATGGATGTACGAGGCGACCTTGCCGCGACGCAAGAGCGGTCTCGTCGCGCCCATGGTGGCCGCCGGCGTCGGCGCTAGCGGCGCAGCGAGCTACGCTTACCTGCTCGCCACCAGCCCATAATTATAAATGCCGTTATTTGAGACATTTGTGGTCGAAGCCTCTTGATATTCTTCAAGGTCTATCGGATTATGCTTTTTGCATTTGACGATCTCAATACGAACGTATTCACACCTCCCGACAACTACGCCTTGAATGCCTTCCTTGATTGATTAACAACTGTGAGGCTTTATAATTCGATTTATTTGCCATGCCTGAGGCGAGAATTTTAATTATCGAAGATGAGGAAATAGTCCGTGAGGGGCTGAGCTTGCTTGTGGGTCATCAGCCGGGGTTTCGAGTAGTAGGTTTGGCTTCGACGATTAAAGACGCCCTCTCCATAGCCGAGCGGGAACAGCCAGAGGTGGCGCTACTCGACATCAAACTCGGCAATGAAGACGGCATTGACTGCTTGCCCCGAATGCAAACCGTTTCGCCGAAAACACGCGTGCTCATTCTTACCGGCCTGAGCGACATAGAGACTCATTACGCCGCCGTCAGCCAGGGCGCGATGGGAATCGTGCGCAAAATAGAAGGCGCGGATACTCTGGTGAACGCCATTCGGAAAGTGCTGGCCGGAGAAGTCTGGCTTAATAGCGAACTGATGACGAAGGTCGTCAACGACTTCAGGAAGGCCCGCGCAAACGCCTCGATGGAAACGTCGGGCGAAGAGGGCGTCAAAACCGGCGTGGCGCCCGCTTTGGAACGGCGACCGCCCGCCCCCAAGCGCGATCAATACGAAGAGGTGAAGATTGCCAGATTGACCGGCCGTGAACGAGAGGTGATCGAACTGATCGGCCAGGGGATGCGCAACCAACAGATCGCCGACAAACTATGCATCAGCGTCATCACCGTTCGCCATCACCTGACATCGATCTTCAGTAAACTGGAGGTCGGCGACCGATTTGAGTTGGCGATCTATTCATTTCGCCATGGATTGGCGAAGCCGCCGATATGAAACTAAGACTCAATTTAACGCCGGTGTCGAGTGTGGGAGAAATCCCTAGTCGCCGAGCGTCGGTTGAAGGAAGCGAAGAAAAGACAGTTGAATCTAGCTACGAACTCACAACAAGCTCAACCGTCGCGGAGCGACGAAGAAGGCGCGAATTTCGCAATGACAAGGCGTAAAGCCCTCGGTCTTTTTGTTAGCGCCACCCATTCTGCTCTCCTTCCATGCCAGTCTCGTTTTCTTCTCTTCAGTTTTTTTGATCGGCGTATCGTCACTTCCCGCCGTCTTTGTAAAAATTAGGCTTCGACTTTCGAAAAATGGGTCTGGCGGCCCAAAAGCATGTTATTGTGATTAGGAATCACTTCCTGGTAGAACTAATGTCAGATCACTTTATCTTTTTGATGGGCAAGTACGAGGCCCAGGTCCCGAAAGATAGGCTCTATGCGCCAAATCATATGTGGTTCCGGGCCGAGGGGGACTCATACAGAGTCGGTTTCACCGCTTTCGCCGTTCGCTTATTACAGGACGTCTACTTCCTTGACTGGAACGTGGAGCCGGGCGACGTGGTAGTGGCGAAACAGGAAATCGGAGAAGTTGAAAGTTCCAAAGCGGTTTCGACGCTTCACGCGCCGACCGACGGGACGCTGATCCGCTTCAACCGGGAGTTGATGAAAGACCCGACAGCGATCAACGTAGACAACTACGGCGCGGGGTGGCTTTTCGATTTCGATCCGAAAGACGCCCTCTTGCTGTCCGCCGAGGACTACATCCGGCGTCTCGAAGGGACGTGGGATGAGACGCAGCGCCAGATCAAAGGGCAAATGAATGACTGAGTCATAATTGTCTCGATCACATCCTTTGATGGAACAACGGCCCGGATTCTTCAACGTAGGATCATAGTATTTCGTCATGACAACAAACCGCATCACTGTCGTCCTCTCACAAACGCGAAGCAAGAACCCCAACAAACGGCGTCTCGAAGAAGAGATCGCCACGGCCTTGCTGCTCGAACCGGGAATCGATTTCGCCGTAACGCCGAACGTCTACGATCTTTCTCCCGGCGACACGGGCCTGCTTTATCTTAACTCCGTAAAGAGCAACCTGATCCTCCTCTCCTGGCAATATCCGAGGGCCGCGCACTGGCTGCTGGATCGGAATGGGATCAACGGGAAACAGGGCGTCACATTGCTGAAAAGCGTGGGCGAAGAGGATGATGAAGAGTCGGGCGGCGCCGATGAAGATGAGTATCGGGGAATCGGCCCGGTAGAATTGCTCGACCGTTATATATTCTGTCTCGATCTTCGCGCTTACGATGACGCCGGCGTATACGTGGAGGAGATCAAGCGAATCGCCAAAGATGTCTCTGTCAAACTCGTCCCGCTCACCGGACTGCGGACAGATTCGGACCAGAACGAATCGAAACCGAACCTATTCCAACGGTTTTCGGAACCGGAGAAGCAAGGCGCCGGCCCGATCGTGTTGGGAGAGTCGAAGGTAAATCGCTGGTATCCGGTCATTGATTACAGCCGATGCACGAACTGCCTGGAGTGCATCGATTTTTGCCTCTTCGGCGTATACGGGATCGACCACAAGGAGCGGATCCTGGTCGAGAATCAGGACAACTGCAAACGCGGTTGTCCCGCCTGCAGCCGCGTCTGTCCGGAGAACGCCATCATATTTCCAGAACACAAGACGCCGGCAATCGCCGGCGCGCCTGGAGAGGGCCCCGGCGGTTTGAAGATCGATCTCTCCAAACTTTTCGGCGCCCCGAGCGCGATTGAAATGGCCGCAATGGAGCGAGACATTGAACTGGTGAAAGACGGCCGCGCGGCCGTGGGCCTCGCTGTGGGGATCCCTCGGCGTCAGACCGGCAAGGCGGCGACGGAAAAGGACGATCTCGACAAGCTCATGGACGAGTTGGACAGTTTAGATCTCTAAATCATAGCAGGCGACATTCGGACACTTGTTATGCCACAGAGACACAGAGACACAGAGCAGAAAGAGAAAAAAGACTGTCTCGACAATCCCTCTTTCTCGCTTCCTCTGTGGCTCTGTGTCTCTGTGGCCATTATTAGGAGGTAGGAGGCATGTTTGGCGACTAACGGATATCCCGTGGTATTAACTGCGGATCGAACCCTGATGGCGGACTATCCCGTCCTGTTCGACGGGATGATGGGAACGATTCAAACCACGACGGTGCCCGAATCGATAATGCGAAATATCATCGCCCCTCCCTTGCCCTCGGACGGACTGGCCGCCCGCAAGGCGCCGCTGGGATTGCGCCGTATCGAGGCCGCGTTGCTCGGCGACGGATTCCGCCGCGAAGACGTCATTCTCTGCACGCCTGAGGACCTGGAGAAATGCGTCGGCCCGAGAACCAGGATCGTCGCGGTCTCTTCCTCCGATCCGCTCGGGCGCGGAATGTCGAACAGCACGATGTCAGACATGGCCGGCGGAACGCTTTACACGCACACCTGGTACAAGCGGTTGCTCCTTCAACTCAAAGAGAAGAAGAGGACGCTCCCATTCAAAATCGTGGCGGGCGGCGCCGGCGCATGGCAGTTGGCGCAAAACGAAGCGGCGCGACACAGTCTGGGAATCGATACGGTGGTCGAGGGCTACGCCGAAGCGCAGATCGCGCCCTGGTTTCACGAGTTGGCGGACGGCCGGGAGCTGCCGCCCGTCGTCAATTCACGAAGCTCGCATGAAAACGAGATCCCGGCGATTTGCGGCCCCACCTCGATGGGAGTGGTTGAAATCAGCAGAGGCTGCGGCAAGGGCTGCCAATTCTGCACGATCGCGACCGAGCGAATGATTCACATCCCGATTGACGTCGTCGCCTCCGACGTCGAGCGGAACGTCGAACGGGGGGTGACTTCGATATGCGCGCTTAGCGAGGATTTCTTCCGTTACGGCGGCTCGTCTCGCACGCCGGTGAACCCGCCTGTTTTGAAAGAGCTGATCCGCCGTCTTCGAGAAGTCAAACCGCTCAAGCTGATCCAGATCGATCACGCCAACGTTATTTCCGTCGCCGAATATTCCGACGACGACCTGCGCGAAGTTCATGACCTGCTGGTTCAGGGGCAACGCCACAGGTACCTCTGGGTGAATCTCGGCGTCGAGACCGCCAGCGGAGAGCTGCTCGACATGAATCAAAAGGGCGGCAAGATTCGTCCCTTCAAACCGGCGGAGTGGGGCGAGCTTTGCGACCAGCAAATCCGCCGGCTGATCAAAGCCGGTTATTTTCCACTGGTCAGCCTGATTATGGGGCTGCCCGGAGAAACGCCCGAGGACGTCGCCAAGACCGTCCGCTGGATCGAGAATCTCTATCACGAACGGATGGTGATCTTCCCGATCTTCTACTCGCCGGTCATCCCCGGGCTGGGGCGTCATTTTAAGATCGAAGAGATGACGCCGATGCACTGGCGTCTATTCCGACTCGCTTATAACCTGAACTTCAAGTGGATTCCCAAGATGTACTGGGATAACCAAACAGGCGCTGGGGCGAGTCTGTTCAGGCGATTGTTCATTCAGTTCACCGGTCAGTTTCAAATTCTGCAATGGAAGATGCAGTTCGTTCGAAAATCGGGAAAGTTATTCGCCTAAATCGGAATATGGCCACAGAGACACAGAGACACAGAGAAGGAGAGAAGGAGAGAAGGAGAGAAGGAGAGAAGGAGAGAAGGAGAGAGGGAGAGAAGGAGAGAGGGAGAGAGGGAGAGAAGGAGAGAGGGAGAGAAGGAGAGAGGGAGAGACGAAGAGAAAAAGCGGCGACATGGTTCCTCTTTCTCTAATTTCTTTCCGTCCCTCTGTCCTTCCCTCTCTGTGGCTCTGTGGCTCTGTGGCTCTGTGGCTGATTCAATTCGGATATGACGGCAAGCGCAAAAACATCACCCGCAATGA
>DATCXQ010000445.1:0-14683 GCA_036565725.1 Blastocatellia bacterium
GTTTAACTACAAACGTTGGGAGAGAGTGTTTAGAGTCCCGGCTTTAGCCGGCAGAGCTTGGAGCCTCAGCCCTGCCGGCTAAAGCCGGGACTCTAAACGCTCTCCTTTGATGGTTGTAAATTCGTTGGATGTGTCGATATCACTTGTTCTGATTTATACAAACACCAAAAAACTTAGTTTCCAGAGCAGTAAGTGTGTGAAAAGAAAGAAAGACGGACTTTTCGATAGTGACAGGCGAACAGCTCCGGGTCTTCGGCGACGCGGCGGCGTTTGACTTCGATCAGGGCGTCCACAAATTCCCCACGGGTATCTGCCAGGTTCGTAGCTGGAGATTATCGGAATAGGCGGAATGACGAGCGCCAACGCTGTCGGTATTCGGCCAGCGATGCGATTCGCGCCCGGCTTTCATGCGCGCAAATTTCAGAACTAACAGTTCACGTCAGCCGCTGTTGTTAAATAACCGAAAACCGCTTCAGGCTTAAGAGATTCGGCACAAGCTTTGCGGTTTACGAGTTGTCGTGAATATGTAGAAAGCTGAATCGTGGTGAGAAACCAGCTTCAGACCCTGATTCGAATATGCGCGGAGAAACGGTGTAATTGTGAATACAAATAAATACCGTTCAAAAGGTGATGACGATTCAGCGCGCGAAGTTGGCCTGAAGATTGGAGGATCGAGATATGGGCAAATTGGCAGGTAAAGTAGCAGTCGTTACAGGCGCGTCGAAAGGGATCGGCGCGGGGATCGCTAAGGGGATGGCCGCGGAGGGCGCCTCTGTTGTGGTGAACTACTCCAGCAGTAAAGAGGGCGCCGATCGGGTTGTACAAGAGATTACCAGAGAAGGCGGTAAAGCGATCGCCGTTCAAGGCGATATGTCGAAGTCGGCTGACGTGAAGCGCCTTTTCACGGAAACGAAGAAGGCGTTCGGTTCAGTCAACATCCTGGTGAACAACGCCGGCGTTTATCAATTCGATCCGCTGGAGAATGTTACCGAAGTGGAGTTTCATAGAGAGTTTAACACGAATGTCCTGGGACCGATTCTGACAACTCAGGAATCGGTAAAACAGTTCGGCCCGGAAGGAGGTAGCATCATCAATATCAGCTCGGTTGCGAGTTCGAACCCGCCGGCTATGGGATTGGTTTACGCGGCGACCAAGAGCGCTGTGGATTCGCTCACGCGATCGCTCGCGATGGAGTTGGGACCCAGAAAAATACGCGTCAACACCATCGCGCCGGGCGGCGTTGAAACCGAAGGCGTTCATCAGGCAGGGATCATTGGCAGCGATTTTGAAAAGCAGATGGTGTCGAACACACCGCTTGGTCGATTGGGCCAACCGGAAGATATTGCGCGGGTCGCAGTTTTCCTGGCCTCTGATGACGCGGAATGGGTGACCGGCGAGAGGATCACGGTTTCCGGCGGCCTGCACTGAGATTCTGATAAGAGTCGAAAGCGGCGACAAGAAGCGGAGGTCCACGTCATTGACCTCTATACCGTCGGCGCGCAAGCGGTTGACGCATGCCCGCTGTTAATCGCCAGGTAGATGTGAAGAAAAATGATCGATTGCGCCTGGAACAATTAAGTACGGGCTTCAGCTCTCAACTCGAAGTCCATTAAGCAAAGTTCGAATCATTGATCTGACGAGCGTGGGTGTTGGAGTTGCCGGAAAGGCGGGGTAAATCAGCTTGAGACTTACAACCCCATGGACTCCGGCCCACAACACTTCGGCCAATTGCCTTGTCTTCGCCCGCTTATCAATCTTCCCGTCTTGTTTTAATTCATCAAGCGCATCCACGATTAAGCCAAATGCCCGGCGCCCCGCGCCGTTTTCTTCGTCTATTGCCGTTTGCCGAAACATCACCTCATTAAATTGAGGGTCTTGCATAAACGCCAGCTTGTACGTTTCCGGTCGCGCCTCGGCAAAATCCGCATATGATTTGAGCAGCGCCTTGAGACGTTCCATTGGTTCTTTGACGCTCGCGGCCTGCTCAATCGCCGCCAGCATTTCGGCATAACTCTGCCGGCGAGCCTGGTCCACGACCGACTACAAACGGTGATTGCCCGCGGCGGAGAGGAACTCGACTGGTCGGCGGTCGGGCGACTCGCGGCAACCGACGCCGGTCTGGCGGGGTGATTTTCCATACGCTCTTCGTTGTGGAGCTCATTTACGGCGGTTTGCAAATCAGTGTAGGAGCAGACCTGTGGTCTGCTCCGGATTGGGTTTACGGATCAAGACCGGGTCCCCACACACAGGTCTGGCCCTACCATGCATGCAATTGAAAACCGCCCTAGGTTTGTTGCAGTTTCAGCCCGATTACCGCCAGACGGCGGCCAAGAGCGCGGCAGATCACCGCTTCCTGTTCGTCGATTTGGCGCTTGTTATCAGCTCCCGCGACGTGCCCTGGACCGTATGGCGAACCGCCCCCCTGCGTGGTGAACAGTTCCTGAGTGGAATACGGTACGCCGACGAGAATCATCCCCAGGTGGAGCAGTGGCGCCATTAGCGTCAGAATCGTCGTTTCCTGTCCGCCATGCAGGCTGCCAGTGGAAACAAAAACGCCGGCTGGCTTGCCTTCCAGTTCTCCCTTGAGCCAGAGTGACGTCAATTGGTCGATTTCATTTTTGAGTTGCGCCGCTACGTTTCCGAAACGAGTAGGGGTGCCGAAAGCAATGGCGCCCGCTTCGCGGAAATCATCCATGGTGACCAACGGCACGTCTTGCTGCATCTCTCTTCCAGCCTTCATGTCCTCACGAGAATTGATCACTGAATTCGGTATGAGTTCGGGCACTGTTCGGACCACCGGCTGGACGCCTGGAATCTCCTTGACCCCTTCGGCGACAAGGTTAGCCATGCGGTATACATTGCCGTAAGTGCTGTAATAGACGATAAGGACCTTCATGCTTCAGTCTCCTTTCCGCAGCGGCGGTTCGCCGACTATCACTCTCTACGCATCCATTGGCCCTGATTTTCGGACGCATATCGCGTGCCGGAATGTTTCACTCGATCGCGCAGAGTTTCTCAGAACACTCAGTCCATTACCGTACTGTAAGTTCATTTTAGCGGTGGTAGCGTGACGATGTTCGTTCGCTGTTTTACTTTTGCAGACATCATCAACAGTACTGGGAGGAGCCCGATTATGGGATTTGTGGGCAAGCTGGAAGAGATTCGGGCGCGGGCGCGCCAGCATATTGAAGATGGGGCGGTCACCAAAGATTACCCTCTGGACCGCGATCAGGTTATAAGCGTCTTGAACGAGGCGCTCGCGACCGAAATCATCTGCGTGCTGCGCTATCAGTTTCATTACTTCATGGCCACCGGCATCCATTCCGAAGCGATCGCTGACGAGTTTCGAGAGCACGCGAATGAAGAGCAGGAACATGCCGGCAGGCTCGCCGCGCGCATCAAGCAACTCGGCGGCAAACCCGAGATGAACCCGGTCGAGATCGTAAAAGTGAGTCACACCGAATACAAAGAAGGCGTCTCGCTCGCCGACATGATCCGTGAAGACCTGGTCGCGGAACGCATCGTGATCGAAACCTATCGGGAGATGACGCATTTCTTCGGCCAGAAAGACCCTGTTTCGCGCCGGCTGATGGAGGATATCCTCGCGAAGGAGGAAGAACACGCCGATGAGATGGCCGATTTGCTCTTCGCCGTCGAGCCGGAGAGCAGCGAAGTGTCGCGGCGCCTCTATTTCAAAGATGAGATCCCGGGAGAGTCGGACGCCGGCCAACCTGTCAAGACGGCCGCGACAGTGAAACACGGCGCCAAAAAGGCGGCGCGCAGATGATCGGAGTCGGCTGCCATCAGCTTGGCGATGTTCCCATCTGACTAAATCAGGACACGCAACATCGGGACACCGTACAGTCAGTAAATCGCGATCGCCCACCGGGCGCTGAAGCAGAATACGACCTTGCGCGACGCTGCGGTGAACGGAGGCTTCGTCAGCGCGCAGGAGTTCGATCGGATTGTGGATCCGAAGAAAATGGTCGGGTATCCGCGCCGCGACCTTGGAATGGCTTGACCAGTCGCATAGCGAACAGAAAGAAAGTGACGCCCAATGGAAGGACGGCCGCACAGACCTGCTAGTCGCTTACTGGTGGTACCAATGGCCGATCCTCGTGAGCAATGCGAATCACGATCACCGTTGGACCATCGGCCGAAAGAGCGGCGCCGAACGCTTCCTTGATCTCCTCCTTAGTTCTGGTCAGAACGCCCGCGCAGCCGAACCCCTCCGCGGCGGATACGATGTCCAGGCCGGGAAGGTCAAGCCCAGGGACATTCGGAGTATTCTCCAATTCGGCGAATTCCTTGAGGACGGCGTACTCCTCGTTCCACGGCACGATGAAGATGACCTTCAGCTTGTGCTGCGCCGCGGAATACAAACACTGAATGGAATATTGAAGGGCTCCATCCCCTATGAATGCCACAACCGGCCGCCCCCCGCCGGTCTTCTTCTGCGCCAGGGCGATTCCGACCGCCGCGGGCGCCCCCCATCCCAGCCCGCCGCTCGCGAAGGAGAAATAGGACTCCGGCTGGACGGTCGGCCAAGTCTGCAAGAGGTCCGCTGCGTTGGAAGCCGTTTCGTTGACCACGATCGCGTTTTCTGGGCGCAGTTCACTCAACGCCGCGAACGCTTCTCTTGCCGTCAACTGGTCATTGGGAGGAGACGGCAGTTTGTTGTCGACCTGTGAAGGGGCGGGCAGGGATTGCGCCTTGTTCTTAGGAACGAGCTGGATCAGTGATTCAAGAGCCAGCTTGGCGTCACCCAGAAGGCTGTCGCCCACGGCGGCCGCGCCAGCGTCTGCAGGATCCGAAACGATTTGAAGTAACTCAGCTCCCGCCGGGAGGTAGTCGCCCGCAATGTAAGGGTAGTAGCGGAAGACCGAAGCGCCGATGACGATGATGAGGTCATGACCGTGAAGACGCTTGCTCAGAGGGGCGATAGCGATCGGCAGCATGCCTCGGAACTGCGGATGCGTCTGAGGGAAAGAAGCCCGGTCCGCCAACGGGGCAAGGAAAACAGGAGCCTGGAGTTGCTCCGCGAATTTGATGCCCGCGTCCCAGGCGCCACTGCGATCGATCTCCTGGCCGTATACCAGCGCCGGGTTCTTGCTCTTGCGAATTCTTTCGGCAAACAACGAGATGCGCTCCGGGTCCGGCGCATAGCGAGAGCTGACAGTTCGCAAGACGGCATCGCCATCCGCCAGCTGATCCCAATCATCGAGCGGAATGGAGACGTACACGGGCCCCGACGGAGGCTGCAATGCGATCGCATAGGCCCGCATGATCGCGGCCGGAACATCCTGCGCCCTGACTGGCTGGTATGCCCATTTCACCCGCGGACGCGGAAGCGTCGTCTCATCACGATTCGTGAGATAAGGCTCGCAAAGAATCATCTCTCGCGTCTGCTGACCGGCTGTAATGATCAGCGGCGTTTTGTTTTGATAGGCGGTCATGATGTTGCACATTCCATTGCCAGTTCCGGCGCCTGAATGCAAATTCACAAGAACTGGCTTGTTTGTCGCCTGCGAGAACCCATCGGCCATCGCGACAACCGACGCTTCCTGCAGACCGAGTATATATTCGAAATCGTCCGGAAAATTCTTCAGAAACGGCTGTTCAGTTGATCCCAGGTTTCCGAAAATGGTTGTCAATCCGAGCCTGCGCAGGAGGTCGTACGTCGCATCGTGAACGGTCAACTGACCTTCGGTCTGGTTGCCCTTGGTCACATCTCCTACGCGTTGATGCGCGGGCGCCGGGCGCGATCCCGGCTGGCTTCCGACACTTCGATCCCGGTCGGCTTCCGACACTTCGGTCGTGATGGGTTTCTCCGATCGTCCTGGAGCTGTCTTTTCATTTTTTGCCTTTTTTGCCTTAGCCATCTTAGCCTCAGTTCTCGTAGGCGTATTCGTCACCCCACGTCCCGTTCTTGATTGGCCCAAAAACGCTCACGCAGAACCCTCTTGAGTATCTTGCCGGAGCCGTCCTTCGGTAGCTCGGCTTCTGAGAACTCGACGCGGCGTGGAATTTTGTAATTGGCAAGAGATCGCCGGCAATGCGCGATCAGCTCATCCTTGCTGAGAGATTTTCCCGGCTTCAGCGCTACGCAAGCCATCACGAGTTCGCCCCACTGCGGATCAGGTATTCCGAAGACCGCCACTTCACGAACCGCGGGAAGCTCGTATATAACCGCTTCGACCTCACCGGAGTAGACATTTTCTCCGCCCGTAACAATCATGTCCTTCAAGCGGTCCAGGATGTAGAAATACCCGTCTGCATCCTGATAGCCGACGTCTCCGGTACGAAACAACCCATTTTGGAATGCGCGTGTCGTTTCTTCCGGATTATTCCAGTAACCGCGCGTGACATTCGCGCCCCTGGCCACCAATTCACCCTGACGCCCGACTCCAACTTCCTTTCCCGACTTGTCCACGACCCGCACGTCGATCCCTGGACAAGCTCTCCCACAAGACATGAGCCTGTCTTCAGTGTGCTCATGGTCCTGCAGACCAGTGAGAAAGCCCGCTTCAGTCAGGCCGTAGCCCTGAACAAGTTTAAGATTGGGTAGAGCCTCTCTCACCCGGCGGATGAGTTCAGGGGCCATGGGAGATCCGCCGTACGCCAATACCTCGAGGCTGGTTAAGTCATAATTCTTGAGTTCGGGGAATTGCGTCAGCATATTGATCATCGTCGGCGCCAATACCGTCCGATTGACGCGTTCGCGTTCGACCGTCTCGCAGAAGCTTTGAGGGCTGAACTTCGGAATCGTGACCTGGCAGCCGCCGAAAGCCGGCGCCGCGAACATGAACGGAAAGTCCAGGATGTGAAAAATCGGCGCGGCGTGAAGATATACGCCGCCTTCTCTATAAGGTATCCAGTAGTTGAGGTGGTGTATGTTCGCCAGGATATTTGCGTGAGTCTGCTCAACGCCCTTGGGCTGGCCAGTTGTGCCGCTCGTGTAAATGAGAGTCAGGATCGCTTCCGGGTCGTAAATAGCGTCAGGATAAGAATCGCTCTGAACGTCCAAAGGTTCTTCGTCGAGCGCCAGGCGCCACGAAAGCCGCACAGTCGGGATCGGCAGTGACGAGAGCCGAATCAGTCCTCGCGGGTTTGCGTCGGCAAGTATGTGATCTATTTCTATTACCGAGAGCCGTGTATTCAACGGAACCACGATCACCCCCAGCCAGGCGCACGCATACACCAGCTCGATGTAATCGGGTTCATTCGGCAAGAGAATGGCTAACCGGTCCCCAACTCCAAAACCGTGTTTGTTTAGCGCCGCGGCAATGCTTGCGACACGCTCATGAAGCTCCCGAAAAGTTGAGCGCGTCCCGCCTGTAGCAAACGCCGTTCTTTCTGGATAGTATTGAGCGGCCCGGCCTAAGGAGTATGTATGAATCATCCTACGGTACCCCGCATTGACGCCGGACGGCTCTCAGCGCCGCCCGGAACGTGGCCGAACTCAGCGCTTTCTATCTTGTGCGCTTGCCAGCCGACGTCCAGGTTGAGTTGGAGCGCCACGCCGGCGGCCACGTTAGCGAGGATCCCTGTGTAGGTAGGATACGCGAGCGGAACATGAACCAGGTCGTCCACCCGCATCCCCGAGTCAATGGCTATCGCAGCCACCTGTGCGATCTCCACCGCCCGCTCGCCAACAACGTGGCAGCCTAATATTTTGGCGGTCTTGCGGTCGGCAATGAGTTTGCAAAAACCGGCCTTGCGCCCGTCGATAATCGTGCGCGTGGTCGAGTCGAAGTTTACAACCGCGGTCACGACGTCGTGTGTTTCACGGGCCTTTGCTTCGGTGAGCCCCGCCTGGGCATATTCCGGATCTGTGAAGCTGGCGGCTGTGTTCACGTGGTCCCCAAGCGGCATCGTGGCCCCCAGCACGGCGTTGGTGGCCGCTACGAAGCCCTCCTGTATCGCTGGCGGGACGAGCATCAGGCGACCGATAACGTCCCCGGCGGCGAAAATATGTGGCGCCGAAGTCCGCATGTACTTATCCACCTTCACGAACCTTCGACGATCATCAATCTCGACTCCCGCCGCATCGAGGTTCAGACCGGTGGTATCGGCCACCCATCCCACCGCCACGACCGCGAGTGTCGCCTCGGCGCTGTCCCGTTTGCCGTCCTTGGAGAAGTTCATCCGCACGCCCGTCGGCGTTTTCTCGAACGACTCGATGGCGCCGAAGTTCTCTTGCACCACCATGCCCGAATCACGGAATGCTGTCCTGACCGCCGCCGCTACATCTTCATCCTCAGTCGCCAGGATGCGCGGGGCCGCCTCGAAGAGTTGGACCCGTGAGCCAAACGCATTGAAAATCGAGGCGACCTGCGCCCCCGTCGCCCCGGCGCCAATGACCAGCATCGATGGCGGGACTGAAGTCAAACCCCAGGCGTCGCTATGGGTACTCGTCAACTCGAAGCCTGGGATTGGGAGCCGCCGGCTCACGCCGCCGGTGCAGATGATGATCTTGTCAGCCTGAAGCCGTAACCCGGCCTCGGTCACGACGGTGTGCGGGTCTATGAAGCGTGCGGCGCCGGCCTGCTCGTGGACGGTCACTCCGATGGAATCGATCTGCTTGCGCAAGGAAGAGTGCTCACGCACATCGTCGACGACCTCGCGCGCACGCGCCAGCAGCCGGGGATAATCCAGCGCCGGCTCACTCACGGTGACGCCGTATTGACCTAACTGTCGAGCTTCGCGGATCAGCCGGGCGGCATGGGCCAGTGTCCGCACCGGAACCGGTCCGTCGTTGGCCGCCATGCCGCCAAATTCAGCTCTCGTCACCAGCGTGGCGCGCGCGCCCAGCTCCGCGGCGCGGAGGGCGGCGAGTACACCCGCCGGTCCGGCGCCAATAATGATGATGTCTAACTCAGGTGAGGTCATGCCGTCCCCCGAGCCGTACGTCCAGGCTCTAAACCGTGCTTAGAGCGGAGCTTAAGAAGTCCGAGCAATACCTCGTTCTCCTCTTGAGCAAGCTGGTCCACAGAGCGATTTGCGGCCTCCTCCAAAACTCCGTCGATGATCGTTTGCTTGAGTTCATCAGTGATTTCAGGGACGCCGAGGACTTTAATCATCGCGGCCAGCGGGTCCATCAGGTGTTCCATGAAATGTTTGATTCCGCCCGCGCCGCCACCCAGATGCCACTGCAAGCTGGGGCCCATCACTCCCCACCGCAGTCCTGGCCCATAACTCACGGCGTCGTCCGCGTCCGCGACACTCAACACCCCCTGCTGAATGAGATACATGACCTCTTTATAGAGGGCCGCCTGGAGGCGGTTCGCGACGTGGCCGGGAAGCTCCTTCCGAAGATGGATGGGCTTCTTTCCGATCGACGCATAAAATGCCATCGCTTGCTTGATCGCTTCTGGCGATGTTTTGGCGCCTCCCACGACTTCAACCAACGGAATGATGTGCGGAGGATTGAAAGGATGACCGACCAGGACACGCTCGGGCCGCTTGCATTCCGATTGCATGACGCTTGGCGTTATTCCCGATGAACTCGACGCAATGATCGAGTCCGGAGGCGTGGCGTCGTCCATGTCGGCGAATAACTTGATCTTGAAATCCGGTCGCTCGGGCCCGTTTTCCTGGACGAAGTCGGCCTTCGACAAGGCATCCTTCATATTGGAGGTAAAACTCAGGCGGTCACGCGCCGCGCCAGGCGAAAGGCCAACCTCAGTGAGTTGCTCCCACGCCTCGTCAACATACTTGCGCAAATTGGCTTCCGCGTTCGGGGTGGGATCGGTCGCGACCACGTCGAACCCGCGGGCCAGATACTGGGCCGCCCAACTAGCGCCGATGACTCCGGCGCCAACGATCGCGATTCGGCGAACAGGTTTGTTGTAGGACATAATCAATCCCCCTTTGTGGTTATTTCTACGTAGGCGATCCCGGTAAGATTCCCCTGGGCGGCGAGCAGCGCCTTCTTCTCTGATCCGTCGAGCTTGGCGGAATAGACGGAGCCGGCTAAGTCGGTGACGAACATCCGATTCTCTTTGAGATCGAGGGCGATACCAATTCCCTCCATCAAATGGGTGAGTAAGATCTCGGGAGTCTGGCCTCCCTCCATCGAATGGGTGAGTAAGATCTCGGGAGCGGGGCGCTTCTTGGGATCCGCATCCATGGGGGCGCGATTGACCGTGTTCCCCAGTGGCGGATCTCCGCGGTCGGTCCAGTACATATGGCGATTCTTCAGATCGAGCTCCAGATCGATCGGCTCGGGCAGACGTTCATAAAGAAGTTCAATGTCCGAGCGGTTGGCCGCGTTGGCGCCATTTGGGATTTCTGCGCCCGCGCGAAAAATGCGGCCTAGTCCGGCGTCGTCCGGGCCCTTTTGTGTCCAGTAGATTTGTCCGCGATCGGCGTCAACGCTTATGCCAACGCACCATTTCTTTGCGTCGCGGCCGGGGCGCGCATCGCCCTGGCTCGTATCCACGAGCGTTTCAATCTTTGAGCCATCGAGGTTCGAACGCATGACTCGCATCCCCTCGCGGTCTGACCAATAGAGCTTTCCGTTTTTCTTATCGAGATGGAGCTGCTTTGGAGTGAACGCGCCGCCTTCGGGAACGATCGTCCTGCGATTCCGACCGTCGAGATCCGCGCGTTCGATGGATCCGTCGTTCAGATTCGGAACTCCCATGTTCGTCCAATAGATGTGCCCCGCCTTAGCGTCAACGACCACGCCATCTGGGATTCGGCATCCGGTTACGATGACCTTTCGGTCCGAGCCGTCGGGATTTACCGAGATGACGTGACCACCGTCGCTTGCCTCCAGAAAAAATAAGCGGCTAACCGCGGCTTTGACGCCGGATGCGCCTGTTGATCTAGAACCCTGAGGTTCAGTCATACCTTCTCCTTAATTTATTCGTGTCTCAATCCCCGACCTGAGCGCCTCGCGCCCTGGCGCTTTCCGAATCCATTGATATGGAAAAGCCTATCTTGCCGTCGCAGATTCCTTTGTTCTCGTGAAGTTCGGCGGGCGCTTCTCAAGGAACGCCGTGAACGCCTCCCTGGCTTCCGCCGAGCGCACTCGCAAGGCGAACTCGTCGTTTTCGGCCTTCATCGCCTCCTCGATCTGCTCGCGTGAAAAGCGCTTCATGAGTCTCTTGCAGGCCTGCAGCGCGCCAACCGGTTTCTCAGCCAATTTCTGGGCTGTTTCAGTCGCCGTGGCCAGCAGTTCCTGGTCGGGCACAACGCGGGTCACCAGTCCAAGCTCCGCGGCCCTCCGAGCATCGAAAGGCAGTCCTAACAAAATTAACTCGGCCGCTCGGATGTGTCCGATACGCATCGGAATCGAGCAAGTCGATCCAAATTCCGGTACCAGACCGAGATTGATGAAAGGCATTTGGAACTTCGCGCTCTCGCCCGCATATACGAAGTCGCAGTGCGTCAGCATCGTTGTTCCCCCTCCGATAGCTGCGCCCTGGACGGCGGCGATCAGTGGCTTGTCGAAGTTAATCAGCGCATTCATCAAGCGAGCTTGAGGAGAATCGCCTGGCCCTGGAGGATTCTTCAGGAAATCCTCCACATCGTTGCCCGCGCTGAATGAATCTCCCGCGCCGTGCCAGAGCGCCACACGTATTCCTTCGTCCTTGGCCGTGTCGTTGAAAAGATCCGCCAGAGTCGCGTACATGCTCGAAGTCATTGCGTTCTTCTTGGCCGGACGATTCAACTGGACACGCAGGATGCTTCCGGAACGTTCGGTAATAATCTCATTCATCGTCCACCCCCCTTGGCTCCCGTGGTCGCTCCAACCTGCGGGATGGCGCCGCTCGCGCGCAAGCCGTCGATATCGGCCACGCTGAACCCCAGTTCTTTGAGAACCTCTTCGTTGTGTTCTCCAATCTCCGGGGCTCGCTTTGCGGGCGCCTTGGTGACATCGTGCACCTGGATAGGACTGCTGATCGTGGACTTCAGGTTTCCTCCGGCGCCCTCGAGTGGAACGATGATGTCGTTCTCCAGTAACTGTGGGTCGTTGATGACTTCACCAGGCGCCTGCACAACGCCGAATGGGATGTGGGCTTGATCGAAGACTTCGCGCCAGTGCGCCATCGGCTGTGAGCCAAACACCTCGTCCAGAATCGCCGTGAGCTGCGGCGAATTCGCCGCCTGCTTCGCCGCATCAGTGAATCGTGGATCCGTAAGCAGATCCAGGCGACCAATTCCATTTGCCAGAGCCGGCCACCTGTCGGGCTCGGTGACAATCAGGAACCAGTGGTCGTCGGAGGACCGATACACGTTGAATGTCGCGTTCGGCGGATTCTTCCGATCATGCAGGGGGTAGAACGTGGCGTCGCAAAGCGCGCCCTGTATCGCGATACCGCTGGCCCAGACCCCCGATGCGATTAGTGAAGTCGTAACATAGGAACCCTTGCCAGTACGCTCACGTCGGTAAAGGCCGGTGACGATTGCGGAATAGACGGCGACCGCCGTCGCATGATCTCCGCTGCCCGCTAACGGCAGTGTCGGCGGAGCGCCCGCATCTCGCGTCAGCGACAGCAAGCCGGTTCGGGCCCAGTATGCGGTGATATCGAAACCCGGAAGATCGGCGTCAGGCCCTTTATCGCCATAGCCGGTGAGGTCGGCATAAATCAGACGGGGATTCCACGGCGCGACATCCTCGTACGTCAGCTTTAGCCGCTTGCGCGCAGGGTGTGGAGAGTTGACGATCATCACGTCCGCCCATTTGACGAGCCGTTCGAGAATCTCTCCCGCGCGGGGCGATTTCAGATCCACAGCCAATCCCCGTTTGTTGCGATTGTCCAGATGCCAGGGGTAGTTGTCCTTGGCGCGGGGTTGCGGCGGGACCTTGAATATCATCCGCTGCAAGTCACCCGTGGGCGGTTCAACCTTGATAACGTCAGCGCCAAAGTCGGACAAGATCACCGCTGCGCCTGGACCGGCGATGAAGCTCGCGAAGTCCACTACCTTTAATCCCGAGAAAATATTGTCAGTTGTCGCTGTGTTCTCAGTTTTCATTAGTGTCTCCTTTCTGCTTAACCTTCACCGCCCCTGGAACTGTGCGGCGCGCTTTTGCAGGAAGGCCTGCGTGCCCTCCTTTTTGTCTTCCGTCCCGGCGCACAGCCTGAATAAAGCAGCTTCCAGTGACAAGCCCTCGGCCAGGTTCGTCTCCAATCCTTTGTTCACCGCCTCGAGCGCGAACTTCACGGCGATCGGGGCGTTGGCAAAGATTTGTTTCAGGATCGCTTCGGCGCGTGTGATCAGATCGGCGGCCGGAACGACTTCGTTCACGAGCCCGATGCGATAGGCCTCCTGCGCGCCGATCATCTCTCCGGACAGAATGAGCTGCAGGGCCCGGCCCTTCCCGACCAGCCGGGGCAGGCGTTGCGTCCCACCGCCGCCCGGAATGACTCCCAACTTGACTTCGGGCTGTCCGAACTTCGCGTTCTCTGAGGCCACCCTGATCGTGCAAGCCATTGCCGTTTCGCAGCCGCCGCCGAGCGCAAAGCCGTTGACCGCCGCCACCACCGGCTTGCCGAGATCCTCGATGAGGTTGAGGACCTCCTGTCCGTACCTGCTGGAGTTTTGCGCTTCGACCGCCGTGACGTTAGCGAGTTCGCTGATGTCCGCTCCCGCGATGAACGCTTTGTCGCCCGCTCCCGTAAGGATGACGCCGCGAACCTCAGCGTCATCCCTCGTGTCCTCGAAAGCCGCCCGCAGGTCCTCCCACGTTTGTTGATTCAGAGCGTTGAGAACCTTGGGGCGATTAAGAGTGACATAGGCGATGGCGCCTTTCTTCTCGTACAAGACATTCTTGAGTGTTAATGCGGTTACTGGCGAACTCATCAGGTTGTCTCCCGTCTTGAAATTTCGGTTATCCGCACGGGCTTAACCCGGTGAATAAAGCCGGCGCGTTACACAAAGGCGCTGAACCCCGTGATGGCCTTGCCGACGATCATATTTTGCATCTGGTAGGTGCCCTCGTAGGTGTAGAGGGCTTCCGCGTCCGCGAAGAAACGCCCCACGTTGTACTCGGCGGCGATGCCATTGCCGCCCAACAGTTCCCGGGCCCACGCCACCGTCTCGCGGCACTTGGCCGTGGTGAACGACTTGGCGAGCGCCGCGTGGGCGTCCGTCATCTTGCCTTCGGCCTGCAGTTGGGCCATGCGAACGATCATGCACTGTGAAGCCGTGATGTTGGCGAGCATTTTGGCGAGGAGGTCCTGCACCATCTGGAACGAGCCGATCGGCTTTCCGAACTGCAAACGCTCCTGGGAATACTTGAGCGCATTCTCGTAGGCGCCCATCGCGCATCCGGTCGCCTCCCATGCCACATCATAACGGGTCATGCGCAACACGTGGGCGGTGTCGCGGAATGATTGGTCAACTTGGAGCCGGTTCTCCTCCGGTATCCGGCAGTTATCCATCGTGATCAAGCCGTTTTGAACCACCTTAAGCGCGATCTTGTTCTGAATCTTCTCAACGCTGAAGCCCGGTGTAGTCTTGTTCTCGACGATGAAGCCTTTGACCTGGTTGTCAGCGACATCGCGCGCCCAGATGATCGAAATGTCGCACCAGGGAGAATTACCTATCCATTTCTTCTGACCGTTGATGACCCAGGTATCGCCTTCGCGTTTCGCAGTCGTCAGCAGGCCGCCGGACGCCCCGGAACCCACCTCCGGCTCGGTGAGGCCGAAGCAGCCGATCTTTTCCC
>DATCXQ010000454.1:0-3705 GCA_036565725.1 Blastocatellia bacterium
TTTGTAGCTCAGGAGCGACATCGGCGCGGCCTCGCCCGGGCGGTGACATTCGACGCAGTTCTTGAAGAGGATCGGCGCCACGTCTTTGTTGAATGTAACAGACGCCTTTGACTTCGCAAGGCTGTCGGCGCTGCTCAATGGAGACGCGAAGAAGGCGGCGGCCAGAATGGTTAGCGCTGTAAGAGCAGTAAAGAGCATTCTTTTCATGATCGTAACCTCGTATTATGGTTGAAGGTGATGATTGAAAAGCGGGCGGAATCGCCTCCGCTCGCTCTTGATGATCTCCCCATAGTCAGCGGCTCAATATGGATAGAAGCCGGCGCCGCTTTTGCGGCCATACAATCCCGCGTCCACCATCTGCCCGATTGGGTCCATTGCTCCCTGTTGTGGTTGACTACTTTTGCGCGCCTCTATCGCTGGGCGCGGCGGCCGGTTTGAGCTGATGGCCATCCACCGTGTAAGTGATCCAGCCAACCATCATTTCGTCGTAGGTCGGCTCGCCGAAGCGAACGGCCTTCGCCGGATCGGGGTTGTTTCTATTCTTCGCCGAGTTGTCGAAATAACCCGTCACCACGAATCTGGTCCCCTTCGGAATCGCCTTGGATTGCTTGAAGTTGTAGCTGATCTGCCACGAGAAGTCGTACCTGGGCACGTATAGCAACTCCTCCGAGCGGCCGTCGGGGTAGAAGACTTTGATCTCCATCGCCTTGCCGCGATTGTGCATATGCGGCCTCGCGGTGACGAGATGGATGTCTTCCGGCGTCGTCCAGCAAGAAGTCACCCGCTGGTTCTCCGCGCCCGGCGGAATCTGGAAGTAATAATTGGAAATCAAGCGCGAAAACAATTCCTTCCGGGGCGGCTGCTTGGCGAAGACCAGGCCGACCATCGAACGATCCTTCTCGACCTGGCCTGTCGCCCTGGAGTAGTGGACCTCCAAGGCGATCTTCGCGCCGGCGGGAATCCTCCTGACCGTGCCCGGCTCCCAGATCGCGGGCTTAACGCCAGGAAGGAACTCGGTGAGGATCATCGTGGTGAAGAAATCACCGCTGCCATCAAACTTGTTGCCGCTACCACCGCTCGGGAGCTGGCAGCCGTCGTTGTGAACCGGCACGCTTGGCCTCACCCGCCGCAAATACTTCTCGGAGTAAAGGATCGGATCCAGCTCGGCAATATATTTTTCGAGATCCTCTTTGGGCGGCGCCTTCCACGATATGACACCTGGCGGCGGCGGAATAATAAGGGCGTTGATGTGGTGGACGATCCGGCGATTGCCTGGGCGCGCTTCGGCCATCTGCACGTATTTGTCTTCAGTGAAACCGGTATCAATCAGGAAGTGATGGTATTCGTCTGGCCCATTGGCTTCGAGGGTGAACTCTTCCGGCATCTTCAGGATCGCGTCCGGCTGGCCGATGCTCCACCCTTCGACGAACTTCGGCGCCGGCGGCAGGTCGCGCGGATCGCCCTCTTTGGCGCCGCCGTCAACCCAGGCCGTGATGGTGTCAATCTGGTCTCGGGTCAGGCTGGCGTCGTTTGAGAATTGGCCGACGCGCGGATCAGCGTACCAGGGCGGCATCTCTCGGTTGACGACTTTTTCGCGGATGCTGCGGGCCCAGGGGCGCGCCTCTTTGTAGCTCAGGAGCGACATCGGCGCGGCCTCGCCCGGGCGGTGACATTCGACGCAGTTCTTGAAGAGGATCGGCGCCACATCTTTGTTGAACGTGACAGACGCCTTTGACTTCGTAAGGCCGTCGGCGCTGCTCAATGGGGACGCGATGAAAGCGGCGGCCAGAATGGTTAGCGCTGTAAGAGCAGTAAAGAGCATTCTTTTCATGATCGTAACCTCGTTTTATGGTTGAAGGTGATGATTGAAAAGCGAGCGGAATCGCTTCCGCTCGCTCTTGTTGTTCCCTCAGTAGCCAGCGCATCCCGACTGGGCCAGACTCTGAGCGATACCAGCGCCCACGACACAGGCCCCAACGACGCCTACGGTTCCTACCTCCAACTTAGCGCCCCACTGGCGGCGTCGGGAGTGAGATAGTCCTTGTTTGACAGACCGTAGTCACAATGTGAACTGCGACCGTTTTTCTGCGCGACCGCCGCAAGATATTGTTGAGTTTGCCGAATAGCCTGTTCACAAAAAGCCGACTGCTCATCTCTCACCAGAAGGCGGGTAACGCCGAATTGAGAGTGCAAGACGCGCTCGCTCACTGAAAAGCCGAGATGCGCGCATAACGAGGAATTCGCGGCGCGTTTCGCGTCGAATAACAGCCACGTGTGCGTGTAACCGCCCGGGACCACGAAGTGGTAATGCGCTTTGAGAATCAACATCAGAGGAAGGTTCATCCCGCGATAAGGCTTAACCACCGCAAGCTGCGTGTAGCGCGCGGTCCGGGCGTTTGGATGGAGACACAGGCCATACCGCCCGCAGAGGTCGGTTTCGTTCGTCGTGTCCACGACCGTGAGCGCCGCAACCGGCTCACTCGTCGCTTCGGCGCGCGCTATCACGTGCGCGGTGGCCGCGCCTTCCGGCGCGCTTAGCGCCGGAAGCGCCAGCCCCATTTCATATTCGAAAACCTGTCGGCGAATTCGACGCATCGACAACAGGTCTTCCTCGCTTGTCGCCATCTCGATGATCATCTCAATGCTGTCTCCGCTTCGCGTCCTGGCCGTGTTTATCCTCGACTACGCGTCCGTCAAATAGGTGGATTGAACGGTCGGCACGTCGAG
Organism: Blastocatellia bacterium; assembly: GCA_036565725.1. GTDB lineage: Bacteria > Acidobacteriota > Blastocatellia > RBC074 > RBC074 > JAJVID01. The sequence goes on from DATCXQ010000454.1 coordinate 2,728, forward strand.
CGAAGCGTGGGTCATGAGTCACCATACAGACCTGGACCGTGCCTATACCATTTCCAAAATCAGCTTGGCCGAAATGACGATCACAGCCAGGGGAGGCTGCGGGCGGAGGCAAATCTTTGCAAATAAAGCGGAGAAGTGAATAACACATTTTAGCCCCTCTGACTGTTCTTCCACTCTAACTCACTCTCTTCACCATATCTCTTCCGATCTCCACGTGAGCCTGGTAACTTACAGCCTCAAGAAGGATCCTTACTCGATCGGTATCTTTCATTTCTCGCTCGAATATTCCCGCGAAATTTTTCAGCGGACCGTCCTTTACCATTACCTTATCACCAGGCCTAATCTCCTCGTTAATTCTGACGAAGCCATCTTCTTTTATATAGGATTGTATAATCGTGACGATTTCTTCATCGATCGTGGTCGGCCCCTCGCCGAAACTGACCACGCTGGATACACCTCTTGTGAAACGAATCTTGTGATACAAATCATTAATTTTAAACTGGGCGAAGATATAACGGGGAAACAATGGTTTCGTCATGTAGGTTGGCACATTGGCAAATTGGTTATAGCGACGCTCTCTCGTTTTTAGATTGAAGGTTGGCACTCCCAAAACCTTCAAGTTATGGCTTGCTCGATCTTCCTGTTTTACGTGAGTACGGATTACATACCAGTGAGCCATATCTTCTATTTTTGCTTTGTTCGCCATTGAATGCCTCTCTTATAGCTTTGTGAATAGATCAAAAATAAAACTTGGAAAGCTGCCGCATGTTGAGCCAATGACATTCTTGATACCAATGTCGACTCAACATACTAAGATCTAGTATTCGTATGGACTGCACCCTTCGATAACTTATGGATGCAGCTGATCATAGAAGATACGCGCCTGAAAGACCCTGAACGGTTGAGCCGGTTGTTTGCGTTACTGGCAATCGCTATTCGCGTGGGCCTTTGTTGTCGGCCCATCGCGAGCGGCTGGCG
>DATCXQ010000469.1:0-6435 GCA_036565725.1 Blastocatellia bacterium
TAGCTTATACCGGTTTTCAAATATATGAAGACTGTTAGCCACCGCAGAGTACAGAGAGCACAGAGGACATAGTGATTTCTCTGTGCTCTCTGTGCTCTGCGGCGCCTAACAGTCTTCATATATTTGAAAACTGGTATATGCGAACATTCGGCTGATCAGTGAACTCCGGCCAGTAACATCGAACCGGCGCGATCCGCCGCTATGGCGTAGCCGTCTCCTATCCCGCCGATGAAGCCGTGGAAATGAATCTCCGCGCCAGAAAGGATCAGCAACACGTCTCCCAGCCTCACGTCGGGATTGTCGAGTTTGAATTTCACAACGGTTGCTATGCCATTGTGTTGCTCGACGGTTTCAAAGGTGAACTCTTCGGCGTCGATGACAAGGGTTTGTGAGTTCGAGGCCAGATTCTGATTTTGATTTTGCGGCATTTTGTTCCTTTTGAGATTCTCCGGCGCGGTACGGATTGTTATTTGGACGAGAGCCAAGTGACGAGTTCCGCGTCGCTGAGCTTCGCCGACTGCGATTTGAAGTTCTCGGCCTTTCCGAAAGCGTTGTAAACTGCTTCTATCTTTTCGGCCTTGAATTTGTTTCCGGCGTTGTGGATCAACAGAGGAGTGAGCGGCGCGACCGTGGCGGCGGTCGTGAAATCGCCGGCGCGGCGGACGCCCGGAATCGGCATGCTTTTTATAAAAGCCTCGTCGCTCGACGAGTCGAACTGCGCGGCGTCAATTACCATCCTGTCGATGGCGGGCGCAAGCCCCCTGGCCAGCAAGGCCAACAAGCCTGCGTTCCCTTGCGCCACCACGCTCAGGCTAGTCTTCTGCCCCTCATTCCCAATATAAGCCATCAATGTATGCTTCAATAATGCTATGGCGGTAAGAATGTCCTGGACCCGATTAGCCTCGTCCGTGCGGTTGTACGTGGTAAAGAATTTGACCTTCTCCGGAATCTGGCGTCCGCCGGGAAAGAGCTTCAATGACAGCACAGTGTAATCTGCCTTGACGAGTCGCATAATTAAATCGTTAGAAGCCGGCTCGACCACCAGGACGAATGCGTTTACCGGCTTCGGTTTTGGCTTCGGAGGTTTCCACAACACCGTCTCGACGAGGTCGCCGCGTTCGCGCCGCGAGATTATCAGGCGTTCGGAAACCACGCCGGGCGCGTTTTTCACTCCCAAATGCTCAATCGCCATCTCGCCCCACTTTGGGTATTCGGCCATCAGCGAATATTTGAACGCCTCGCCGAACTGCTCGCGGAAGCGTTCGAGGCTGGCCGCGTCGCGGGGTTGCGCCTCGTCGAGTTGTTTCTTCCTCGTCTCGATCAAATTCTCGGTCAATTGAGACTCGTTGAGTTCATTCTCCGGCCTGGGGCGTCCGAAAAAGACGAGTAGATCGTTGATCGGCGCGACCGCATTGCCGCGCTCTTTGATCGGAGTCGTCTCGGCCTTTCCCAGGAACCAATGGGAGAACCATCCGTAAACGGCTTCGCGGCTGGGCTGGTTGTAATTGTGGGCCGCGTCTATCTGGATAGCCGTCAACTTGTCCTCGGCGTCGAAGAGCTTGTATATCCGGCCGACCGCCGGGTATTCGGAGGCCATCATGTTCTTGGTCCAGTCGCCCGTGGCCGACACCATCATCATCGGACGCGGCGCCGCCAGGCTCGCGATCTCCACATTGTTGGTGTCGATCCGCAGATTGGGCGCGTTCTCGCAGACGCTGCCGCCCTGCATCAGGAATGAAACCATGTTCACCGGCGCCGACAACTTGACGCGGTCGTCGACGGCCGTCAGCAGAAAGGTCTGTGTGCCGCCGCCGGATTCTCCCGTGCAGGCGACCCGTTCTGGATCGACTTCGGGGAGCGTCAGCAGGAAGTCAATCGAGCGGATGCTGTTCCATAATTGCAATCCCAGCAGGTTGACGCTCCACAACGACTCGCGGTCGACGGCGTTTTCCCGGTGGCCGGCGGCGAAACGGTGGCTGATGGCGGCGCTGTCATTGTAACCGACCATGTCGTAGCTGAACGCGATGTAGCCTTGCCGCGCGAAACTGGCCGCCCGCGCCGGCCCGGAGTTCAGTTGCTGATTCTCCAGTCTGCCGTATGTCCAGTGCCCGTGCGGGCAAAGCACGGCGGGTATTTTCCCACTCACATTTTTAGGGCGATAAAGATTGCCCGTGACGTAGAACCCCGGGTAGCTCTCGAAATAGACCTTCTCGACTGTGTGATCGCCGCGGTCGACCTTGCCGAAGATCGTGGGCTGGAGATGCGTCTTCGCCGGGGCGGGCCACAGCCCCGCGCTGACCAGAATCTGTTTCTTCAACCGCGCCGCGCGATCGAGCCATTCCTCCTGGTTGCGATATCCGGCGAAATCGTAGGTCAGATCGAGGTGTCGAATTTCAGTCAATCGAAGGTCGTTTTTCGGGGTTTCCTGCGCGAGTGAGGCGGACTGCGCGAGCGCGAGCGCGAGCAGAAGGACCAACGCCCGCGACGTTAGTGGGGGTAGATTTTTCATAAGGGATCAATCTTCGCTCCTGTTCGATTGTTCTTCCAGCTTTCGGCCCTCATCATCGCCGAGCCGGTCGCGAAGAAACCTGATCGAGTTCTGGTACGCCTCGTCAATCTGCCGCTTGCGATAATCTTCAAACGGAGTCCACTCGTCGTTCACCAGAACTTCGAGAGCGCCGGTATTAGGATTTTGCCTTGTCTGCAATGACATCGGTTTCATACCTCTTTCATTTTCCGTTCGAGATTTGGAATTTGTCATCGTCCCGGAAATCGCCTGATATTCATCAGTCGCTGACCAGTCGGAACTGGGGGCAATGACCGTTCTCGAATCTCAAATGGCGAATGGAAAATGAAATCCGCAGTAAAACTTTTGCCCCACTGTTCAAACGTTATACTCGGTTTCCATCCGTGTGAGCGTGGTCTTGCCTACGACAATCTCTTGCGTCCAGGGCCTGCCGCAGTATTTGCAGACATAATAGGTCTTACCGGACTTTTCGTCCACGCCGGTCTCTTCCAAATAAAGCGCGACGTAAATCCCGACCGCCGAGCCTTCCAGACGTTCAAAGTTTGCGCATGCGCATACGGTCTCGGCCATATTTACTCCTCGGAAAATCGTCCACAAAGTCACACGAAGAAACACGGAGCAAAAGAAAAAATCTTCGCGCCCCTTTGTGTGACTTTGTGGATATTTTTCATTTTTTCAAGGCGTCGCAACGCGGACTCCAAGTCAGATCGCGAACTCGGCGACGACGGGAACGTGATCCGACGCCCGGGGCAACGCGCGCGGCGTCTTGTCGATCCAGGCGTCGACGCATTTGGCGGCCAGGGGAGTGGTCGCCCAGAGGTGATCGATCCTCAATCCGTGATTGCGCGGGAACGCGCCCGCGCGGTAATCCCACCAGGAATATAATCCGGCGTCCGCATGATGTTGGCGGAAGACGTCGATCAAGCCCCAGTCGCGGACCTGTTGCATCGCGTCGCGCTCCGGTTGACTGCATAAGACCTTCCCTGCCCATAAGGCCGGGTCGTGAACGTCGCGGTCTTCGAGCGCGACGTTGAAATCGCCGCACAAGACCATCGGCTGCCCCGGGTCGCATTTCTGATAGAGGAACTCGCGCAGGCGTCCCAGCCATTCGAGTTTAAACCGATACTTTTCCGACCCGACTTCGGAGCCGTTCGGGATGTAGACGTTGACGACCCTGACGCCATTTATCGTGGCGGCGATCAGTCGTTTTTGCGCTTCGGGCGCGTCGTCCGGAAACCCGCGCTGCGCGTCGGTCGCAGGATGCAGCGAGAGAATCGCGACGCCGTTGTATGTGGGCTGCCCGAAGACTTCGGCCGTGTAGCCGATCTCGCGAAACGCGTCGAAGGGGAATTTCGCGTCGACGCATTTCGTCTCCTGCAGGCAGATCGCGTCGGGGCGATTGGCCTCGACCCAATCGAGCGCCTGTGGCAATCGCGCCGCTATCGAATTGACGTTCCAGGTGGCGATTTTCATATGTGGAGAGATTTTGTAACCGCACGGCCCCGCGCCGCGCATTCGCCACTTTACCTAATAATATCGGCTTCGTAAAACCCATGACGCGCTCCGGCGCGGGCGCAAAAAAACCGAAAGATTCCGTTCAGCTTTTGCGCTTAATGGGGATTGAAGATGTATAATTGGCAAACTCCTCCGGGCCAAATTAACTGCGGTAAAACGATTTTTGTTGGGAGTGAGATCGTTATGTCAAACCAAACTATTTTTCGCGTCTCTTCGCTGGCGTTGATTATTGCGCTGTTGGGGCTGGCTACCATCCATAACGCTGGCGCGCAGGACCCGCCACGCCCCCCGGAGCCGAAGCAGACCCCGCAACGACAAGACGCCAGGGATAAGAGAGGCGATAAGCGTCAGAGCGCTCAGGCGGACGAGCAGATAGCGGACAAAGACGGAAAGATTGTCGTGGATACAGACCTGGTGTTGCTGGACGTGACGGTGGTCGACCAAGAGAACAATCCGATCATGAGTCTTAAAAAAGAGGATTTCACCGTTTACGAAGATAAGATCAAACAGACTGTTGACAACGTCAGCCGCGAAGAGGTGCCCGTTAGTTTCGGACTGGTGATTGACACGTCTGGCAGTATGAAGTCGAAGCTCCAGACGGTGTCGGACGCCTCGGTTTCGATGATCAAACAGATGCGGGTTGACGACGAAGCCTTCGTCGCGTCGTTCAAAGCCGAGCCAGAGTTGGTGCAGGATTTCACCGCCGATAGGCGCGAACTCGAGGACGCCATCAGCGAACTCTATACGAGCGGCGGCACGGCGCTGTTGGACGCGATCATCGCCACCGCCGATTACGCGCAGGAGAAGGGCAAGCGACGCCGGAAGGCCCTGGTCGTGATCTCTGACGGTCTGGAAAAGAACAGCTCGGTCAAAGAGAAGGAAGTGATGGAGGCGATCAAGGAGGACGAGGTCCAGGTCTATCTGGTCGGCTTCGTTGACGAAGAGATGGAAGAGAAGAGTCTCTTCGGGAAATCGCCCGCGAAGAAGGCCAAGGATCTGCTCTCGCGCATCGCGGACGATTCGGGCGGGCGCGCCTATTTCCCGAAAGACATCAGCGAGATTCCGGCCATCGCCGCTCAAATCGCCAAAGACCTGCGCACGCAATACGTCGTCAGCTATTACCCGACCAACGACAAGCGTGACGGCACGTTCCGCAACATCCAAGTGAGCGTCAATTCTCAAGGCAGCCGCAAGGTGATCGCGCGCACGCGGCGCGGTTATTACGCCCGCAACGAGAAAGGACAATTGCCGACCGCGGCGCAGAAGAGGGGCCGTGGCAACAATTGATCACGAAGCGTGTAGCCCAGCTTTTAGGCCGCAGGATTCTTGAGGCCTAAAGGCTGGGCTACACGCTTTTTCTATCGCCTTGGGCAAATATCGCTTGGGAGCGTGCAATCGTGGGGAAGGGCATATTGATAGGAATCAGACACACCCGAAGTCGCCTCGCTTGCGTCGAGTGATTATCGCTTTTAATCCTGCGGATCCGGCCCAATTGCGCTGCGGACCTCCAATGGGTCTTCTAGCCACGCCTGCACGCTGGAAGCGATGCGTACCCAGGGATTTTCCGCAGGAGGTCATCGCATATGCCACTCACTCGGTTGAACGCCAAACTGTTTACAGTCGCGCTGGTCGTCCTCCAATACGCCCTCTTGTCTTCCCCTCAGGACGCGCAGGAGAAAGCCGATCTGGGAAAGCTCGCCGCGCAACTCAAAGATAAAGACGCCGCCGTCAGGAGCTCGGCCGCCGAAGCGCTCGGCCAGTTGGAAAATCAGGCCGGCGTCGAACTGTTGATCTCCGTGCTGGGAGATGACAACCAGGAGGTCCGTAGCGCGGCGGCGCTGGCGCTCGGACAGACGGGATCGGTGAAAGGCGTCGAGCCTCTCGCCAGGATGCTGCAAAGCCAGCGACTCAGGGACCGGCGGAGCGCGATCATCGCCCTGGGGACAATCGGCGGCGATAAGGGTTGTGAGACGCTCATACCATTGTTGAAATCCGCCTCGGCTGAAGACCGTGACAGCGCGGTCGCCGCGATCGGAGGCGCGCGATGCGCGGGCGCGCTGGAGCCGCTCATCAAGGCGCTCGCCGATGAGCATCACATGGTGCGGGCCGACGCGGCGATGGCGCTAGGCGATTTGGGAGACAAACGCGCGGTCGAGCCTCTGCTCGCGCTTCTCAACAGTGTCCCTGGCGACAGCGTCAGAATGGCGGCGGTCGTCGCGCTCGGCGCGCTCCGCGACCGGCGCGCGATCGGGCCTCTGGAAAATCTGCTCAAGACCGAAAAGAACGAAAACATCAAACAGCAGACCGAACAATCCCTCGAACGGCTGCGCGCAACCCCGCCTGATAAGCAGTAGGGGGAGAGACCGCAGAGACGGGGCGACTCACGGGACAGG
>DATCXQ010000484.1:0-5497 GCA_036565725.1 Blastocatellia bacterium
ATTCAACCGTCTTTTCTTCGCATCCTTCAACCGTCGCTCCGCGACTCGCGGATTTCTCTTACGTGTGACACCGGCGTTGAAACGCCGGCCTAAGCTCAACCGTCGCTCCGCGACGAAGAATAAATCCGTATACTGATCTGACAACCGCTCTAATTCTCGACATACGTAAAATCTAAAGAGTTTATACCTGGGGCCATGTGTCAAGTGGCCCGAAGTCTCAGAAAGTCGGTAGACAGCTACCGGCGAGTACAGAGACAAGCTCCACCTACAACGCGCTAGCATTTAGATGGCGTGCTTGACTTACCTGTAGAACCGAACCCGCCGTCGCCGCGTTCGGTCGCGCTCAACTCATCCGCCCAGACGTAATTACAGACGGCGGCGCGTTCGATGATTAATTGCGCTATCCGCTCGCCCGCGTCAAAGTTAACCGGAGCCTCGCCGGTATTGACGATCAGCGCCATTAGCTCTCCTCGAAAATCCGGATCCACAACGCCGGCGAGCGTGTCAACGCCGTGGCGCGCCGCCAATCCCGAACGCGGCGCTACGCGGCCATACCAGCCGGGGGGAATCTCGACAATCAACCCTGTCGGCACCGATTTTCGTTCGCCCGGTCCGAGAGTGAAGGCTTCCAGACAACATAGATCGGCGCCCGCGGACCAATTCGTCCCGCGCGCTGGGAGCTTGGCCGCCGGGTGAATCCTTTTGACCTTGACGCTGAAATCGAATAGGGGCGCCCCGGATGAGGTTGGGTCAGTGTTTTGCCGCATAACTGACGGTCTCTGTAGACAATTGATCGGCGGGCAGGTTGGAGGCGCCACGCTGTGGCAGCTTGATGGCGAATTCGCTTCCCGCCCCGACTTCGCTTGCGACGTAAGCCTCGCCCCCGTGCGCGAGCGCCAAGTGTTTGACGATGGCCAGTCCGAGTCCGGTCCCCCCCGCTTCGCGAGAACGGGCCTTGTCCACGCGGTAGAAGCGCTCGAAGACGCGGGGCAGGTGTTCGGGCGGGATGCCCGGCCCCGTGTCGCGCACCTTGACCGTTTGCCCCCCTTCAGAGTCCACGGCGAGCACTGTGACGGCGCCGCCCGGGTGATTGAATTTGATCGCGTTGTCCACGAGGTTGATCAGAATCTGATCGAGCCGCCTTCGGTCGGCGTCGACGTAGAAATCTTCGGAGACCTGGTTGTGAAGCGCGACGCCCTGTTTGGCCGCGCGATGCGAAAGGCCGTTGAAGACGTCGCCGACCACCTGGCGCAGCGGCAATCGCTCGATCGACAGCATGACCGCGCCGGATTCGATCGCCGACAGTTCCGAAATGTCGTTGACCAGCGCCTTCATGCGCTCGGCGTTGCGCTGGATCGTGTGCAGGAAGCGCAGGTTGTTTTCGGCGTCGTCAATGCCCCCGTCGAGCAGCGTTTCGGCGAAGGCGGTGATTGCGGCCAGCGGCGTCCTGAGTTCGTGAGAGACGTTCGAGATGAACTCTTGCCGGACGCGTTCCAGCATTTCGAGTTTGGTGACGTCGGTGAACGCGCAGACCACGCCGTCGATCTGGCCGTCGCGGTCGTCGGACAAGCGCAGCGGCGCCGCGTGCAGCCTCAGGATGCGGCGGTTTTGCGATCCGGCCTGACTCTGCCCGGACGGCGCAGGCGGACGCGTTTCGATGCGCGTTACGGCGCGCTCGCCCACGGCGAGCGCGCTCGCAAAGACCTTGTGGAATTGCGGGTCGCGGCTGATGTCGGTGAGCCTGATGACGGGGCGTTGCCCCGCGCCCAACAACTCGCGCGCCGCGTCGTTGATGATCAACACGTTCGACTCGCGGTCGGTGATGACCAGCCCCTCGGCCACCGAAGCCACGATCGAACGCAGCAGATTCTCGTCGCGTTCGGATTTCACCAGCGCGTTCTGCAGCCGCCGGTTGGTCTGCTCATGCTCGCCGAGCAGGCTGAGCTGCTGCCTGAAAACGTATCGCGCGATGAAGACGGTCGTGACGCCGACGAGAACGGTCGAAACTACGTGCGAAGTGATGGCTCCCATCTGCGGAAAGACCACGGTCTTCACGGTCTCATAAGCCGCGAAAAACGTGACCGCCGCGATGGTCGCGAGAGTGATCTTTTTTGTCTGAGCCGTCATCAAGGCTGTACATAAAAAAGAATCTCAGCCACGAATGAACGCGAATATTCACGAATGGCCGCAAATGGAGAAACAAGCGGGAGGTCAAGATCAAGAAAGAGATTCGTGTTCATTCGTGTTAATTCGTGGCTGGAATCCTTTTTTCAATTGCTGGCTATAAACTTCCGTTCAATCACTTGTTTCAGCAGATTCGGCGCCCGGCCGGAAACGATAACCAATACCGATCACCGTTTCAATGCAGCCGCCGCACGCGCCAAGCTTTTTTCGCAGGCCGCTGATGTGAACGTCGAGCGTGCGGGCCTCGCCATAATATTCCAGGCCCCAGACCTGGTCGAGCAGTTGTTCGCGCGGCGCCACGCGCCCTTTGTTGCGTGAGAGGATGGCGAGCAGCGCGAATTCCTTGCGGGTCAGCTTGACGCTCTTCCCCTGGCAGGTGACTGAAAAGTCGGCGTAATCGATCCTAAGCTGGCCGTCGTCGTAAAACTTCGGCGTCCTCTCTTCGTACCCCGAACGGCGCAGGGCGGCGCGCACGCGGGCCACTAGCTCGCGCACGCCGAAGGGCTTCGTGATGTAGTCGTCGGCGCCAAGGTCAAGGCCTCGGACTTTATCCCCCTCCTCAATTCGCGCCGTAAGCATAATGATCGGGGTGCGCCTAGTCTCTTCTTCTGTGCGAAAGCGGCGGCACAGCTCGAACCCGCTCATCCCGGGCAGGTTCAAGTCGAGGATGATCAGATCGGGCGTCGAACTGTGTAATTCGCCCGTTCTCCCCATCTGGCCCATCTGGCCCATCTGGCCCGTCTGGCCCGTCTGTCTTGATTGTCCCTTGCCGAGCGCAATGTTCAACCCCGCTTCGCCGGTAAGCGCGACCTGGGCGACGAACGAGCCGTCGCGTTCGAGGTTGTAGCGAATGCTCTCGGCGATGTCGGGATCGTCTTCGATGATGAGTATAAACGGTTTCATATTCGATTGCGGATTACGGATTGCGGATCGCGGATTTGAAACGGCGTCTTCAATCCGCAATCGGAGAATCCGCAATCCGCAATCCGTAATCCGCAATTCATCGTGCTATCTGACTATGTTTGATCACCAGAGCTTCGGCCATGTAAACGATCAGCTCGCAGATGTCGGTGACGTAATCTCCGATGCGTTCGAGGTGTTTGGCGACCAGCAGCAGCCGGGCGGCGCGCCCAGCCGCCGCCGCGTCGCGCGACATCCGGTCGAGCAGGTCGTGAAAAATGCGGTCGTAGAGCCGGTCGATGTCGTCGTCGCGCTCGATAACCGCCCGCGCGGCATTGGCGTCCGATGCGGCGAACGCGTCGAGCGACAGGCGCAGCATCTCGCAGGCCAGCCAGCTCATCTTCGGCAGGTCGAAATAGGGTTTGAGCTGCGGCTCATCATTCAAATAGATCGCCGCGCGGGCGATGTTGCAGGCGTGATCGGCGATGCGTTCCAGGATAGGCGTGATCTTGATCGCCGTGACGACCAGCCGCAGGTCGCTCGCCTCCGACGAATGGATGGAAAGCAATTGGACGCAGAGCCTATCGGCCTCCAACTCCAGCGCGTCGACGCGGTCGTCGTCTCTCAGCACCTGCTCCGCCAGGTCCGTGTCGCGCTCTATCAACGCCCGCGTGGCATGGTCAATGGCGTTCTCGACTTCGCCGCCCATCAACAGCACATGATCGCGCAGTTCATTTAATGCCGATTCCGGCAAATTCCGCATATTCTCACCTGGAAATAAATGTCGCCCGTCCGCCGCTGTCAGAGATTGCGGCGGCCCGCCCACATGATTATTGCTAATGTAGAAATTTGCCATTCGATTCACCTAAAAACAAGCGCATGGGGGAAGGGTGCGCGTCAAATTATCGTGTCTTGTGAAAACGGATTTTAGGAACGATGGGTTAAGTCTCAGTTAAATCCAGGTAAAGGCTTGGTTATTTTTGGGCTTTTAATGAACAGTCCCGCGCGGGAGGAAGCGTCACATATGGACTCGACCATTCGCGAAAAAGAAAGGGGCGCTTCCGTTCAGGCGAGCGGAAGCGCCAGTGAGACACAGGACTAGGCTTAAGAATGTTCAAGGTTATAAGCCCTCGACCTTAACCTTGCGTTAGCCGTCGTTAAATTCCGCGTAAAGAAAATAGAGAGTAGGGAGTGGGGAATTGAAGGCGGGGGAATGTGGGGTCAAAATGCGCTTTCACAAACGGATTTTTCACTATCAACTCCCCATTCCTTACCCCCCATCGCCTTACGCCATTCTTCGAGCGACATCTTCTCGCCCGCTTCGGCGCATAGCTCACTGCAATAGACTTTCCAATCTTTGCCGACGACCTCTTCGCCCTCTACGATCTCCTCGGCGCAAAAAGCGCATTCGTTCTCGATTCGTTTTGCCATTTCGCTCTCTCCCTTGGGACACCGTTACAGTACGGCCTGTAAGCAAGCAGCCGACAGGTAAGAAGACCGGTTGCTTACGCGCGTGGTACTTGTCCCAATCTAGTTCATTTTATCATTCATTTTCGCCTTGCGGCGTGGCGTCTCGGAGCGGCTCGGTCTGGCCTGATGATGAGGGCGAGAAGAATGAGAAGAGCATCGCTCCGACTATGTAATCCTCCGCCGTGGCGGGCTCATTCCCGGTCTGTTCTCCCGAATGTGGACATGCGTCGGCTCTGGCGAATTCGATCGGGACTTCCGCGCGGGCGGCCGAGATGGCGTCGGCGTTCGCGAAGCTTCTGAAAATTCTTTCGCGCGCCAGCCGGGCTAAATCTTTCGCCCGCTGCGCGCGCTCCGGTTTGATTGATTGGTCGATCATCAATGAGACCTCCGCTGATTCGATATTCAATAAATCCCAAAAGTGGCGCGCGAAGTTCATCTCGCCGTACCAGCAGACGGTGTCGAGCGCCTCTCTGTCCGCAGGCCTTCCGTTCACGCTTTGAAATTTGATAGTCAGCGGCAGCACGGGCGCCTGCGAGCGGACGGCCGAGGCGAAGAAGAGCCCGTTGAACGGCAGCACGGTCGAGCCGTCGCCGGTCGTCGCTTCGGGGAAGACCTGAACGTTGACGCCGTCGCGCAGCGCGCGGCTCACTCGGTAAGCGCAGTTGACGCCGCTGCGCGGGTCTTCCCGGTCGACAAAGATCGTTCCGCCGAGCTTTGAGAGCCAACCGAACAGCGGCCAGCTGCCCACCTCGACCTTTGCGACGAACAGCGTCGGGAAGACCGATGCGATAATTATGACGTCAAGATAGCTTTGGTGATTGCTGACTAGCAGGCGCCTGGTTGATTGAAGATCGCCGGGAGGCCTGTGGACGTTGATCTTCAATCCGAGAATCCTCAAACAGGCCCTCGCCCAAAGCCTAACGCCCGCGGCCACGAGCCGCAT
>DATCXQ010000509.1:0-15494 GCA_036565725.1 Blastocatellia bacterium
GCTTGCTGCGGCCCGGGCCTGCGTTATAACTCCGGGAGAACAGTGGCGCGGACTAATGGCCTTTGAAAATTGAAAATTAAATGCAACCACGCAATTCAACGTAGGGGCAGACCTGTGTGTCTGCCCCTACGCCGAGGTTCCTAAATCCGGGGCAGACACACAGGTCTGCCCCTACGTTGTTGCAATTAATTCTCAAAGACCATTAGTCCGCGCCACGGTCAAGATCGATTCCATCCATTTCTTAACCGTGGATTTGAGTTAACAACTCGCGCCTCAGTCCCCTACATGCATTTGCTGATCGATCTAAATCGTTATGGGAATGTCAATGATGCGTCATACGGCATCTCGGCATTTCCCTTTCCAGCAGGTATTAGGGGCGCAGCACCTGCCACTTGAAAACGAACAAGCCCCACCTTCGGGTATGCAAGCCTGTCGCCCGGCTTTGGCGATCGAAGTTAATGGCGTGAAAAATACGCCGATTACGATCAATAGGGCGCCCGCAATTTTTAACAACGAAGTTTTTTTCATCTGTTTTTCTCCTTTGTCAGAAATCAATTATTACGTTACTGCTTACATTGAGCACTCGGGGCAAGCCTTTTGAAGATGTGCAATAACTTCAGACTCCTCCTGGCTGTTTAACTTCCCGACCCATGACTCGATCAACTTGTTCTGTCCGTCGAGCAGCAACAGCGTCGGAGTTCCCTTGACGCCGATTTGAGATACAGGCATTGAGAATACCGCATCCGCGGCAATGCCCTGCTTTTTCAAATAGGATTCAATCTCCTCCTTCGGCTCAGACATCACGGTCGCCAATCGCACTCGCGCGGGAGAAGAATTCTTGAATGCCGCGAGCTTTTGATAAAAAGGCACGCTCTCCTGGCAGAAACCGCAGTGAGTGGAAAGCGCCAATACCAGGGTAGTCTGGGCGGTTTGCGTGTCGGCAGACGCGTCTCCAGTGAGTTTGACCGGCTCCCCCTTTTCGATGCCGAGTTTGATGCCTGGATCGGATATTCGACTGAGATAATAATTTCTTGCCAGGGCTCCGATAAGAAGCAGGCAGGCGAGAATCAAGGCTATATTCGCTGCTTTGTCCAGTCTAGTCATTGCCAGACCCCTTCATTGTTAACTGGAAGATCGCCTATTGTATGAACTTTAAATTGCCGGTTCCGTCCGGGCAAAATTATCAGCGCGGGGGAGTTGAAAGCAACACGGAAAGTAACCAGGCGGATTCTACCTTAACCGATAAAACCCAACAAGCGCATCACTAGAGAGGTTTTCAGATCAGTGTACGGGTTAATAGAACGCGGATAACGCTGATAGAGCGGATTGACGCTGAACTTTTTTGGTTTTATCCGCGATGATCCGCGCTCGTCCGCGCCATCAGTGTTCTATTGACACCCTGAACACGGGCGAGCGTTACTGCGAGGATTGCAAGCGAGCCAGGTGTGGTAGAAACGAATTTCAAGCCAGTAGCTTCTCGACTAACTCCCCGTGCACGTCGGTCAAGCGGAAATGGCGTCCTTGAAATTTGTACGTCAGTCGTTTGTGATCGATGCCTAGTAAATGAAGCATCGTCGCCTGCAGGTCGAAGACGCTGACCGGGTCTGAGTCGATGTTGTAGCTGTAATCGTCGGTCTCGCCGATCGCGACGCCCTTCTTGACGCCTCCGCCGGCGATCCACATAGCGAAATTGCGCGGGTGATGATCACGCCCGTAATTGGCCTCGGTCAGCTTGCCCTGGCAATAGACCGTGCGCCCGAATTCCCCGCCCCAGACGACCAGCGTGTCGTCGAGCAGACCGCGTTGTTTCAAATCCTGAATGAGCGCCGCTGTCGGCTGATCCGTGCCCTGACATTGGAGCGCCAGGTCGCGCGGCAGGTCACCGTGCTGATCCCAGCCCCGGTGGTAAAGCTGAATGAAACGGACGCCGCGCTCTGCCAGGCGGCGCGCGAGCAGACAGTTGGCGGCGTAAGTTCCGGGCTTGCGCGATTCGGGGCCGTACATTTCGAACACGCCGTCCGGTTCTTTCGACAGGTCCATCAGATCGGGCACAGAAGTCTGCATTCGATAGGCCATCTCGTATTGCGCGATGCGCGTCTCGATTTCGGGGTCGCCGTAGCTCTCCGATTTTATTTTGTCGAGTTTTACGACCGCGTCGAGCATCTGGCGGCGCGTCGTCTTGCTCACGCCTGGCGGGTCATCAAGATAGAGCACGGGCGTCGCGCCGCCGCGCAACCGCACCCCCTGATAAGAAGACGGCAAAAAGCCGCTCGACCAGAGGCGCGAAAAGAGCGGCTGGTCGGTGTTAAGCGCGTGGGCGGTCGAAAGCAACACAATGAACGCGGGCAGGTTCTGATTCTCGCTTCCCAGGCCATAGCTCACCCACGAGCCCGCGCTCGGACGGCCCGGCTGTTGGAATCCAGTCTGGATGAAGGTGATCGCGGGGTCATGGTTGATCGCGTCGGTGTACATCGTCTTGATGACCGCGATCTCGTCGACGATCTTCGCGGTGTGCGGCAGCAAGTCGCTCACCCAGGTCCCCGACTGTCCATGCTGTTTGAATTTGAAGAGCGATTTGACGCAGGGGAACGCGCTCTGGCCCGAAGTCATTCCTGTTATGCGCTGGCCGCGGCGGATCGAATCGGGCAGTTCAGTCCCGTGCAGTTTTTCGAGGGCGGGTTTGTAATCGAAGGTCTCGATCTGCGAAGGGCCGCCCGACTGGTGCAGGAAAATCACGCGCTTCACCTTCGGCGCGTAATGCGGCAACCCGACCAGGCCGCCGGTCTTCGGATCGCGATTCGCCTCGTTCTCGACGAATGAGAACCCGTTCCGTTTGAACAACGAGGCCAATGCGGCGACCCCGACGCCCTTGGCGCCGAGACCGAAGAACTGTCGGCGCGTCAGATGCAGATCGAATTCACGTTTCAGGTTCATCACTTCCCTCCTCGCGTTTACTTAATCCAGACTTGAGTTGAACCCAGAATGAAGCCCAACCACGGGGACCACGGGTCCCCGTGGTTCTTTTGCTCAACCCAAGGCTCCGGTTTACATAATCGGGATTACTCCTTTGTGACCGTCTCATCCAGGTTCAAAATCGCGCTCGCCACCATCGTCCACGCCGCCAACTCCGCCTGGTCGATCTTATCATCCTCCTTCGATTCTCCGACGCGCAGCAACTCGCTCGCCGCCTTCCTGTCTTTGCGGTAATTGGTCAATTGCCGTGACGCCAGTTCGCGCAATACTCGCGCTTCCTGCGCCGACGGATTGCGCGCTAACGCCAGGCGAAAAACATAGGCGATCCGGCCGCTCAAGTTCTTTCCTCCTTCGCGCAGAGTCCTTTCGGCCATCGCGCGCGCCGCTTCGACGTAGGTCGGGTCGTTGAGCGTGACCAGGGCCTGAAGCGGCGTGTTGGTCACCGCGCGGCGCGCCACGCATTTCTCGCGGTCGGGCGCGTCGAACGTGGCCATAACCGCCGGGGGCACGGTGCGCTTCCAGAAGGTGTACATCGAACGGCGGTATAAATCCTTGCCGTGACTCTGGACATACTCCTGCATCGAGAAGCCGTCGCCGAATGCCATCTCTTCCCACAGGCCTGGCGGTTGATATGGCAAGACGCTTCGGCCTCCGATTTCGTCATCGAGCAATCCGCTAACGGCCAGCGCGTTGTCGCGGATGGTTTCGGCCGAAAGGCGGTAGCGCGGGCCGCGCGCCAGCAGGCGGTTTTCGGGATCTTTCTCGCGCAACCCCGGCGTGACGCGCGACGACTGGCGATAAGTGGCCGAGGTCACGATCAGCCTCTGCATCGCCTTCACGTCCCACCCCCTCTTGATTGCGGATTGTGGATTGCGGATTGCGGATTGCGAATGAGCTTCGTCTCCCCGTCTCCCTGTCCCCTTGTCCCCTTGTCTCCTTGTCTCCTTGTCGCCCTGTCGCCCCGTCGCCCCGTCGCCCGCATTCCACGTCGGGTTCATAAACTCCGTCGCCAGCCAGTCGAGAAGTTCCGGGTGGACGGGAGGTTCGCCCTGCACGCCGAAGTCTTCGACGGTTTTGACGACGCCGTGTCCGAAATACATCTGCCAGAAACGATTTATCGCGACGCGCGAGGTCAGCGGGTGATTCGGATCGACCAGCCATTTGGCCAGCGTCAGGCGGTTGACCTTCTCGTCGTTCGGCAGCGGCGGGAGAACCGCGGGGACCCCAGGCGTGACCTTTTCGGTTTTGTTGCGGTAATCGCCGCGCGCGAGGATGAATGTGTCGCGCGGCAAGCTGCGCTCCATCATGACCATCGTGTTGCTGATCGCCTTGTCCAGCGCCTGTTTCCGCTTTCTGACCACTTTCAACTCGACGTATTTCCGGCGCATCTCTTCGGGCGCGATCTCGGTCAGGAAATATTCGCGCAGCCGATCTTCTTCTTCTTTCGCCCGCTTGCCCCCGACGCCGGAGAGGATGGCGCGGACCGGATAGTGAACAGCCAGGTCTTCGATCTCGCGGTCGCCGAGAACGCGTGAATAGAGACGCATGTCATCGAGGCCACCGCTATACGCCCTGCCGGTCTGTTTCCCTCCTATGACCAATTCGGCGCCTGTTTTGATCGGGCCGTTGAGCGCATCTTTCACCACTTCGACCTCGGCGAATTTACCGTTCAGGAAGACTTTCAACCCGGCGGCCCTGCCCGACCCGTCGTAAGTAAAGGCCAGGTGCTTCCATTCGTTGTTGTTGAACGGTTCTTTCGTGCGAACGACGATCGCTCCATCGGGCCAGTTCGAGATCAGCCTGACGGTCAAAGGCGCGGCCCATCGCTGGATGTCTATCAAATGCGTCTTCTCGAAAACCAATTCGTACCCGCGCAGCGTCTTTTCGTCTTCGATCTTCTGGAAGGCGAAATTGCCGATCTTGCCTATGCCGGGGCGCATCCACAGCGCGAATGTGAATTGATCGCCGGCGTCGAACGCGCCGGCGTCCCCGAAGCTCAGCAACGTCTGGCCGTCCAATGAAACCGCGCGGCTGACCATGCCGCCGCCAAACGTCGGATCGCCGTTCAACGTTCTCCCATGACTATAATGCCCCGACGAATCGGCCAGGCTTCCGTCCAATTCATAATGCGACATGATTTTCTCGACCGGCGCGACCGCCGCGCGTCCGGACAGAGTCTTTTCCCACTCCTGTTTGAGCGGCGCGACGTTCTTGTCCGAGAGCGCGTCGGTCAAATCCTGAATCGCGCCGGCCAACCGCTGCTGCTCAGCTTTCTGTTCTTCGGTCGGCAATGGGAGTATTGGCGCGGCGTTGCCCTTTTGCCCGTCCAATCCGGCTTCGGACACGCTGTTGAAGAAGGCGTAAAATTGATAGAACTCCTTCTGCGAGATCGGGTCGTATTTGTGCGTGTGGCAGCGCGCGCAGCCCATCGTCAGCCCAAGCCAGGTGGTGGCCGTCGTCTCGACGCGGTCGATTACGTATTCGTTCAAGTATTCTTCGGGAATCGCGCCCCCCTCGAAATTGATCATGTGGTTGCGATTGAATCCGGTGGCGATCTTCTGATCCTGCGTGGCGTCGGGGAGCAAATCGCCCGCGAGCTGTTCAATCGTGAATTGGTCGAAGCCTTTGTTTTCGTTGAACGCGCGGATCAACCAGTCGCGCCACACCCACATGTCACGGTGGCTGTCGATGTGATAGCCGTGCGTGTCGGCGTAGCGCGCCAGGTCTAGCCACACCATCGCCATCCGCTCGCCGTAACGAGGCGACGCGAGCAACTTATCGACAACCTTCTCGTAAGCGCCGGCTGATTTGTCGGCGAGGAAAGCGTCGACGTCGGCGGGCGTCGGCGGCAGCCCGGTCAGATCGAGATAAACGCGACGGAGCAACGTCGTCTTGTCGGCCTCGGGCTGCGGCTTCAGGCCTTCTTTCTCCAACCGCGCGAGGATGAACGAATCAATCGGATTGCGGACCCAGGCGGCGTTCGCAACTTTGGGAATTTCAGGCCGCTTCGGCGGGATGAACGCCCAATGCTCGTCCCACCGCGCGCCCTCGTCGATCCAGCGCCTGATCGTCTCGATCTGTTTTTCGGTCAGTTTGTGTTCCGACGCCGGGGGCGGCATCACCATGTCCTGATCCTTTGACGAGACGCGTTGATAGAGCTTCGATTTCGACGCGTCGCCGGGCGTGATCACGCCCGGTTTGGCGAACGCGCCATCCTTCGTGTCGAAGCGCAGCTTCGCCTTGCGCTGATTCTCGTCCGGCCCGTGACAGGCGAAGCAGTTGTCCGACAGGATCGGACGCACCTCGCGGTCGAAATCGATTTGCGACTTTGAATTGTCCGCCGAACTCGCCGCCGGAAAGAAATACAGGCAAGCAAAGCAAATGAAGACAACGAAAGTGATAAGTTGAATCTTCCGCCGCACGTCCGATCCTCCAGAAGTCCCTGAGAGCGCAGGCATCCTTGCCTGCATGCATCGGTCAGAAGTCACTGGGAGCACGAAGGCAAGTATGCCTGAGCCCCAAAGCAACTGAGCGAAATCGCAGTTTAATTTTGTCGAGTTGACCAGTCGACAAAAATATACGCCGAGTCCGGCGCATTCGCCAAACTCGACGCAATGATGTCGGTTTCATTTGTAAAGCGAGATTCTTTCTGGGATCGCCCAGGCGAAGCAAAAAGGGGCAAAAAGGGGCAAAAAGGGATAAAAAAGGGGCAAAAAGCAAAAACACCGACATTTTTGCATTTTTTGCCCCCTATTGCCCTTTTTGCTTCCCGCTCTTTATTTCGCCTTCGTGAACTTCACCGACCGCACATTTCCATTCCCATCCAGCGTCGCGACCAGTTTTTGTCCTGTTTGCACCTTGCCGTAATCAAGAATCTTCTCTTTGCCCACGGTGCGTTTTTTGTGTTTATCGCCGAAGGTGTTTTCGAGATCTACAACCGTCCAGGTGACCAGCATCTCGACGCCGGTCAGCAGATGTTCCGGTCTGGTGAAAGTCACCGCCAGGCCGATGGAAGTGGTCAGGTAGTTGATCCTGTACTCATCGGAGTCGTCAGTCTCTTTGCTTTTGATCACCGCCGCCGTGCTCGTCAACTGGGCGACTTCGGTCGCGTTGATGAGGTTGATGCCGTCTACAAGGCGGAAGAAGAGTTTCAACGCCTGGTCGGGCCGCGCGAACATAGGCTCCATCTGCGTGCGGCCCAGTTTGCCGCGCATCGCGCCGCTCAATTGCCCGTCAAGCTGTTCGCCGCTCTCAACCGATTCGGCGAGACTCTGTCGCGGCTCCGCGCCCGCTTTCGATTTATTCAACGGCCGCAGGTCGGCGAGGGTCTTCGACGGCTGATCGCCGATCATTCCCCGCGCGTAATTGATCGGCACGGCGAAATTGATGTTCTGTCCGCTTTTTAAAAGGTAAGTGATGATGCCGATGACTTCGCCGCTGGAATTGAAGAGCGCGCCGCCGCTGCTCCCCTGGCTGATCGGCGCGGTGATCTGAAAAACGCGGTGAGTGTCGAAGCGGCGGACGCCGCTGATCACCCCGGTCGAGATCGAATTGACCAGGCCTTCGGGGCTGCTGATGGCGACGACCGCCTCGCCGGTTTCGGCCTTGTCCGAATCGCCCAGCATGACCGCCGGCAGCTTGAATCCTTTAATCTTGATGATGGCGATGTCTTTGGCGTCGTCCACGTCCACGAGGTCCGAGGTCTTGTATGTGTCCCCGCCGGGCAGCTTGACGCGCAGGCTCGAAGCGCCCTGCACTACGTGAAGGTTGGTGACGACCGCCCCCTGCGACGTAACGATGAATCCGCTTCCCTGCCCCGTCACGCTGCCGCGTTCGTCCAGCGCCTCGATGATCACTACGGCCTTCGATTGCTCCCGCGCGATCTCGCTAGGAGACTTAAGTCTCTGGCTTTGCGCGAAGACCGAGGCCGGGATTAAAAGCGCAAGGAGAATGGTTCTGTTAGTGGTTCGCATATCTTTTCCGGGAAATCTCTGAGTACGATTTTCATTTGACGGTCTGAATGACCTCGTATGAGCCGTTCAGAGTGATCGTGATTATAACCCATCCGAGGGGATTTCAATTCCGCCGGGGCCCCGTTTCGATCAGAGACTCGCGAAAACAAACGGCCTTCCACTCGGAGTTTTGAGTGGAAGGCCGCAAGAACGGTCGCTTGACGAGCTACTACTGTGGCGACGACACTCCCGAAGCGTCCTTCAAACTGTTGCGCACTTTCTCGAGATAATCTCCCTGGGGGTTTAGGTCCGAAACTTTTATCGAACTGTCGTAGGAAAACAAAATGAAGCCCTGCGCGCCCAAATCTCGCGCCGTCCGAATCTTCTCGACGGCGCTTTCGGCCGTTTGTTTGTAGGCGCCGATGCCGCTCCAGACTCGCTTCCCCGAAGCGACGTTCATGGCGGTACTCAGTTGTTTGCGGAAAACTTCTGTGTCGGGCGTGTAAGCCATCGGGCAGACGACGTCGAGCAATCCCATCCGCAGCCACTCTTTCCAATCCTGGAAGCGAGCGCGCGCGGCGTCCTCTTCGTTGGCGAAGACCGCCGCCGAAATGATCGCGTTCGGCTTGACGCTTTTAACTCCGCGGTAGATTCGCGACACGAGTTCGGTCACCTGCGCGCGCTGGAACTCGCCGTAGGCCGCCGGGAACCTCCTTATGTATAGGAGCGGGTCTCGCCGGAACTGGGCCAGGAGCGCGCGACGCTCGCTCGGGGTCAGCTTTTTTTCGATCTCCTGTCGGAAGCGGTCAATAGAGACGCGGCTGTAATCGTATTGCGGATTCGGATAGCGCACGTAATCGAAATGCAGCCCGTCGACTTCGTAGCGCGTGGCGATGTCCATCCAGATGTCGTAAAGGTTGTCCTTGACCCCCGGGTGCGCGGGGGAGACGAAAAGCCCTTCGAGTTCGTTGTGGTTGAGGCGCGAGAATTCGATGATCCGGTCGAGGTACGCGCCCCTGTCGGGCTGGACGTTGTAAAGCTCGGTGGCGATCCCGCGCGGAACCATCACCCATTCGGGGTGTCTGAAAATCGGGTGGTCTCTCGACGTCGGCAGCGACTCCAGGTCCGCGACCAGGTAAATGTTGATCCAGGCATGAACTTTGATCCCCTCGCGATGCGCCTCCTCAATTGTCAAAGCCAGCGGGTCGAAGCCGGCCGGCTGTCGGGTAAGCGCCTCGGCGCGAGGTTCGATGCTCGATTCGTAATAGGCGTCGCCGCGCCCGCGCACCTGAACTATCAGGTCGGTGAAGCCGTTTTCTTTGGCCCGCCGCACCAGTTCGCGAACGGAATCGGGCGACGACATCGTCGTCCGCACAACCCATAGCGCGCGCGTCTCGGGCGCTTCGGTTTCCCGCTTCGGCGTCGGGATGGACGGAGCAGTCGCCGGGGTCTCCGTCAAAGATGATCCGGCGCCCGGCGCGTCGGTCTGCTGCAAAGGCAGCATCGCGCACAGCAACGCCAGCACATAGAAACTGATGATTGCGATGACTCTTTTCATAAGAGGGTGGAGAGTGTGGAGTGTGGGTTGGGGACTGGGGATCGCGTTTTATAACCGCTCCCCATTCCCCATTCCCCACTCCTTATTTCCGTTAATACAACAGGTATTTACTTCTGATCGCCCGAAAGGCGTCGAGTTCCGACTCCCAGACCTGGCGCATAGCGCGGGCGTCTGAGCCTTGTCGGAAGGCGTCGAAGACTTTCTGGTTGGCGAGCAGGCGGTTGAACCTATCTAACAAGAAATCTTTCGAGAAGAGTTTTCTCAATTGCGAGGCCATTTCGAGTCCGGTGATGACAGGTTCGAAGAGATCGCGATTAGTGAGGATGATGTTGACGCCGCCGCATTCCGTGTCTTTGTGAACGCTCGATTTCGGGGTGAAGCGCACGGGCACGAAGCGGACGCCGGGCAATTTCGCGCCGTTCAAAGCCTCGGAGAGCTTGCGGCCATCGATCCACGGCGCGCCGATAACTTCAAACGGCGTGTCGGTTCCGCGCCCCACCGAGACGTTGGTCGGTTCGAGCAGGCAGACGCCGGGATAGAGGGTCGCCTCGGTCAGGCTGCGCATGTTGGGTGAGGGGTTGATCCACACAAGCCCAGTCGAGTCGAACCATTGCGAGCGTCGCCAGTCTTCTACGCGCACGACGCGCAAGTCGGCGTTGATGTTCCGCTCCTTGTTGAAGAGCAGCGCCAGTTCGCCGATGGTCATCCCGTGGCGGACCGGGATCGGATGATGGGCCGTGAAGGAAAGTTTGTCGGCGTCGGCCAGCGGGCCTTCCACATCCTGGCCGTTGATCGGGTTGACTCGGTCGAGCACGACGAAGGACTTCTTGTACTTCGCCGCCGCCTCCAGCGCCAACCCCAAGGTCGAGGTGTAGGTGTAAAATCTCGCGCCAACGTCCTGAATGTCGAAGACGAGCGCGTCGATCTCTTTGAGCATTTCAGCCGTTGGCGCTTTCGTCTCACCGTAGAGGCTGTAGATCGGCAGGCCAGTCTTTTCGTCGGCAGAGTTCGAGATGTTCGACTGATCGAGCGCGCCGCGAATGCCATGTTCAGGCGAGAAGAGCGCCACGAGCTTCACGCCGGGCGCCTGGTGGAGGAGGTCGATTGCGCTGTTTCCGTCGCGGTCGCGGCCCGTGTGGTTGGTGATCAGGCCGACGCGCTTGTCTTTAAACAGCGCGAAACCGTCGCGCTTGAGGACGTCTATGCCGTTCAAGGAGTGCGACTGGGCGACAGGGCGACTGGGCGACTGGGCTATCGTAGGACTTGAGGTCGCCCAGTCGCCCAGTCGCCCTGTCGCCCCATCGCCCACGCTCCACGCAAAAGGCGGGGCGATGATCGAGGCGGCGACGACCGAAGCCACTCGCCCGCGCAGCGAACTGACATCCGCCGGATGTTTCGGATCGAGCCTTGGGTGGACGCGATTACTCAGGAAAACGACGAAGGTTTCGCTCGACGGGTCGATCCACAAACTCGTGCCCGTGAAGCCGGTGTGGCCGAAACTGCCGACAGGAAACAGGTCGCCTCGATTTGCCGAATAGCCCGTGAAGATGTCCCACCCGATGCCGCGCGCCGCGCCTTCGACGGCGTTTCCGCCCGTGGGCCGGGCCTCGGTCATTCGCGCCACCCCCATCGGACTCAACACGCGCGCCCCGTGAAACTCGCCCCGGTTCAAGATCATCTGGCAGTAGCTCGCCAAGTCGTCGGCGGTCGAAAACAATCCGGCGTGTCCCGCGACTCCGCCGAGCAAATAAGCCCGGGGGTCGTGAACTTCTCCGCGCATCCATTTTTCGCCGCGTTTTTCGGTCGGGGCGATGCGCGGCGTCAAACTCGCGTCGGGTTTGTAGCCGGTGTCTTTCATCCCGAGCGGGCGGAAGACGTTCTCGGCCGCAAATTGGTCGACGGGTTTGCCGCTCACGCGCTTTACCAGTTCGGCCAGGACAATGTAGTTGACGTCGGAATAAATAAATTTCGATCCGGCTTCGGCCAGCGGCGCAAGTTTCCAGAGGTTCCGCATCGCCTCCCCAGGCCCCTGCTCGTAATCCTTGATGTCGTTGTCGGCGATCAATCCTGACCGGTGAATGAGCAGTTGTTCGATGGTGATGTTCTTCTTCCCCGACTCGCCGAATTCGGGGATGTAGCGCGAGACGGGGTCGCCGAGCCGGACCAGTCCGCGCTCGACCAGAATCATCATCGAGGTCGCCGTGGCGACGACTTTGGTGAGAGAGGCCAGGTCAAAAATCGTGTCAACGGTCATCGGTTCCGGCGACGGCTCGACGGCGCGATTACCGTAAGCGCGCCGCCAGACGACCTTGCCCTTGCGTCCGACGATGACGACGGCGCCGGGAAGTTGATTCTTTGCGATTTCGGCCTTGATGATCTCGTCCAAATGTTCGATGCGGGTCGGCGACATCCCGACGGACAACGGGCCAGACGCCTGATCGGATGTCGTCAGGGGCTCCTGCGCCGACTCCTGAACAGCATGGGCTGGGACGATCCAGCCTAGTGACAGAATTATCAGCGCGGTTGTAGTGAATTGAATATACCTATTCCGCATTCTCAAACGATACAAGACCATTAAAGGGGGACGGCGTGTCGAGCTTATTAATCAGATTGGGGCGCCGCCGCGTGACATGGCCGCGACGATTCAGGGCGGGGAACGCAGTTTTACACAGACTTGATGCAAAAGGAAGCCAAAAAATTCACCACGCGTCAACAAAAATTCCCGCCCTCTCCCTGAGCGCGTGACTTGACTATCGTCGGGGGGTGACTACTATGAGATAATCGTATGCGATTTTTAGCAAAAAACGCGCTCCCCGCTGATGGGCGTAAATTTATAACCGGCATGCCGAGAGGCGTGTGGAAGAGGAGCAAGTAGTGAAAAAAGGGCAACAAAAAGTTTTGATCCTCGCATTCGCGGCGATCGTCGCGCTCGGCGGAATCATCTTGGCGCCTTTCGCTTCGGCGCAGGATTCCCAGACGCAGACAAAGCTGTCGAACGATTACCAGAAAGCGCTGGAAATCATTCGACAGAATTACGTCGCCGACCTCGATCAAGAAACCCTCACCAAAGCCGCCATCCAGGGCATGCTCAAGAGTCTCGATCCGCACTCGGATTACATGGACCGCAAGACGTTTCAGGAGTTCAGCGAGAAGCAGCGCAGCGAGTATTTCGGCATCGGAGCGCAAATCGGATACCGCAACCGCGCCACCTACGTGATTGAACCTTTCAAGCGCAGCCCCGCGACGCGCGCCGGACTGTTTTACGGCGACCACATAGTCGCGATCAACGGCGAGGACACCAGTTCATGGACTTCGGAGCGCGTGCGCAACAATCTGGTAGGCCCGCGCGGCACGGAGGTCACCGTAACGGTAAAACGGCCCGGAGTCGCCGAACCGATCACTACGACCATCACGCGCGACGCCATCTCGTACCCCTCGATCCCGAATTACTACATGGTCAAACCCGCCATCGGGTACATCGGCCTGACGCGCAACTTCCAATCTACGACTAACGAGGAGTTGACCAGGGCGATGGCCGGGTTGCGCGAGCAAGGCGCCGAAAGCTTCATTCTCGACCTGCGCGGCAACGGCGGCGGCTATCTCGACCAGGCCATCCTCGTGGCCGACAGGCTGTTGCAACGCGGACAGACGATCGTATCGACGCGCGGGCGGCCGGGCCGAGGCTTTGATCAGGAGGCGATCGCCAAGTTTGGCGCGTCCGAGAATTTCCCGCTTGTGGTCCTGACGGACCGCCGGACCGCTTCAGCCTCGGAGATCGTGTCCGGCGCCATTCAAGATCATGACCGAGGATTGATCATCGGCGAAACCACTTTCGGCAAAGGACTGGTTCAGCGCATATTCCCCCTCCAGCCGAGCGGGGGCGCGTTGACTTTGACCATCGCTCACTACTACACCCCGAGCGGGCGTCTGATCCAGCGCGATTACTCGAACGGATCGCTGTTTGAATACTACGCCCGCCGAAGCGCCGCCGGCGATGTGGCGCCGCCGAGGAATACCTCCGACGAGAAAAAGACCGACCTCGGGCGCACCGTTTACGGGGGTGGCGGCATCGAGCCGGACATCAAGGTCGATTCATTGAGTTTCTTCACGCCGGAGTTCTTCACGCCCGCGCAGGGACGGATGTTCACCGGCATCTTCATGTTCGTGCGCGATCTGATCAACGGGCAGGTCGCAGGACACTCGGAGTTCAAGATCAACGGCATCGAATATGACCACAGACTGCTGCCGAACGAGTTTTTGGTCACCGACGGCGTCTTGAAATCGTTCCGCGAATTCGCCGCGAAGTACTATAAAGACAATCCCGATCAGGGCGTTACGCCGGCTATGATCGAAGATAACATCGTCTGGCTCCGCGCGCGGATCCGCTACGAAGTCCTGACGGCGGCATACGGCTCCGACAAGGCGGATCAGGGCCTGGCCGACCTGGACCTCCAGTTGCAGCGGGCCGTGTCCGAGATGCCAGCCGCCGCCGATTTGGCCCGGCGCTCGTGGCGTCAAAACACCGCGAACACCGGTCGCGGCTCGATTACCAAGCCTAACCAGAAATAATTTTTCGGCCAGTGCGAACGAGTCAGTACCGCGAGCGGTAGCGAACGGGGTTACAGTCACAGGTCATTTGCGAAAACCTCGCTCGCTACCGCTCGCGGTACCGAAAAAGACTCGACAATCGAACAAAGGCGGCTGATCATGTCAGTCGCTTTTTTATTTAATACGGTGGTTGGTGGTTGGTGTGGTGGTTGGTGTCAATTGAAATGCGTAATCGAACCAACCACCACACCAACCACCAACCACCAACCACCATGACATATGGAAATCATTGACACGCATCAACACCTCTGGGACCTCGATCAACTTCCCTACTCGTGGACGTCGAGGCAGCCGGCGCTCAACCGCAGTTTCAGGCCGAGCGACTATCACGAGGCGACGCGCGATCTGACGGTCGCCAAATCGGTTCATGTCGAGGCCGACGTTGACGAGGATTTCATGATGGAGGAGACGCTGCGCGTCCTTTCGCTGGCCAGGAGAGACGACAACCCGATTGCGGGCGTCGTCGCGGCGGCCCGTCCTGAATACGACGACTTCCGCGAATACCTGGACCGGATCGCGGGGCAGCGGCTGCTGAAAGGCGTGCGCCGGATACTCCACACTGAACCGGACCGACTCTCGACGACTACCACTTTCGTCGAGAACGTCAGATCGCTCGAAGATTACGGACTGACGTTTGACATCTGCGCGTCGGCGCGCCAACTGCCGCAGGCGATCAATCTTGTCAAACAATGCCCGGACGTCGAGTTCATCCTCGACCACTGCGGCAACCCGAATCTGCGTTCCGACGCCTCGGAAGGAGAGTTCGACGAGTGGCGCGAACATTTGCGGGTGATCGCCGGTTTCCCGAACGTTGTCTGCAAGATTTCAGGCATCGTGGTCAACGCCGATCCGACGAACTGGACCGCCGAGACATTGCGGCCGGCAGTCGAGACCGTGATCGCCTGTTTCGGATGGGATCGCGTGATGTTCGGCAGCGACTGGCCGGTTTGCACTCTGGCGGCGAGTTTCAAGCAGTGGGTGGAAGCGTTGTCGATCCTGACGCAAGACGCCGGCGACGAAAACCGGCGAAAGCTATTTTACGAGAACGCCATGCGGGTTTATCGACTGTGATAGAAGACATTCTGATTGCGGATTGCGGATTGCGGATTGCGGATTGATAGTCGGCGAACCGTCTCGTGCAAGAGGCGCCACAGTAAAAGCAAGATTCTCGGAATCAATAAATCCGCAATCCGCAATCAGAAGATCCTTGATTTTTGCCTGAGGCGTGCTGACAAAGCCGCGCGAAATCTGTAGACTTTCCTACCGCTCTTTTTTCCATATCACCGCTGGCTGGGAACACTACTGAAGACGCTCACACCCAGGAGAACACGATGCAACCAGTACTGACCGAGGTTGCTGATGTCGGTCACAGGCTGCTCCGAGCGCTAAAACAGGCGCTAGCC
>DATCXQ010000536.1:0-19509 GCA_036565725.1 Blastocatellia bacterium
CGCCGGTTTATCAAGAGCGACGCCGAAGAGCGGCATTACGTCTTCGCGGGGCGCGTGGCGACCGTTGCGCTGTTCTTCCTGTCGTCCGGCCTGGTCTTTGTTCTGGACACGGCAAAGGACGCTTTCGACGTTATTCTGCAGGTCGGCGCGGGGACTGGGCTGCTCTATCTGATCCGCTGGTTCTGGTGGCGCGTAAACGCGTGGTGCGAAGTCGTCGCGATGATCGGCTCGTTCCTTGTTTCGGTGGTCTTCCTGATTCTAGAAAAACAGGGTGTTTATTCCACCACTTCGGCGATGAGGTTGATCATCACCATCGCCGTGACCACGGCCTGTTGGCTGTTGGCGGCCTATTTCGCGCCGCAGACCGACCGTAAGACGCTGATCGAGTTTTATCGAAAGGTTCGTCCGGCAGGCCCCGGCTGGAAGGCGATCCGGCTGGAGGCGGGGATTTCAAAAGACGAGGCCGCGCAAACCGGCGACAGCCTCCCGCTTGCTTTGATCGGTTGGGTGGCCGGTTGCGCCATGATCTGGTCGTCGCTCTTCACCGTCGGCAATTTTCTTTACGGCAGATACGGAAATGCGCTGGCGCTCGGCGCGGTCTTCCTGGTCAGTGGGATGATTCTGCTCAAGGTGGTCAACAAGCTATGGACCAGCAAGAGCGAGCAAGTGACTCAGGGAGCAATTTGAAATCGACGCAGCGCGCATAGGGAATAGGGGATAGGGAATAGGGAATAGGGAATAGGGAGTGGGGAGTGGGGATAGGAAATAGCATCTTTTTCCCCATTCCCCATTCCCCATTCCCCATTCCCCATTCCCCATTCCCCATTTTTCTGTCAGGCGGCCGATCAATGTTAGACGGCGCCTTCGACCGGGGCGATGAGCGCCGGGTCGTCGCGCATCGGGCTGTTGACCGCGCGCGACACGGGGATCGCCTCCAATTCATTCGATTCGTAAGGCCGCAGCAATCGCAGCAGGTCGTCAACGCCGCTCTTCGGATCGATCCACATCGCTTCGTCGTCGGGTTTGAGAATCGCCGCCATCCGGTGATGAATCGTCGAGATCAGTTCATTCGGCTCGACAGTAATGATCGTACAGGTTTCCACCGTCTCGCCCTCGGGCGTTTTCCATCCCTCCCACAACCCCGCGAACGCGAACAGCCCGCCGTCGCGCCTGCGAACGTAGATAGGCTGTCTCGGCGCCTTGCCACGCTTCTGCCATTCGAAGAAGCCGTCGGCCGGAATCAGACATCGCCGCTTGGCGAAGGCCTGTTTGAAGGACGGTTTTTCGGAGATCGTCTCGGCCTTGGCGTTGATCAGGTTGTTTCCGATCTTCGGGTCTTTTGCCCAATAGGGAATCAGCCCCCATTTGCAACCAGCCATCTTGCGCAGGTCCTCGCCAGGCTGAGCGCGCCGAATCACCGGAACGATTTGCGAAGGCGCGACGTTGTAGCGCGGCGCGAGGAGTTCCTCGACCGGCTCTACGCCGAACCGCTCCGCTATTTCTTTTGGCGTGTGATGAAGCGTATATCGTCCGCACATAGCCACAATTTACCAGCAATTCGATCGAATTAAAATTCCTGGCGCTAACGGATTTTGTGGCGTCCCCCCGTAGGGGCGAAATGTTTTTAGCCACGAAAATATTAACCACCATTTTGAGCGCCGGCTGCGCGGTCACGAGTGAGATTTATCAAAACGTCAGTTTCAAGCCCGACCTGCGCTTCTCAATGAATGAGTTTTACCGAAATGTCTAGATCTTCATGTGGAATGAAGGTTGCACTATTCAATACTGAGCTGAAGTCGAAGCTTTCTTTCCTGCCCTCTGTTTGAAAGGAAGTGCGTATGAAAAACTTATGGAAGCTTGCGAAGCCGCTGGGTCTTCTATGCCTTGTAGGCGCATTCATTGTGTTTGCCCTTAACGCCATCGCTGTAATCGCGGCGTCGTTCGGAGTCATGCGGCTATTCTATAATTTTCAGTACTTGGGAGTTCCGTACTGGTCAGTCGCGCTGCCCGCCGCGGGAATACTGGCTTTTTTGCCGCTGGCGCTTCGCCAAGCGTTCACGCAGGGGCCTGAGGCGGAAGAAGAGGAGATTGTGGAGCCCGTGGATTGGCGCCGCGTCGTCGATCGATGGCGTAACAGATTTCACCTCAGACATGCGTGAGGGAATGGGGAGTAGGGTGTGGGGAGTGGGGGTAGGAAATAACATCTTTTTCCCCATTCCCCATTCCCCACACCCTACTCCCCATTTTTCGAGACGAATTCGACGGCGGCGAAGCTGACTACCGATCGCTCGTCAATGTTCCACTGGTCGTAGCGCAGCACGTCGCCCCGAATGTTTTGAACGTTCCGCATCGAACTCAGGAAGGTGTAGAGCGGCGAAAATCCGCACCATTTCAAACGATCCTGCTCGGGTTTGACCAACTCGAAGAACTCGTCGCCGTCGCCCTCACAGACGCGCTTCAACCTCTCTTGATCTTCCTCTTTCACTTCCAGCATCTCGTCCTGATCGGCGCGGGCGACCAGATTGTCGCCGTACCTGATTCCGACGTGGGCAAGGTCGACGCCCATCACCCAGAAGAGGCGCGAGCCGTTGGCTTCGGCCATTTCGCCGAGCGCGTCGAAAAAGCGCATCACGTTATCGTCTCGCTCCGGCGGTTCGCCAGCGCGCAGCGCCTTCGCGAACGGGCCGCACAGGATGGGCACGATCTTGAAGTCGCAGCCGAGCATCTGCTGCAGGAAGACGCATTGAAACTCGATCGAGTGTTCGATCGCGTGGCAGTAATCCTCCATCGCCACCGCGCCGTCCGCGCGCGAAGCCAACCGATCGATCAGTTCGGTGTCGGGTCGTAACGTCCCAAGGGGCGTTACGAAGGGTTTGCGCGTCAACCCGAATTTTTCGGGGGCGCCGTAATGCGAGGTGCCTAAGAGCACGACGGTCTTGTTCTTCAATTGCTCGCCCGCCGCCCCGCTCAGGCGGCCGTATGCCGCTGCGTAACATTCCCAGCCGCCCCAAGGGCTGACGTGCGGCGCCGCAAGCCCTATGATCGGATCGGGCGCGGGGGCGCAGTGGTCGCGCAGATATTCGTCGAGTTGTTTGCGCAACTCCTCCGCCTTGTCGGGATAGCCGGAGCCTGAATGCGCGGGCATCCGCGAGGCGGCCGCGGCGAATTCGGCATGGCGCGCGTCGCGCAATCGCTCGAACTCCTCAGTCTCCAGAAAGCCGTTTTCGCGCAGCGCGCCGACCATCGATTCAATAATCTCGCCTGGGATCAACTGGCCGGCGAGTTTCGAGACGTAGGCCTGAGCGTCGAGCATTGTGCTTTCGCCGTCAAAGAAATTCAGCGCGGCGACGAGCAGCGGCGGGATGATCAGAATCTCATTGGTGTAGTGGAAAGGGTCGCGGAACAGCAACCCGGGCCGGTCGGAAACCGGCGACGGAAAAATGTCTAGTCCTCTGCGCAAGCGCGGCAATTCTTTGTTCATAATTATCTCTTCAGCCTGAGCTTTCTCGGCTCTTCCGGGCCTTCCCGGAAATTCGATTACGTCCAATGATGCTTTGCCGAATTCGATTTGACAAATGGGCAAGAATCAAGGGAAAAGACACACTTCTATCACTCTCAATTTTCAATCGTTTGCATCGCCGATTGTGGCGATCTGTGAAATCAGGAACATTTATATGTCGGGCATACCAAGATATGGATTTCGCAAGGCATCGACTGGACCAGTATCGCGAGTGGTAGCGAGCGGGTCCTTCGCCGACGGCCGTTCGCTACCGCTCGCGGTACTGACTCGTCGCCTCAATCCAGATCTTGGCGCCGCCGGACATGTAGCAGGAACACTCGCCCGCTTTTAGCCGCATTTTCGGCCGTTTCCCCCTCAACCGTGTGAGCTGACATCCATGTAAAAATCGGATGTCGGTCAGAGGCGCCGCCGGACAAATTGCGCCTAGATTTCGGTCATGGGCAATTTGACTAAACCATTGTTTTCATCGCGGTTCTCTTGGGGGCATTGATCATTCTGCTCTAAAATCACTTTTTACTCTTACACGCTTTCTTTTGAATGTTCTGCAGTTAGCTTGGAGGCCACCTTGTCCAACCATGCCTGTGTTGAAAGCAATCGTCGTGCGTTTCTACGTAGCGCCTTAGCGGCGAGTACTTTTCTAGCAACTGCGCGCACGGCGCAGCCGCTCGCTTTTGCTGCCGGACACAAGGTTGAACGTACCTTCGCGCCGGTCAAGGTTTCACGCGACCGGCTTATTCGCGAAGTGGTCGGCCTCAGGCCGTATCGCGCCGAGGGGTTCGTAGTGGACGCCGAGCGACTCGGCGAAAAACTGCTCATCCATAACTACGGCCACGGCGGCGCCGGGATCACACTTTCCTGGGGAACGGCGTCACTGGCCGTGGCTCTCGCGCGGGGCTTTGTGGGGACGCGGACGGCTCGTCCGCAGCGCGGTTTGCGGTCGGCGCAGCGGCGCTTTGCCGTGCTCGGCTGCGGCGTCAATGGTCTGTCAACCGCGCGCCTGCTCCAACGCAGTTTTCAGGATGGCCCAGGCACAGTGACCATCTATGCCCGCGACTTGCCGCCCGACACGACGTCAAACATTGCCGGAGGATTCTGGTTGCCGACCTCGCTCTATGAGCCGGAAGCTGTTTCAGCGAAGTTCGTCGAACAGTTTCGCCAAGCGTGTCGCATTTCCAACCGAGCCTTTCAACTGCTCGTCGGCCCCGAGTATGGCGTGCGCTGGATAGATACCTTCGATCTGTACGGCAACGAAGCGGAGTTCACGAGCGAACTGCCCGGCGGCAATGATCTTTACCCGGAGCACAAGGTTCACCGAGACGCGAAGCATTATTTCGGCGCCCCTTACGTGCGTCAGTACAGCACGATGCTGATCGAACCTTCCATCTACCTCAACGCGCTCTTGCGTGACTTCTATATAGCCGGCGGCAAGTTGGTGGTTAAGGAGTTCCGCAGTCGTGAAGAGATTGCTCGTCTGCCCGAGCCGGTTATCTTCAACTGCGCAGGACTGGGCGCGCGCGCGCTTTTTGGTGATAAGAAACTGGGGCCCGTGCGTGGTCAATTAGAAGTGCTGCTGCCGCAAGCAGAGATTGACTACTGTTACCTGGGTGACGGTTATATGTTCCCACGCCGCGACGGGATCATTCTGGGTGGTACCTTTGATCACGACGACTGGTCACTCGAGCCGAAGCCTGAACAGACAACTCAAATCCTCGAAGCGCATGTTGGGATAATGAAGGGGCTGAAGTCGCTATAAATTTCACCCGTGCCATTTTGAGGCTGAGAAGCGAGGAGGTCCACCTATGGGGAAGGGGGTTGATAAAAGCTCCCCCCTCCCCATTTTCCAACCAACCTCAGCGCATGGTGGATGGCGCTGTCTTGCTGCGTTTGCGTAGTTACTGAGATTATCCCAGTATTATTGTAGGGTTGAAGCCGCGATGTCGATAAATGAAGACCTGGCCGCCGGGTTTGTGGGGAATCCAAATCCCTGGACAACCACGTTCTGCGTCGTTCCTAGCGGCAAATTCGGGTTAATCTGGTTGAGAGCGATCTGGAACGTTATATCGCGGCTGGCTCCGACCAGAAAATTGACCCCGTTCAAAGTGACGATATCGATGTCCGCCAAAGCATTGACGGTAATCGGATTGCCAGCGATATCCACAAGGCGACCTATCGTTTGCAGTCGCCCTCCACCAGTGTTCGAACTGCCGGTAGCAGTCTTGTCCGCGATCGTCACCAAGGTATCCAGATCGTGATCCATTGCATAAAAGATAGTGGTAGTCGCGCCGGCAACGTTATTGTTATATGCTCCGCCGATGACTTTCGGGGTCTTTCCAGCGTTGACGTCACCTACCGCATAAGTCAGAGAGGTCTGAACCGCGGTCGTTGCGAGGATATTGCTGGCGTTTTTGACGACGGCATAATTCAGCGTATCGCCCCCAATGAGACGTATCGCATCAACGACAGGGTTGAAGTCCATCAGCGATTGGAAGCCTGACGGGAAACGAGGCGTCAGTGTGCTCACCAGGGTGGCGGTCGGCGGAGCGACATTGAAATTGATAGTGTAGAGTCTCCCTCCATCACTCAAAGCATAAAGTCGTTTGTCAGCGGGTCGAAAATCTATTCCGATAAGGTCGTTTCCGCCTATTCCTGCAACCCTCCCAAGAGATTGATAGACGGTGGAGCCAGGCGCTAGAACATAGAGCGTGTTATCGGTAGTCAGCGCGAATATAAAGACTGGCGGCATGGTCCCGCCTTGCGCTGTGGCGCTTGATGCTGCGGCCGCACTGACCGAATGTCTGCCCATCAGAACAAAGGCCGATATAGCCGCCAAAGCCAGTGCTAGAAATGTCATCCCAATAAATGTCTTCTTCGATTTTTTCATGTTGTGAACTTCTCCAGAAATGCTCAGAACGATTAATCATTTAACTGGATAGCGGACAAAACCGTCGTGCAAAGCGCTCAGTCAGACAGCCGGCAAGTAACAGATGCGAGATGTCAGGCTAGTGTGCAAACCCTCCCTCAGACCGCGTAATGATCGGATCTGCGCAAAGATTCGAACATTCACTGCGAATGAATGTAATAAAACCACTATGCAGTGATAAGCGTTTTCTGCCGGATTTGCGCTACCACAAGGATCAGCAAAAATGGGTAACGAGAATTTCGAGGCATGTGAGTCTATGGGAGCGGGACAACTAACGTGAGGGTGAGCGATCAGTCTCTCAATATGAATTAAGTCAATAAGGCGCTCTTTTAGTGAGCCTTTAGTATCGCGTCTCTTTATAATTTAGAACAAGTATTGATTATGAATTCTTGGTCGTGTAGATATACGCGCTTTAATCAATTTCAGATCTATACAAGAAAGATATTCATCACAAAAAACAGGAAGAAGTCTTCTGGCGCCACTTACGTCGCCGCGGTTCGCGGCGGATCGCCGCCGAGTTGCGGAGTAAAGTCGCTGGCGCCACTAAAACAGGACCACCCCAATTCCCCTTCTATTGCATCTGACGCCTTGTCTGACAAAGCCAACCTTATCCTCAACTCAATGAGGGCGTCAGTGATTGCGAATGCCCACACCTTCGGTTTGCGACGCCTCACGTCATAGAAACCCGGGACCATAGCCCGTAGGTCCAGATTGAGATCGGGATCGGATTTCAGTTCGCGCGCCCAGGCGACAAACCGCTCTGCAGCTTCGCTCGAATGTTGCGTGTTCGATTGCCTCGAAGAGGCGTGCGACCAGATCGACACTGGCCACCTACTGGAACGCGCAGCAGGAACATTTCCGCCTGGGTCCGCCCAGCTCATTCACACACAACGGAACGCGGCCACAAGCAAAGGTAAATGCGTTCTAGTTCAGCGTGATGAGCCAGGTGGAATTAATTGCCATTGACAAATGGTTGCTCGGCTTGCGATGGTAACGGCTTGACTTCGAAACCATTCCGCCCCAAGAGGCGTATCAGGCGATGGGGGAATTAAATAAAGGGCATGTTTCATAGGAAACCGATAGTAGATAACAGTTCATTGCGCCGCGGCGTCGCGCTGCTCGCCGTGACCTTAATTTTGACCGCCGCCGCGCCACGCGCCATGGCGCAGAAAGGCGCCGCGCGCAAGCCGAAGACAGGATCAGCAAAAGCTACTCCGCAGATTTCCAAAGAAGACATGAAGAAGTTGGCGGAAACCGCGAGCCAGTCGCGAGCCAATCTGCTGAGCGCGTCGAGCGCCTATCGCGAGAGCCTGGAAAAACTGCTCGAGTTGCAGCGGCAGGACGAAGCGCGCACGGCGGAAATGGTCGGAAAGCGCAAAGAACTGCTGGACCTCGGCGTGATATCCAAACGCGACCTTGAAGATGGCGAGCGCGCGCTGGCCGAAGCTCAGGGCAAGGTCGCCGAGACGACGAAGCGGATCGCCGATGTCGATAATCTGGTGGCCGAGGTCAACACGGCGGAAGAGCTTGCTAAAACTTCTGCGGACCGGCCAGGTCTGTATCGTTCTACAGGTTTGGTGATTCGTTATGCGGGCGCGTCCCGTTGGGCGCTTGGCGATGTAGCCAAGGTTGACGCTTTCTTCCGTTTGAAATTCGCAAGGCCGCTTCCCGTGAGCGCGGTCGGTCAGACCGTAACGCACAACCAGTTGGGATTCGATCACCGCGAGGCCGTCGACGTCGCCTTACACCCCGACAGCGCCGAAGGGCAGGCATTGATCGGTTATCTCACTTCTCAAGGCGTCTCGTTCATTGCCATTCGCGGGGCGATTCCCGGGTCGGCAACCGGCGCGCATATCCACATCGGCCCGCCGTCGAGGAGAGTCTCTTCGCATTAGCCGTGGGACGACGGACTTTGGGTTGTCCGTGAGCGCGCTGAAATGATGGAACTCTGGTACGGACTTTAGCCTGGCGATCATGGACAGGCTAAAGTCCGTACCACATTTACTGTAGAGGTTCACAATGGATACAAGATGCCCCGGCGCTCGAATGAGCTTGTCGGAAGCCACTCGCCTGCAGATCAAGGCCACTCCAATGTTGAAACAGCTCGCCCGAGGTTTCGCGACGTTGTCGCTGCTGTGGGCGATTAACTTGACCGTCGCGTCGGGAGACGTCTCGGAAAAGCGCGCTTGTCAAGAAGGCCGGCCGCACTGCGCGCATTTCGTCATTCAGGAGATGGAACGCCGTTTTCGCCATCTCGCGAAAGATTGTGATCACGACGCGATCTTCTCGCTGCTATATTTGCGAACGACGGAGAAGTTTCGAGATACGCTGAGCTCGATCGGTTACGGCGACCCCGCGTCGATCGTTCGTCAGGACGCGCTATTCGCCGACTATTACTTCCGCGCATACGACGCCCACCACAGAGGCGAAGGGTTTGTTCCTCCCGCCTGGCAGATAGCGTTCTCGGCCGCCGGTCAGCGCAGCGTGACCGCCGCGGGCAACACGCTTCTCGGGATTAACGCCCACGTTCAGCGCGATTTGCCGTTTACATTATTCGACCTCGACCAACAAGGGTTCCCCGTAAGTCACGCGGATCACACACTCGTCAACAATTTCCTTGCGCAGGTGATGGTGGACGCCGAGATCGCCGGGCGCTTCGACCCGACCTTCGACGACAACAGCGATCCGGCCGCGTTGCTGCAGCTACTCTTCGCCTGGCGCGAGTTGGCGTTCACCAACTATCTTAGGCTGCGTAACGCGCCCACGGCCGAGGCGCGCGCTGTTGTGGCGGCTGAAATTGAAGGTTTTGCGGCGGCGGTGGCGGCGGGAATCGTCCAGCAGACGGCGTATCCGCCCGGCGCGGACAGCTCGTCGCGAGACGCGTTTTGCGCCGAAATGCGCAAATAGCCTGATTTGCAGTTCAGCGCAGTGGCAGATCAGCGATGGACGCTATAGGATTGTTTTCGACAGAAGTCCAAAGATGAGTAATCTGGAAATCTATAATCAGAGATTTACTGATAGCGGACGATGCGTCTTCGCGCGCGCCTTGAATGGCGCCCGTGGCCGGGGGCAGAACTATGTCGTCGTTGAACACTTCATTGAGGCATTGTGCGCCGAGGAGGAGCGCCTTTTCCGACTGCTAGCGGGCCTTCTAAAGATCGATCTGGATCAGGTCCAGACCATGATGGCGAAGCGTCTGGAAAATTTCCCACAGCAAGCAAGCGGGAGTTTGCGCCTGGCGCCGTCAACCATCGCCCTGCTCAAACAGGCCTGGGATATCGCTCGCAACGACCAGCGACCGAAGATCGAAGCGTTTGATCTGATCCTTGCCCTGGCGCGCGACGACCGCGGCTTGTTGATCGAATTGCTCAAGGGCATGAATGCGGAGGTAGAGGACGCGCAGGCGACTCTCCAGGCTTTGGATTATTGCATCCAAATGCTATCTCCTAACCTCGGAAATAAGAAGGCAGACAAAATTATTCGGCTTAAGGCGCCGATTTTTCCTGAGAGGCGCCGAATCTCCAAACCGTTCTAGAAGGCATGGAGTTCAAGTGTTAGCTGGAACTTCATAGGCAATTGATTCCAAACAAGAGAGCCTGCCGTTTTCGGCAGGCTCTCTTGTTTAATTCAAAGGTGTCTTGAGCCGCTCACTCCTCCGATTTTACAACCAGGAAGGAACTGCGTCCGTCTTGACGACGAACGCGCAGCAGGACTTCCTTCTTGTCGGCCCTCTGCATCGCCGTGTTGAATTCATTGACGTTGGCGACCGATTGTTTGGCCACTGATTCAATCACGAAACCCGGCCTTAATCCGGAGGCGAAGGCGTTGCTGTCGGGATCAACGTCGGCGACAACGACCCCGCGCGTCGAAGGCTCCAGTTTGAGTTTCTGCGTCCATTCCGGCGTGATGTTTTCAACGCTGACGCCGGAAAGCACTCCGAGCGATGAGACCGCAGGCTCATTCTTCGGCCGTTTGTTGGCGTCGTTCTCCGATATGTCCCTCTCGACGAGTTTGGCGGTCAACTCGCGCTCGGCGCCGGAGCGCCAGACTTTGAATCTGACCGTCGTTCCGGGAGCGGTCTGCGAAGCCGCGTTGCGCAATTGCGTACTGTCAGTGACCCGTTGGCCCTGAAATTCGGTGATGACGTCGCCCGGTTTGACTCCGGCCTGATCCGCAGGCTCGCCTTTTTCCACGTCATCGACGAACGCGCCATTTGAGCCGTTGTAGCCGAACTGTTTCGCCATGTCAGGGTCGATGTCCCTGATCATGATGCCGAGCTTGCCCCGGCGGACCTTGCCGCTGCGAACCAATTGATCCATTACGCTGCGGGCCATTTTGGTCGGAATGGCGAACCCGATTCCGATGTTACCGCCGCTCCGGGACAGGATTTGCGACGGGACTCCGATCAACTCGCCGCGCAGGTTGACGAGCGCCCCGCCCGAATTACCCTGATTGATGGCGGCGTCGGTTTGCAGAAAGTCCTCGAAAGCTTCGTTGCTGCGTCCGGGCGATTGACGGCCTTTCGCGCTGATAATGCCCATTGTCACGGTCTGGCCGACGCCGAGCGGGTTGCCGACGGCGAGAACCAGATCGCCGACTTCGACCCTGTCGGAATCACCGAAGGACACGGTCGGCAAACCCGTCGCGCTAATCTTGATGACGGCGACGTCGCTGGGCGCGTCCACGCCTATGACTTTGGCGGTGAATTTACGATTGTCGTTGAGTTCGACCTCGACCTTATCGGCCTCATCGACGACATGGTTATTGGTCAGAATGTATCCGTCCGGGCTGACGATCACGCCCGAGCCGACGCCGCTGGGAACAAGGCGTCCCGAGCCTTGTGGTTGACGCGGCGCTCGACGACGGGGAGACCCCTGATCGTCCGGACCTTGGCGATCGAAGAATTCGCGGAACGGATCGAACATGAAAGGAATTTGCTGTTGCTGCGATCTGCGTGAAGATACATTGATGGTCACGACGGCGGGCGTGACGGCCTTGGCAATCGCGGAGAATCCGCCGTTGAGCGTGACCTGCTCATTAATTTTCGGGTCGGATGACACGTAAATCGGAGCCTTCCCGCCGCCGCCATTGAACCAGCCCCTGGCCGTGGCCGCGGAGCCGAAGACCGCCCCGACGATCAATACGGCGGCTCCGACCAGACTTAAGAGTGTCCAATTTGGCCGTTGTTGCCTGCTACTTACGTTGATGATGTGATCTATTCCAGTTTCCATACCTCTCAACTCCTCTGTATCGGTCAAAAATTAGGGATGCGACTTTAGCCTGCGCACTGCTCACCTCATCTCAAATCCTGTTACGTTAAAGACCGGCGCCTAAGTTCCACCAGGCCGCGCAGGTGATCATCTTAGCAACGGCCCGGCGGGTTTTTCAAGAAATCGTGTTGACCGTCAAATAAACCCTTAGTGTGACAGACTTTAACCCATCCGCCCAAAATTCTTGCCACGGACAGATTAAGGTCTGTCCAACTATGGATGCAGCCGGTTTACGTATAGCGGGAAGCGGGCGGTCAATTCTTTTACCTGCTCTTTCACGCGCTGTCTGACCGATTCGTCCTCCGGCGACCGCAGCACGTCGGCGACCATTCGCGCGACCTGGAACATCTCCACTTCGCCCATTCCGCGAGTGGTCAGGGCCGGCGAACCGACGCGAATGCCGCTCGCCTTCAAAGGAGGGTTAGTGTCGAACGGGATAGTGTTCTTGTTGACCGTGATGAGCGCGGCTTCGAGGGCTTTTTCGGCGTCTTTGCCGGTGACGCCTTTCGAGAAGACGTCGACCAGGAAGACGTGATTGTCGGTGCCGCCCGAGACGATGCGGAACCCGGCCTCGCCGATTGCCTGAGCCAGCGCCTTGGCGTTCCTCAGTATCTGTTGTTGATAGGCTTTAAATTCGGGTTGGAGCGCTTCTTTGAAGCTGACGGCCTTGGCCGCGATGATGTGAACCAGCGGCCCGCCTTGAATGCCCGGGAAGAGGTTGCGGTCGAGGTCTTTCGCGAATTGCTCCTTGCACATGATCATCCCGGCGCGCGGGCCGCGCAGCGTCTTGTGCGTGGTGGTCGTCACGAAATCGCAATGCGGGACCGGCGAGGGATGCAGACCCGTCGCGACGAATCCCGCGATGTGCGCGATGTCGGCCATGACCAGCGCGCCCACGCCGCGCGCGATCGCCGCGATGCGCTCGAAATCTATCACGCGCGAATAGGCCGAAGCGCCGCATACGATCAGCTTCGGATTGTGTTCGCGCGCCAGCCGCTCCATATGCTCGTAATCGATCGTCTCGTCATCGCGCCGCACGCCGTAAGCGACGACGTTGTAACTCTTGCCCGAAAAATTGAGCGGGTGGCCGTGCGTCAGATGCCCGCCGTGCGACAAGTCCATTCCGAGGATCGTGTCGCCGTGCTGGCAGGCCGTCAGGTAAACGGCCATATTCGCCTGGCTGCCCGAATGCGGTTGGACGTTGACATGCTCGGCGCCGAACAGCCTCCTGGCGCGCTCGATGGCCAGAGATTCGACGACGTCCGTGAATTCGCATCCTCCGTAGTAGCGTTTGCCCGGATAGCCTTCGGCGTATTTGTTCGTGAAAACCGAGCCGGCGGCTTCCAGCACGGCCTCTGAGACGAAGTTCTCCGAGGCGATCAACTCCAGCCCCTCGTTCTGGCGGCGAGTCTCGTTCTGAATCGCCGCGTAAATTTCAGGATCGGCCTCGGCCAGTGGGCGGTAATGGTCTTTCTGCATAATCATTTGGATTCTCTCTATTCCCCTTCGAGTTTTTTGATTTTATCGATTCGGAGCTGGTGACGCCCGCCTTCGAAATCGGTGGTTAGAAAGGCGCGTATGATTCGGTCGATAGTCTCCCGAGGCGTCGTGCGGTCGCCGACGGCGACGACGTTGGCGTCGTTGTGCCGGCGGGCCAGACGGGCTGTCTCTTCGTTCCAGGCCAGCGCCGCGCGAACGCCGGGGATTTTGTTGGCCGCAATCTCCATCCCGATGCCGCTGCCGCAGACCAGGATGCCGCGTTCGGCCACGCCGCCGGCGACGCCCCTGGCCACGCGCTCGGCGTAATCGGGATAGTCTACGGAATCCGGAGAATTGGTTCCCAGGTCTTCGTATTCCACACCCATTTCATCCAGAGTCTTTTTGACGGCCTCTTTGCCTTCGAAGCCGGCGTGATCGCTGGCGATCAAGACTTTTTTCATAATGTACGCTTCCCCTCAGGAGTTTCCGGCGTCGGGAATAGAATTATCGGTCATTAAGCCGGCATGATATTCAAACATTCACCCTATGGGCAACTACGAACATATATTGTAATCTATCCATGCAAAATTTCGCTGATTACGCAAAACAACTTGCGCTCGCATTTACCGACAACGGCTCGTCGAAACGAACAAACCAAAAGATCATTGTTGAGAGATTGAATCAGGCGTAAAGATAAACGCTCGAAGAGATGGTATCTGATTGCGGGTTGCGAATCGACCAGGCATAGCTGGCGTCTGCCAGGAAACTACACACCGGATCGCTTACGACTGAAATGAAATCGTTTTTGATAAATCACCTTCAATCCGCAATCCGCAATCATTCCTCTTCAATCCGCGATCCGCGATCCGCGATCCGCGAACAGATGTTCCGCAATCCGCAATCCGCGATCGCGCTGGTTTTCGCCACGATGCTGGCGATTTCGTGGCGGAGGTGGATTTCGCCCGTTGCGGATAGCGGGCGCGAAATGGATTTGCCGCTGCGCTTGATGAACGGCGAATTGCTCTACCGCGACGTTCATTATCTCTATCCGCCGCTCTCGCCCTATTTAAATTCATTGCTCTACCGAATCTTCGGCGCGCATCTCGACGTGTTGCAGGCGTGCGGCGCGATTTGCGCGGTTCTGGTCGTGTGGATGTGTTATCGGATTGCGCTGAGGTTGATGACGCCGTCTGAATCCGCGCTCGCCGTAATCGCAGTGATTCTGGTGTGTGTCTTCAAGCCGACGGGCAACCTGATCTGGCCGTACGCCTTCGCGGCCCTGCATTCGATGGTCTTCGCGCTCGGGGCGCTGCTGCTGGCGCTGCGCTACGCCAGGAACGAGAAGCGGGGGGAGTTGGTCGCCGCCGGCGTTTTGATCGGTCTGGCCGCGATAACCAAACAGGAGTTCGCGCTGGCCGCAACCTGCGCCGTGGCCGCGGCGGTCGTCTGGCTGCGCCGGGCCGATTTCAAAAGGCTGGCGACCGATCTGGCGCTGGCCGCGGCGCCCGCGGCGCTCGTCGCGCTGCCGGTTTACGCCGCGCTGCTGGCTTTCATCGGCCGGAAGATCATCGTTGAAGATTGCCATCTGTTTTACACGCATCTGCCTGCTTCGCTGGTCTCCTACAACGCGCAGCGCGCGGGGCTTGATTTCCCGCTGCTTTCATTCGCGCAGATGATCGGGGCGGCGGCGGTCGGCGTGGCGATGTTGAGCGCGGCGGCGTTGCTCGGCGTCGTTCCCGGGCGGCCTCGCCCGGCCCGCCCGGCCCGCCAGGCAAAATGGCTGTGGATCGCGCTTGACTGCGCGCTGCTCGTCGCGCTGGCGATCAGGTTGATTGCGGGCGCGGAGTGGGACGGCAGCCCGATGCGCGCCTTGCCGTTTTTGTCTCTGGGGATGATCGTGGTCGGGTGGCGGCGTCGGGAACAGGAGGCCGGCGGCGCGCTATTTATCATCGCGGTTTACAGCCTGGCGGCTCTGGCGCGCGTGGCATTGCGCGTGCCGAGCGGCGGCGCTTTCGGCGGCTTCTTTCTGCCGACTTCGCTGATTTTGTTTTGTCATCTTTTCTTGCGCGCGGCGCCGGAGGTCATAGGCCGGTGGGCTCAGGATCTATCGACGGCGCGCCGCGCGCGTCTGGTCGGGGCCGGGATGTTGATTGCGCTATTGCTGGCCACTGCCGTGGTCTACGCCGCGCGCTATCGCCTCAATTTCAATTA
This sequence comes from Blastocatellia bacterium, assembly GCA_036565725.1. Taxonomy (GTDB): domain Bacteria; phylum Acidobacteriota; class Blastocatellia; order RBC074; family RBC074; genus JAJVID01. Next base: position 15,401 of record DATCXQ010000536.1, read on the forward strand.
CGCGCTGAAGACGCCGCGCGGCGAGTTTTTCGTCCGGCCTCAGATAGGGGAAGCGTTCCGCGAGGCGCTAGATTTCATCGCCGAACGCACGACGCCATATGACGCCATCGCCGTCTTGCCCGAAGGCAGCGATCTGGCGTTCCTCGGCGAACGCCGGATGGCGCTGCGCCTGCAAATCTTCCTCCCCGGTTTTCTGGACGACCGGGGCGAGCGCGCCGAGATCGCGCGGTTGCAGGCGTCGGGCGCCCGCTACGCGCTCATCGTCAGCCGCCCGATGCATGAATTCGGGGCGGACATTTTCGGCCGCGATTACTTCACGACGCTGGGGCGGTGGATTGATGAGCATTACCAGTTGGTTAAAGTTTGCGGGGAGTCGCGGGATGAGATGTCGCGGGACGGCGACTCGACCTTCTTCGTCAAGATTTTCGAACAGCGAGATGTACAATGACTATTGTTTCGTGTCTTGGCCGTTTTTCCGCTCGATCAGTTCGATGGCTCTGAGAACGGTCTGCGTGTTGCGACTGACGTGCGCGCCCAACGCCACCAACCCGAAAATGATTATCGTATAGCTCGCTACGGTCGAGATCAGGAGCAGGAGGTGCAGCGGGTCTTTGAGGTTGGCTTTCAGTATGAACACTACCAAGAACAGCCCCTCGAATGCGAATGCGCCGTAAAAAGCGAGCTTGAAGTGGCGCTCGCTCCGCTCCATGCGGTTCAGCGCTTCACTGCGCACGCCGTTGAGATGAGTAGTCTCCGCCATATTTTCCCCCGATGATGTCAGACGCTTTCAGCGATAAAGTTTGAAGTAGACCTGGATCAGATTGCAATTGCGCGTACGGGAGAATAGGCGGGAACTATCGTGAAGGTTCGGATCGACCGAAAAAAATCAGCGATCTTTCACTTTGGAGGGCGAAAGCAAGAATGTTAGGGCGATCAGGGAAAGCATCGCGCCCTCAACCATCAGCACGCGCGTGAGGGGAATGCGTTCGGCCAGGAATCCAGTGACCAGCGCGCCCGTCGGCGCGCCGCCGCGAAAAGCCAGCATGTAAATGCTCATCACTCTTCCGCGCATCTCTTCCTTAACGGTCAACTGCACCAGCGACGCGATCATCGCAAAGACGCACATCATAAAGATGCTGCCGACGAAGATGATCGGATAGGCGAGCCAGGCGTAAGGATTAAGACAGAAGCCGATAATTGTGACTCCGAAACATATTTGAAAAATCATCGCGTATCGGCCCTTGCGCGCGACATTACTCAAGCTGGCGACGATCAGCGCGCCGGCCACGGCGCCCGCGCCGGAAACCGCGATGAGAGTGGAATTGCCCTTCGCGCCGGTGTGGAAAACGTCGGCGGCGAAGACGGCAAAGAAAATCGTCAACTGCATTCCGAAAAAGGTCGAGGCGAAGGAGAGAAATGTCAGCGAGCGCAACGCCTCGTTGCGCCAGACGAAGCTCAATCCTTCGCGCATCTCGCTGCGCAGGCCGGCGCCGCCCCCGCCGCGAGGGATGAAGCGGAGGTTGAGGGACATTAGCGCGACGATTACGGCCAGGAATGAGACGCCGTTGACTCCGAAACTGACGGCGGCGGCGAAAGTTTGTTCGTGAAAGATCGCAAAAGGGATGCTCCCGACTGTCGGGCCGACGACGCGCGCCAGGTGGAATTGAATCGAGTTGAGCGAGATCGCATTCTGCAGGTCTTTCTTTTCGACCAGCATCGGAATCAGCGCCTGATAGGCCGGACCTCCGAACGCCTGGGCGCACCCGGTCAGGAACGAGAGCGATAACGCAGTCCACACCAGAACCATGTCCGGCGCCCGCAGCAAAGCGAGCGCAGCCAGTGACAGCGCGCAACACAATTGCGTCCATTGCGAGGCGAGCAGGATGCGGCGTCGATCGATGCGGTCGGCGATCACCCCACCGATCAAGGTGAAGAGAATAATCGGCGCGGCGCTCAGGAAGGCCAGATATGCGGGATAGCGGGCCTTGTGTGTGAGGGAATAGAGGATCCAGGTCAGCGCCGCTTCCTGCAGCCACGTGCCGGAACTTGAAGTGAACGCGCCGAACCAGAGCAGACGGAAATCGCGATAGCTGAACGCATGAAAGACCCGCGCGAGGGCGTTCTTTTTATCTTCGACGGGGACAATGATTTCCGGCGCGGAAACTGGCTTGGACATTTGATAGATTGCGGATTGCGGATTGCGGATTGCGGATTGCGTATGAAGAAGGGGAGTGGGGAGTAGGGAGTGGGGAATGGGGTCAAAGAAGTTATTTCACGAATCCCCACTCCCCGCTCCCCATTCCCTACTCCCCTTCTTCAATTCTACAATCCACAATCCGCAATCTCGTTAATTAGTGATGTCGTGGGTGTGGCTTAACTCGCGGATGGGGAGGTAAATCTCTTCCCACTTCTTGTGCGCCGGGTGGGCGGTATAGGCGTCGAACGCGGCCTTGTCTTTGAACTCCATCACGATCACGGCGCCGGGGTCCTTACCTTGCACTTTTAGCGTATTTAGCCAGACGTTGGTTATGCCGGGAATCTGCGAGGCCATGGTTTTCACGCCGTTAATCGCCGCTTGCCGCTGCTCGGCGGTCGAATCGGCGTTCCATTGAACCGTAATGATGTGCAGGATTGATTTCGGCTGGCCGAACTTGTTCTGGCCGACGGCCACGCCTAGCGAGAAGACTGTCGCTATCACGCAAAAAAGCAGGATTTTACGAGAAATAGAATTCATGTTTGTTGACGCTCCTTGTGTTGGGTTTTATTTGAATGAAGTGTTGGAGTCCGAGACCCCGCCAACGGCGGCGCCCCTGATAAAACGACGCCGCCGAAGTAGGCGAAGGCATTCTATACCGCAGGTAAAGTACGCGCGCGCACATAAGACTCTCGCGTTGTGACTTCGACCGCTCACGACGACTCGCGCGTAAATATACGACCCTTTCGGCGCCAAAAGCAAAAACCTGACGGATCGGGCGGGCGCCGGGAAAGATTCGAGCGACAATTTTACAACTGCGCCAACTATGAAGCCGGATTTAAGTCCAGCTTCACATTTATCTAGGCTTGACTTAAGCTAACCCTGCTATCTTTAGCTTTTCAAAGCGACACAACTTTCAAATCGTTACGGCTTCTTGGCATTACGTCACTATTCGGAAGTCTTGGTATTAATCTAAAGGCATGAAGTTCGGCCTTTAGGCCGCCGAACTCTTGCGGCCTAAAGGCTGGAACTCCAGGCTCCCTTACCCTAGGAGAAGATGCATGAGAATGATTGTCAGGAGGGAATTCGCTCGTCTGCTCCCGTTCCTGTGTTTGTTGTTTGTCTCCACTGTGAACACAGCTTTTGCGCAATTCGACTCGGCCACCGTGCTCGGCGCGATTCGTGATTCGGGCGGGGCGGCGATGCCTGGCGTAACCGTCACATTGAAGAACATTGACACGGGGCTGAGTGTAACAGCGCAGACGGACGGCGACGGCAATTTTCAATTCACCAACGTCAGGATCGGCAACTACCGGGTGAGCGCCGAAAAGCAGGGCTTCTCGACAGCGGTCGCCGAGCGCGTCAACGTGACGGTCAACGCCCGCCAGCGCGTCGATTTGGCGATGCAGCCCGGCGCGGTGACTGAAAGCGTGGTGATCACCGACGCGGCGCAACTGCTCGAAACCGATTCGAGCGGGCGCGGGCAGTTGGTGCAGCGCGAACAGATCGTCAACCTGCCGCTCAACGGTCGTTCGTCGGCCAACCTCACCTTGCTGACGCCGGGCGTCCGCGAATCCAATCAGAACGCCGCCACCGGCAGCGGCCGCGAGGCCTCGTTCAACGTCAACGGCCTGCGTAACACCTTCAACAACTTTCTGCTCGACGGCGTGGACAACAACGCTTACGGGACCAGCAATCAGAGCTTTTCCAGTCAGGTGGTGCAGTCCTCGCCCGACGCGGTGGCCGAGTTCAATGTGCAGACCAACACTTACAGCGCTGAGTTCGGGCGGAGCGGCGGCGCGGTCATCAACGCTTCATTCCGCAGCGGCACGAATCAATTCCACGGCAATCTGTGGGAGTACCATCGCAATTCGGCGTTGAACGCCACGGGCTTTTTCAAACCGGCGGGCGGAGT
>DATCXQ010000549.1:0-11847 GCA_036565725.1 Blastocatellia bacterium
GATTGGTACAATACCGCGCGTAAGCAAGCGGCCGTCTCATAAGTCAGCCGCTTGCTTACGCGCGCGGTACTGTACCGATCTCACGTGGTCTGATTTAGAATCTTCACGCCTGGCTGTCTCTCTGTGCGAGGGTCCTCAAAAACTCTTCGACGATTCGATTAAACTCAGCGGGCCGCTCCATGTTAGGCATGTGGCCTGCCCTGTTAATCACTGCCATCCTGGAGTTCGGAATTCTTTGGCGCATGAACTCCGCATCCCTTACCGGGGTAAACTCGTCGTCACTGCCTACAATAATGAGCGTCGGTACGGCGATCTCCGACAACAGTGGCGTGTAATCCCGGCGCTCAGCCCGCCCGCGCAACGCGGCGGCTGCGCCCTCCGGAGACGTTGCGCGCATCATCGAGAGCACGTGCGCGGCGACCTCCGGCTGCTCTTCGATGGTTCTCGGCGCAATCATCTTAGGGAGCGCTTCGCCGGCGTACTTATGCATACCTTCGTTCATGAGACGCTCCGCGATGTCGTAACGCGCCTGCCTCCCCTCATCGGTGTCGAGTTGCGCGAACGTGTCGGCGAGAATCAGAGCGCGCACACGCTTCGGGAACAAGTGGTAAAACTCGAGCGCAATTTGCCCGCCCATCGAGAGCCCGCACAAGACGATGTCGGCGGCGTTCAATTCTTCGAGTAAATGTTCGATGTCGCGCGCAAAGTCTTCCAGGGGGGTCTTGCCGGGGACGACCGTACTATCCCCATAGCCGCGCAGGTCGGGCGTGATGACGCGATAATTCGGGCTGAAGACGCGAAGCTGTTCGCGCCACATCGAGCGATTAAATGGGTGCCCGTGGACGAAGACTAAAGGGGTTCCTTGACCGTTCTCTTCGTAAGCGATGGCGACGCCGCGGATTTTGGCTACACTCATAATTTGCTCCTCAGTGAACTTTTCATATTACTTGGCAAGATTTTTTTTGTTCGCGTTACCTGGGAAATCCGTCCGCTTCCATCACCCGCTGAGCCTGGGCGAAGTGGCGGCGCTCGTGAGCCACTATGAGCCGAAACGCGTCGAGCAGGTTGTAAACCATCACGCTAGCGAAAGGCGACGTGATGATTATCCCCGCCGGGTCTCTGTCTTCCAGCGACCTCATCTTCGCCAGCATCTGGCGCTGATGCGTGATGAAGCGATCGACAATTTGCGGGTCAATTGAGCTTGAGGAGGGCTGCGCCGAGCCTGGCGCTTTGAACCTCCGCTGAGATTTCGGCGAAAGCGCATTGACCATCATACGGCCAAACATCGCAGGCAGAAACGGCAGGCGATGCATTAGCGCGCGCCTGTGTTCGCCATTCAGTATGCGGTTGAAGGTCGGATAGTACTCGCTGTTGATCGAGATCAGATGGTCTAGGCATTGCGCGACGCTCCACGAATCGGCGGCGGGCTTCCAATTGAGTTGCCTCGAGTTCAAATGGCCGAAGTGAGCCTTTGCGTCGCTGGCGATGACTTCGGCTTCATCGTAGATCTGTGGGAGCGTGAGGTATTGATAGTTCATCGCGAATCTTTCATCGTGGTATGAGAGTGTGGAGTGGGGAATGGGGAGTATCGCAGCCACACGGTCATAGCCGATCTGTAGTTCTTCGATCATTAATCCCATCACCTCTCTCAATTTGTAACTGTGAGCGCGATGGGGGCCTAAAGGCCTGGCGCTAAGCGGCGCTCGCGAGCGCAGCGAGTGAGCGTCCGCTGGAGCGCTTTGTTGTGCGGCTGCATGGCGGACGTCTTGATCAGACCAAAGACTTGTGCCACACAGTGAAATCGCACTCCGTTGCCAGTTCGGGCACTAACTCCGGGTACATTGATTCTAACGGTTCGGTAGTTTGGGGCGCATACCCAATCTTGGCGTACCACTGCCTCAGAAAATCCTTGCTCGGATGTGTCCAATGGCGGGGAGTGAGTAGCTCAAGGCGCATTGTGTGACATTCGCGCTCGCGGGCCCACTTCTCAGCGTGCTTGACCAATGCCGATCCGATGCCTTTGCCGCGGTATTTTCGGTCGGCGACGAGCATGCCGAACTCTCCGACTCCATCACGCATGAGGTTAACTCTCACCGACCCACCGAGCGCGCCGTCGATCTCGGCCAGGATCAGCGCTTGAGCGCGAAGAAGGCGCTCCACCTCAGCGGGATTGGTCCGAACGCCATTTCGCTTCCACATGCCCGATTCAGCGTCGTCATAGACATCGTTGATCAAATCCGAGAGTCGCTTGATCTTGTCAGTTCCGAGATCCGACTCAATCGGGAACCGAGTCGTCACTATCTGTTCTTGCTTCATGTCACTACCTTCATTATTTCAAGCGCCCATCCAGCGAGTGGGCGCCTAAGCAGACGCCCAACGACCGGGTTATCAGCGGACCGCGCCAACCAGCGCTCGCTTAAGGCTACATTGGCTATTTAACTGAAATCGTTTGATCGCTTTATCAAGGGCGCGCACAACAAGTGTCTTACTCGAGATCCCTAACTCCTCCGCCAATTTTTGGCGGTTCTCGATCTTGACTCGCTCCTCCCCATAATAGTACTTGATGATCATCTCATGGTCTTGGGGCATCAACTTTTGGAGGCAATCTTCCAGGCATTCCATCCATTTTTCTTGCTCGTCCTGCTCGTTATTTGGATTGGTTGCGAGGAATGTACGCTGATCTGGCTGGTCATTAACCCACAGGTCCTCCATCGCTATCTCATTTTGCTCGGGTCTACGCCAATACTCATGAAGGACCTGCCTGGCTTTGATATAACAAAACTGGGCTGGCGTTACGTTAGTTATCGATCCCTTTTCACCCAGCTTCTGCGCCATCCGGTTCAAGGTTTCATCAGCGAGATCCTCCGGAAACCTGCAACCCCTGTGGTCGAAGTATGAAATGAGTTTCTGCCGTATCTCCTCGTACTTTTGGGCGCCAGAATCTTGATCACTATTCTCTTCATTAAACCAGTTGAGTAGCCGATGGAAGACGGCATGAGTTAGCGCTTGGTGTTTCTTGCCTTGGATACCGGCGACTAAAAGGGAAGGAGAAGGGTCTTGGGGTTTATGATTTTCTATGACGCCGCGATACTCCATAGCTGACCTTTTAGCTGGTTCGTTGTTTATCTTCATCATCCATGCGGGGTTTGTCAATAACCAAATGTAAGTTAGCTTACAGGGGAGGGAAGCGCGAACAGTTTATCGACCGCGTAATTGTTAGCGCTGGCTTCTGTTTGTAGCTTCGGAGATCGTGATTCCTAACACCGGCGCCTGTAAAGAGAAGGAACGAACGGGGAACGCGGCGGTCCTCACGCGCAAGGGTATAATACATTCTTGACCGAGCGTTCCAGAAAGAGTATAAGCCTCCCTGAGGTCAAGACAGTTCGATGGCGCGTAACAAAGAATTCAACCGAGACGAGGCTCTGCAGAAGGCGATGGAGGTTTTCTGGTCGCACGGCTATGAAGCGGCGTCTATTAATACTTTAGTCAAACACATGGGGATCAACCGCCAGAGTCTATATGACACTTTTGGCGACAAACACACGCTTTATCTCCAGGCCATTGACCGCTACCGCGAAGTAGAGGGCAGGAAAATGTTTGAGTTGTTGGAGATGCCGGGTTCGGTGAAGAAGAGGTTGCGGCGGTTATTCCAGGGCGTCGTCGAAGAATCGCTCTGCGGCCCCCCGCGGCGCGGATGCTTTGTAGGCAATGCGATGTCGGAGCTGGCAGGCCGCTGCCCGCAGACCGCGGCTAAGGTGTGCGGCGATATGGCCGCCGTCGAAGAGTCTTTGTACCGGACGCTACTGCGCGGAAGGAAAAATGGAGAGATCAAGAAAGGAAAAGACCTCCGCGCCTTCGCGCGATTCCTCTACAGCAGCTTGCAAGGTCTTCAACTCATGGCGAAGGCGACGCAGGACCGAAAGACGCTGGAAGACGTCGTGAAAGTCACGCTCTCGGCGCTTGACTAAAATTTTTGACCTGTTCTGGAACAAGCGTTCCAGAAATGGACATAGTCCTCGGCCGTGTAAGCGCCGAGGGCGACGAGGCGGAGAAAACAGTCGAGGGAGGAGAATTTCGATGGGCAAGTTGGAAGGCAAAGTGGCCGTCATTACGGGCGGAAATTCCGGCATCGGGCGGGCCACGGCAAAAGAGTTCAAGGAACAGGGCGCGCGTGTAGTCATCACCGGGCGAGACCAGCAGACGCTCGACGAGGCGGCGCAGGAGCTCGGCGACGACGTCTTGGCCGTGCGCGCCGACGCCTCCAGTCTTTCCGAGATAGATAAGCTTTTCGCTGTAATAAAGGAAAAGTTCGGGCGTATTGACGTGCTTTTCGTCAACGCAGGGATAGTTAAATTGGCGCCCCTCGAAGCCATGACCGAAGAAATGTTCGACTCGGTCATGAACATTAATTTCAAGGGCGCGTACTTCACAATCCAGAAGGCGCTACCGCTGCTCAGCGACAACGCGTCGATCATTCTCAACTCATCAATCAACGCCCACATCGGGATGCCGGCTTCGAGCGTGCTCGCGGCGAGCAAGGCGGCGCTCATCACGCTGGCTCGAACCCTCTCGGCTGAACTCATAGGCCGTGGCATCCGCGTTAATGCGCTCAGCCCAGGCCCTGTCACCACTCCGATCTTTGAGCGGCTCGGGCTGCCGCCGGAGGCGATCGAGGAGACGGCGAAGAAACTTCAGGAGCGAGTGCCGATGAAGCGATTCGGGCGGCCCGAAGAGATCGCGAAGACGGCGCTTTTCCTCGCCAGTTCGGACTCTTCTTTCCTGCTGGGGACGGAGATCGTCGCCGACGGCGGAATGAGCCAGCTATAAGCTGAAGCTAGAGGAATGACTACGATTTACGAGAAGAGGTACGACCATGGCATGGATGTTTCTATTTATAGCCGGCATTTTCGAGATCATATTCGCGCTCGCCCTGAAGCACGCTCAAGGCTTTACGCGGCTCGCGCCCAGCGTCGTTACTGTGGCCGCCGCTGTCGCCAGCGTGGTCACTCTATCGCAATCGATGAAGTCATTGCCTGTCGGCGCCGCCTACGCGATGTGGACCGGGATTGGGGCGGTCGGCACGGCGACCCTGGGCATGTGGCTCTTCAACGAGCCGCGCGATGTGGGCAGGCTTGTCTGCATCGGACTGATTATCAGCGGAATCGTCGGGTTGAGATTGACCTCGGCCGCGGCGGAATGACGTAGACAGACTTCATTGTCAGGACTTATTCAAAACATACGAGTGGAGGGGAATTATGACTAATCGATCGAGCGGGAGCAGCGTGGCGCTGATAACCGGCGCTAACAAGGGCATCGGGTTTGAAATCAGCCGGCAATTGGCCAAGCGGGGGATCACGGTCGTGATCGGCGCGCGCGACGAAACGCGAGGCGCGGAGGCCGCGGCCAGGCTCCGTGACGAAGGGCTTGACGCGCATCACGTGAGACTGGACGTCACCGACGCCTCAACCATCGAACCGCTGCCGCGGTTTTTCGAGGAGCGGTTTCGCAGGCTTGACATTCTGGTCAATAACGCGGGCGTCTTGCTGGATGAGGGCACGCCTCTGAGCGATCTGGACATCGGGGTGTTGAGACAGACTTTCGAGACGAACTTCTTTGGGGTCTTTGCGGTCTCGAAGGCGTTGTTGCCTTTGATTCGACGCAGCGAGGCGGGGCGCATCGTGAACGTGTCAAGCCAGCTCGGGTCGCTAGCGGATATTGGCGATCCGGGCTCGGACTATGCCGGCTTTATCAGCTTCGCTTATTCGTCTTCCAAGGTCGCGTTGAATGCCCTGACAGCGCTGTTTGCCAAAGAGTTGCGTGGCTCCAACGTGAAGGTCAACTCGGCGGATCCGGGGTGGGTGCAGACCGACATGGGCACGGCCGCCGCGCCTCTGACGCCGGAGGAAGGCGCCGACACTCCGGTCTGGCTGGCGACGCTTCCGGCGGACGGGCCGAGTGGCGGGTTCTTTAGCTCGCGTCAACCAATGGCGTGGTAGTGAAAGGGGTATAAATATTTTTTGGCGGAGTGTCGATTGTGGCGCTCGCCGTTCGACTCACTAATGGAGGTCCATAAATAAAATAGGAAACAAACGTTTTTGTGGCCTTGAGATGATTTGCAAAAGTTACAGACATCGCAAAGCGAAAGGAGCTGAAACTAGATGAGAAAAATAATTGCAGCCCTGCAAGTGTCGGTGGACGGTTTCATCGAGGGGCCCAACGGAACCACTTTCCCGTTACCCCATTTCACGAAGGGCCGAATAGGAAAAAAGTAGAGACATTGATGGCAATCGGACGTATGAGAACTTTGTGTGGCGCGGCGAGAGGGGATGATTGTTTGGCCGTATTCGAGCCCGCGCACAAGTCTGGGTTAAAGTTCGAAACTGAGTCCTGTGAATGGAACGAACTAAACACTACTGGAATTCGGCGCGAGTCTTCCCTCGGAGTATCTTGTGATGTATGAATCTGCGCGAAAAGTAGAGACACAACCCTCATCCCAACAATACCGGACTCTACTGGAGGTTTCGGAAGCAATCGTCTTCAACAGGGAATTGTCCGCTCTGTTTAAGGATTTGGCCGGTCTGCTCCATCGGGTCGCACGCTTCGATTACCTGTGGCTCAACTTGCATGATGGCGCCGGCGATTCATTGCATTTACACGTCATAGAAGCTACGGACCCGGCCACATCCGCGGCGCCTCTTCCCGTTCAAGATCTAGCTATGTGGGTCTGGCAGAACCAGCGGCCCGTGGTCACTTCTATTACGAGCCAGGCGGAACACTGGCCTGATTATTACCAATGGGCGCAGCGGCTCGGAATGAACAGCCTTTGCGTTTTGCCGTTGACAACAGCGGGGCGTCGTCTCGGCTCCCTCGGTTTCGGATGCAAGCAACCGGGCGCCTATGACAGTCGGGAAGTTGATTTTCCGCGTCTGGTCGCCAATCAGGTGGCGGTGGCGGTGGACAATGCGCTCAACTATGAGCGCGCGCTGGCCGCGCAACAGCAACTGTCCCGTGAACGCGACCGATTGGGTCTTCTGCTTGAGATATCTGAATCCATTGCGTCACACCGAGACCTGGGTGAGATGTTTCGTGATCTCGGCCAGCGACTCCCCGGCATTGTCCCCTTCGATTACATCAACCTTCTTTTGCATGATCCAGAGCGCGAGGCCATGCGCCTGCATTTCCTGGTGGCGCCGGAATCCAGCACGATCAGACCGGGCATGGAATTGCCCGTTGATGAAACTTCGGCAGGGCTGGTATGGAAAACCCAGCAACCCTTTATGGTTGAGGATGTGGCGGCGGAGACCCGTTTTCCTAAACTGATGTCACAGTTGCGCGAGAACGCGATTCAATCTTACTGCACGGTTCCTCTTACCTCGGCGCTACGCCGGCTGGGCGCTATGTCATTCGGGAGCTTGCGGCGGAGAATTTATCAAGAACCGGAGATCAACTTCATGCGGCAGGTGGCGAGACAGGTCGCTGTCGCCGTGGACAACGTTTTGCACGACGAGAGCGCTCGATCCGCCCAGGAGCAGTTGACGCACGAACGGGACCGAATGCGGCTCCTGCTGGAGGTGAACAACGCGGTAGTCTCCCATTTGGACCTGGATGAACTTTTCACCGCCGTCAGCGCTTGCCTGCGAAAAGTCATCCAGCATGACTCCTCGGGCCTGGTCCTATGCGATCAGGAGACCGGCTGGTTCCGAGTACACGTGCTGCATTTTGCGAGGAACGAGTCCTTCATCGAAGAAGGGCGAATCGAGTCAGACGGCTGTATGAAATCACCCGCCGCCGTCGCGGTCTCTACACGGAAGCCTGCGGTGTTCGGCGAGGAAGATCTGAAAGCCATGGCCGCAGAATCGCCCTGCGCGCAATACGCTCTTGCCGAAGGAGTGAAAGCCTTCTGCTCCGTTCCGCTCCTGTCTCATGACCGCGCGTTGGGCGCGCTCACCGTGGCGCGATGCGGGGAGGAGACGTTCGGCCCGAAGGACATCGAGCTGCTCAGCGAGGTCGTCAAGCAGATCGCGATCGCCGTGGAGAACGCGCAGGCATACAGGGAGATCAGCGAACTGAAAGACAAACTGGCTAAGGAGAAACTCTACCTGGAAGAAGAGGTCCGCACCGAATACAGTTTCGCAGAGATCGTCGGTCACAGTGAGACTCTGAAACGAACTCTGAAGGCGGTTGAAACCGTCGCCCCGACCGATTCGGTCGTCCTCATTCAGGGCGAGACGGGCACCGGTAAGGAACTGATCGCCCGCGCCATTCACAACCTGAGCGCCCGCCGTGAGCGTACGCTGGTGAAACTTAACTGCGCCGCGATTCCGAGCGGCCTGCTGGAGAGCGAATTGTTCGGCCACGAGAAGGGCGCTTTCACGGGAGCCATCGAGCGGCGCATCGGACGCTTCGAGGTCGCGCACAAGGGTACTCTCTTCCTTGATGAGGTCGGCGACATTCCACTTGAGTTACAACCCAAGCTTCTGCGGGTGCTCCAGGAGCAAGAATTCGAGCGATTGGGCAGCTCGCGCACCGTGCGGACGGACGTGCGCTTGATCGCCGCGACGAACCGCGACCTCGCGCAGATGGTCGCAGACAATCAATTCCGCGCCGACCTCTACTATCGCCTCAACGTCTTCCCAGTCCGCATCCCGCCATTGCGTGAGCGCCCCGAAGACATCCCGCTGCTGGTCGCCTACTTCGTACAGCACCACGCCCGCCGCCTGAACAAGCGTATCGAGAGTATTCCTGAAGAGGCGATGAACGCGCTGCAGCGGCATACGTGGGCTGGCAACGTACGCGAACTGGAAAATTTCGTCGAGCGCGCAGTGATCGTCACGCGCGGTACGCGCCTTCAAATCCCTCTCGCCGAACTAAAAGCTGAGACCGTCGCTAATGTCAGTGACAAGATTACGCATCCCGTCCGGCTCGTTTCGATGGAGGAGATGGAGCGGACACACATCGAGGAAGTATTGCGGCGCACCGGAGGCCAGATCGGAGGCGCCGGAGGCGCGGCGGAGATTCTCGGCTTGCCTGTCTCCACCTTGAGGAGCCGTATGAAGAAGCTCGGTATAAGATTTTCACGCTGAGGTTGAATTCAGGAGACGAATAGTCATGCCGACGCGCATTACACATGTTGGAGATCCAGCAGGGGCGACACGAAGACTCAAAGTCGAAGGCACTCTAACCCTGGCGGATGCAGAACTGTTAGAAGGCATATGCAACGAATTATGCGCGCAGGCCGACCCCTGCATCAGCGTTGATCTCGCCGACATCACCTTTCTCGACAGCGAGAGCGCGTCGGTGCTGTGTCGCTTGAAAGGGCGGGGAATATCATTGGAGGGGCTTGATCTGTTCGTACGAAAGGTCGTCGAGCTGGCGGAGGAAACCGGCAGCGCCTGATTGGGCCCCTTCAGTCGGTTTTGTATTCTCTGATCCTCACATCAATCGGTTCCAGTCCTATAAACACTCAAACTGCCTAGTAAAGACTGCCCTCCGCTTTTAGCGCAGGCGGCTTATCACACTTCAATTCCAGCCGCCGAAACTCCCCAAATCATATCGCATTAAAGGGAATGTGGCAGCCATCAGGCGCGCCGCGTCATGCCGTATGAATGTTATTCGCGGCGACATATCGCATCCGATGCGATATGTCGCCGCGAATCCTCGGGTCCTCCGTCCTCACGGCCACCGCGCTAGTCGCCTAGTGAAACTCTTACATGACAGCGGATCAAGGACTTGAGGGGTGAGAGAGCCCCGCGGCGCGATATGGCAAGGCGCTTGCACTGAAAGTGTGCGAAGTGAACAACCGTTTTAACAACTCCGGATGGCCGTCAGATACGAGGCCACCATCAAGCAGACCAGAAGGAGGTCTTATTTTGAAAAAGCAAGCCATCAAGGCTTTGGTATTGTCGAGTCTTCTAATCCCACTCTCAGCAATCTACGTTTATGCGCAAGGCAGAACGCTGATCAGGAATGCGAAGATTCCCTTCGACTTCTCGGTCAATGACAAAACTTTTCCCGCTGGCGTCTACAGCGTCACGCGCGTAAATCCAGAGAAGATCATGCTTCGACTCAACAGCGAGGATGGCGGGGAGGCGACCCATATCGTAACGGTTCCCGTTCAGGCGAATGAGTCGACACAGACCGCGAAACTGATCTTCAATCGTTATGGGGAGACCTATTTCCTTTCTCAGATTTGGGAGTCAGGTGAGACCCAAGGACACAAATTATTGAAGTCCCGCATTGAGCGCTCAGTCGAGCGCGATCTGGCAAAGCGAGGAGAGGGGCCTGCAATTGTAGACATCGTCTCTACGCCGTGAGCCCGAAGCGGCCGTAGGATTTTGTCTGCCATAGCGAGTGTAGGAGCAGCCCCCTCTCCTCCACTCGCGCATTTTTCAAGTCACAAATAAGGATATGCCGATTGCCAGACGTTCGATTGAGCGTCCGCGGCTTGAATGCTCCAAGAAATGCCGGAAACGCTAAAAAAGGAGAATGCGACCTTGGCGCTGAATAGACATTTATTGTTGAAACACAAGCTCGTCATCGGGGCGACGTTCTGTGTGATAGTAATCGCTTTGCTGGTCGCCGTCGGCGGATCTAGGGGGAAAGATTCCGCGCCGTCGTCGCCGCCTCTCCCAGGCGTCGAAGTGGCGGAGGTCGAACAGCAGAGTGTGCCGATCCACAGTGAGTGGATCGGCACACTCGACGGGATGGTAAACGCGGAGATCAGGGCGCAGGCGCCTGGTTACCTGCGAACGCAGCGTTATACGGAAGGTTCCTTTGTCAAGAAAGGGCAGTTGTTGTTTGAGATTGATCCCAGGCCGTTTCAGGCTGCGCTGGATCAGGCCAAAGGCGAACTCGCAAAGGCCGAAGGGCAAGTAACACAGGCCAACGGGCAGCTATCACAAGCCAGCGCTCAACTCATGCAGGCCGAGGCGAATCAGGGCAAGACTCAGCTCGACGTCGATCGCTACACACCGCTCGCAAAGCAGAAGGCCATCACCGACCAGGAATTCGATAATGCCGTCCAGGCCAATCTTGCCGCAAATGCTCAAGTCGAGGCCGCCAGGGCGGGAGTTGAAACGGCAAAGGCTGCTATCGTGGCGGCCAGGGCTGCGGTTGAAGCGTCCAGAGCTGCGGTTGCCAAGGCCGAACTCGATCTGGGATTCACCAGGATCACTTCTCCCATCGACGGCATTGCCGGCATCGCCCAGGCGCAGATCGGCAACCTGATCAACCCTACCAGTGGCGCTCTGACTACGGTTTCGACAGTCGATCCGATCAAGGTCTATTTCACCCTGAGCGAGCAAGAATATCTCAACCACACCAGACGCCATCCGACGCTTGGCGCCTGGGATCTGGCCGGCAAGAAACTCGAACTGGAGCTGGTGTTGGCTGATGGAACGACTTATTCGCAGAAAGGGAGATTCTTCGTCGCGGACAGGCAGGTCGATCAAAAAACAGGCGCGATCAGGCTGGCCGGCGTCTTCCCGAACCCGGGAAACATCCTTCGCCCTGGTCAGTATGGCCGGGTCCGAGCGGTAACCAACATGAAAGCGGGGGCGCTACTTGTTCCGCAACGATCCGTCTCAGAACTGCAAGGCGGCCACCGAGTCGCCGTCGTGGGCAGTGATAACAAAGTGAGCATTCGGCCAATCAAGGTCGGCGACCGCATTGGCGCGATGTGGATTATTGAAGACGGACTGAAGCCGGGTGAACGAGTCGTCGCCGAAGGCATCCAGAAAGTCAGACCGGACGCAGTGGTCAATCCGATCCCGTTTAAATGAGCGGGAGTGGGGAGTGGGGAATGGGGAGTGGGAGAGCGGGAGACAATGAGACGAGGAGAGATATTAC
>DATCXQ010000550.1:0-4966 GCA_036565725.1 Blastocatellia bacterium
AAAGCCATTATGGCGATTACTACACGGTCGAGAACGCGCGGATTTATACGCTGCCTGACGAACCGCCGCCGATCATTGTCGCGGCGGGCGGGTCAAAAGCGGCGGAACTGGCCGGCCGCATCGGTAACGGATTGGTAGCCACTTCGCCGAATAAAGAACTGAAGCGGGAATTCGAAAAAGCCGGCGGGAAGGGGATGCCCTGTTATGCGGAGGTTACCGTTTGCTGGGCGAAAGAAGAGAGCGAGGCTCGCCGCACAGCGCATGAATATTGGCCCACGGCAGCATTAACGGGCGAATTGTCGCAGGTTCTTCCCGTCCCAGCCCATTTTGAACAAGCGGCGAAATTGGTGAAAGAAGAAGACGTGGCCAAAGAGATCGTCTGCGGCCCCGATCGAGAACGATACCTTGCCAAGATCAATCAATACGTCGAGGCCGGCTACGATCACGTCTGGTTACATCAGGTCGGACCGGATCAGGAGGGTTTCTTCCGATTTTTCGAAAACGAGGTCTTACCGAAACTCGACCGTGATTGAAGCTTATGTTTTCCGCAGGAGTTCGACATGTCGCGCCGCGACGCCACGAAAGAATGAAAATCGCGGCGCTTGTGTAGGGCAAACTGGCAGTTTGCCTCGACTCCTTCAATGCGGCCTTTCGGGAAAACCAGGCAAACTGCCAGTTTGCCCTACTCAATTTGGAGAAGAAAAAATGGCGAAGACACAGATGAAGCGGACCGCGGAGTCGGCGGCAGGCCGGACCGAGGAGGAATTGCGCCGGAACGGGGCGAAGAGAGGGGACGAGGAATTGCTCCGGAACGGATCGAAGAGATTGAACGAGGAGAAAATCGCGCGCGGCTTGGGATGGTTCAGCATCGGCCTCGGGGTGGCGGAGATCGTAGCGCCGAGAAGTTTGGCGAAACTGATCGGCATCCGCGGCGATTACAGCGGCTTACTTAGGATGCTGGGCGCGCGCGAGATCACAAGCGGCATTGGCATCCTCGCCGGGCGGCAGCCCAACGCGAACTGGATGTGGTCGCGAGTCGGCGGCGATGCGATTGACCTGGCGCTGTTAGGCGCGGCCTTCAAATTGAGGAGGTCGAACCGAAACAAACTCGCGATGGCGACCGCCGCGGTGGCCGGAGTGACGGCTCTGGACGCGATCTGCTCTCAGCGGCTCAGCCGGCGCGACGGCGCGAGGGGCGACGGCGCCGTTCGCGTGGCGCAGTCAGTGACGATCAACCGTTCACCCGAAGAACTCTACCGCTTCTGGCGCGACTTTCAGAATCTGCCGCGTTTCATGAAACACATTGAATCGGCCCGGGAGACAGAAGGCGGACGTTCGCATTGGGTGGCGAAAGCGCCCGCCGGAACGACGGTCGAATGGGACGCCGAGATAACCGAAGATCGCCCGAACGAGTTGATCGCATGGCGCTCACTCGAAGGCTCGGACGTGGACTCCGTTGGGTCTGTGCGGTTCGAACGCGCGCCGGGCGGGCGCGGCTCAATAGTCAAAGTGGAGATGCGGTACCGCCCGCCAGCCGGCGTGGTCGGCGCGACTGTGGCCAAATTCTTAGGCAAAGACCCTGAGCGCCAGATCAAGGACGACTTGCGCCGCTTCAAGCAGATTATGGAGGCCGGCGAGGTCATCACGACCGAAGGGCAGCCCGCCGGGCGCTCCAGCAGTACGTCGTGGCGGTACGACCAGGGCGCGTGAATTCGAGAATTGAGGATTGAGGATTGAGGATTGAGGATTGAGGATCGAGGATCGAAGATCGCATCATCGCACTAATAGCGATCCTCGATCTTCAATCCTCAATCCTCGACTCTCTCCGTGATTGATTCTTACAGAAAGGATGCGATGAGAGCTAATTGTTGGTACGGCAAACAAGACGTCCGGGTAGTCGATGTGCCCGATCCGAAGATCATTAACAAGCGGGACGCGATTGTAAAGATCACTTCAACGGCTATCTGCGGCTCCGACCTGCACCTCTACAACGGCTATATTCCTACGATGGAAAGGGGCGACATCATTGGCCACGAGTTCATGGGAGAAGTCGTCGAGGTCGGGCCTGAAGTCAAGAAGTTGAAGGTCGGTGATCGCGTGGTGGTCGGCTTTCCGATTGCCTGCGGCGCCTGCTTCTTCTGCGAGAGGGAGATGTATTCGCTCTGCGAGAACTCGAACCCAAACGCCTGGCTGGCCGAGAAGATGTTCGGCCACTCGCCGGCGGGAATCTTCGGATACTCGCACCTGACCGGCGGCTTCGCCGGCGGTCAGGCCGAATACGCGCGCGTGCCCTTCGCCGACGTGGGCGCGTTCAAGATCGAGAACGGGTTTACGGACGAACAGGTCCTGTTCCTTTCCGACATCTTTCCGACGGGATACATGGCCGCTGAAAACTGCGACATCAAGCCAGGCGACACCGTTGCCGTGTGGGGCTGCGGCCCCGTCGGCCAATTCGCCATCCGCAGCGCCTTACTGCTGGGGGCCGAGCGCGTCATCGCCATCGACCGCTTCCCCGAGCGATTGCGCATGGCCGAGGCCGGCGGGGCCGAGACGATCAATTACGAGGAGGCCGATGTCTACGACGCGCTGATGGAGATGACCGGCGGCCGAGGGCCGGACTCCTGCATAGACGCCGTCGGACTGGAAGCGCACGGGCATGGAGCCAAGTATCTCTACGACCGCGCGAAGCAGGCGGTGATGCTGGAATCAGACCGTCCGATCGCCCTGCGCGAGGCGATCCTTGCCTGCCGCAACGGCGGCGTGGTCTCGGTACCCGGCGTCTACGGGGGATTCGACGACAAGATCCCCGTCGGCGCGCTCATGAACAAGGCGTTGACGATCAAAACCGGGCAGACGCACGTCCAACACTACTTCCGACCGTTGCTCGAAAGGATCGAGAACGGGGATATCGATCCCAGCTTCGTCGTCACGCACCACATGCGGCTCGACGAAGCGCCCAAAGGTTATGACCTCTTTCTGAATAAGCAGGACGAATGCGTAAAGGTCGTGCTGAAACCTCAACCCTGATCGCGCGGCAGCGACGCGATCATTTCACGCAGTTTCGTCATCGACCCGCCGCCGCGCCACTCTTCGAGAGTGACGCGGCCGCTGGAAGCCAGGTCGTCCACCGTTGTTCTCGTCGTTCACCCCCCAGGAGCGGTTGTCGAAGATGGTCGCGCCGACCGTGGACCAGAAGCCGTCACAAACCATGCGCTTGTGGCGCGACATCGAAGAATTGCGCAGCCACCGTGGCGAATAAACCATCTTATGAAGACGCCTTCTACCATCGCCACGTTCCCGATCAAGGTCAAGCGACCTTCCCCTGCAATATCCTCTGTTCCTGTCTTAACTGTCGACATAGGCGGATCGAGCATAAAAGTCCTGGCCAGCGGACAGACTGAGCCGCGAAAGCGCCGGTCCGGAAAAAATCTGACGCCCTCGAAAATGGTGGAAATAGTTCAAGAGCTCGCCGAGGGATGGGACTATGACGCCGTCTCGATCGGTTATCCGGGATTGGTAGGAAATCAAGGGCCGAGTTCAGAGCCTGGCAATCTTGACCCCGGCTGGGTCGGTTTCGATTTCTCTTCCGCCTTCGGCCTGCCTGTGCGAATCATGAACGACGCGGCGATGCAGGCGCTGGGAAGCTATGAAGGAGGCAGGATGCTCTTCCTAGGTTTTGGCACTGGCGTCGGCTCTGCTCTGATCACTGAGGAGGTCATCCTTACCTTGGAGCTTGGCCAGTTCCCTTATAAGCGCGGGGAGACGCTAGGGGAAGCGTTGGGACGTCAGGGCCTGAAGCGATTAGGGAAAACCGCGTGGCGGCGCGCCGTGACGGAGGTGGCGTCTGCGCTTATGAAGGCGTTCCTGGCGGATAGCGTTGTGATCGGCGGAGGGAACGCAAAGAAACTCAATGAGCTGCCACCGGGAGTTCGACAGAGCCATAACCTTACCGCATTCCGGGGCGGGTTCCGCATGTGGAACACTGATACAGTATCGCGCGCGTGAGCAAGCGGCTGATTGATGAAACAGCCATTTGATTACGCGCGCAGTACTGCGCTGCGCTTATTGGAGGTAAGTTTCCTTCGTGGACCAATCGAAGGCGCGCATCAGGCAATTTCTCCAATATGTGGCGCAACCATATCCCCCAATCTCTATCTTCGTAGTCGAGTGATAAATCAACCGTTCCTTTCTGTAAGGCAACGCCTGATAGCAGGGCAACAAAAACATCAACGGCCATAAACGCTAATCACATGGCTGGCGTCTGTCCTTTTAGAGCGGTTTGCAATTGCGTGTACTGTAGGGGCGGACCTGCGTGTCCGCCCCGGATTGAGTGCACAGGCAACCACCGGGGCAGACACGCAGGTCTGCCCCTACACTGATTTGCAAACCGCTCTAAGGGAGGGAACACTGAGTTCAGCGATGGTAAATGTTTTGGGGGGTAGAGATTATCTAATAATGTGAGGCTGGAAGTGTTCTGAACGAAAGCGCGGTGTTTCCCATCAATGCGCGCAAAGCGCCATCGCTGAACTGTAGTAAAACAGTAATGTCTATTCAATTGAAATTCCATTAAAAGGCTGAATCTACCGCTAATATTTTGGGGATTTCTTGATGTTTTTAGAGTAGCAAGCTACGTCTTATGTGGCGAATAGCCACATGAAATGCGGCCAGTCTCCACAGCGTCGCATTAGCTTATGAGCGACCTCAGCTTGCGGGTCGGCAGGCATGAAACGGCATTGCCCTGACGCCGCCGGCTCAATGTTTGCGGATGCAGTTCGTAGCCCCGCCTTATGACATTTGAAAAAATAATGCGCCCAGCATTGTCTGGGCAGGTTTTCCCAACCCGGGTCTATGATCCAGGCGACGGCGCGTGGAAAATTCGACCCTACGCCAATGCGCTGAAAAAGTCCTAGAGCGGATTTCAATTGGATGTACGGGAAGGAGCGCTCCGTTACGGTACCGGGAGCGG
>DATCXQ010000559.1:0-7673 GCA_036565725.1 Blastocatellia bacterium
CGGCGGCCCGGCGACTGAAGCGCAGTTGAACCTGCCGATGGCCGTGACTGTCGGGCCTGACGGCGGCGTCTATATCAGCGACGCGGCTAACAGCCGCGTCCGGCGCGTCACGACGGACGGCAGGATTCAGACGGTGTCTGGTTTCGGCGGAGGAGAAGGACTCGGCGGCGCTGGCTTTGTGGGCGACGGCGGCCCGGCGGAGAAGGCCAAGCTCTTTACGCCGGCGGATGTGAAATTCGACACGGCGGGCAACCTCTATATTTCAGACAGCGGCAATAATCGCATTCGCGTCGTCCGTGGCGGAACCATCACAACCTTTGCCGGATCAGGGCGGACAGGATTCAGTGGCGACGGAAAAGAGGCCATGGCCGCCGAATTGAACACTCCGCAGAAGATCGCCATCGCCAAAGACGGCAGCGTTTTCATTGCCGACCGAGGCAATCAGCGCGTCAGAAAAGTCGACGCGAAAGGCTTCATCACGACAGTGGCGGGCGAAGGCAAGCCCACAGGGATGTTCTTCGATCCTGAAGTCATACGTTAAACCGAGAGGGAGAATCATGATGCAATATCGCCTGTTCATCAAAACATCGCTCATCGCTACCTGGATCGCAGTCGCGATCTGGTTCGGAGCGGATTCGCTTCAGGCGCAGAAACAGACTTCCGGTAAGAACAAGTTCCCCGGTGAACACTCGGACGAAAAGCTCAAGCCGCAGCGCCCCGACAAGCAGGTCAGCGATCTCACGAGCGGCGTCGCCGCGAAATTGCCGCACACCGGCGCTAATGAGCGGAAGGTCGCCATTCGCAACCTGATTGACGAACATCTGTTCGGCGCGATGGCGAAAGACCGGATTCCAAACGCGCCGGTCTCGAACGATTACGAATTCTGCCGCCGCGCCTACCTGGACCTGACCGGGCGCATCCCGACTCCCGATCAACTCAAGGCCTTCGCGGGCAACAATGATCCGAATAAACGCGACAAACTGATTGACGAATTGATCGAGAGCCCGGCGTGGGTGGATCACTGGAGTTACTGGTACGGTGACCTAGTGCGAAACTGCGGCAACCGCATCGGCAATCCCGCGCTGAAGCATTTCGACGCGTGGATCAGGCAGTCGTTCAAAGAGGACAAACCCTACGACCGGTTCGTGACCGAGATGCTGACGGTTTCCGCGCCCAACACCAACTGGATGCCGGACGCCGCGGCCTCGGGCTTCCTGACGCGTTCGCACATCACCGGCCTCACGATGTACGACGACAATTACGAAGACACGGCCGACGAGATCATCGTCAATTCGGCGCGCATCTTCCTCGGCGTCAACTACCAGTGCATCTCCTGCCACGGCGGCAAGGGCTTTCTCGAAAAGGTCAGCCTCGACCTTGTCGCGAAGAAGCGGCGCGACTTCTGGGCGATGGCCGCCTTCTTCGGCAAGACGCGCGTCCGCGTGGTCACTTACCAGGATCGCTACACGGTCACGGAAGAAGGAACCGGTTACGACACGAAGGGCTGGAGTCAGGTTCGATTGCAGCGCGAAGGCGGCGAGATTCATCCGACCTTCATGTTGACGGGCGAAAAGGCCGATCTGGGCAAACCGCTGCGCCCGCAGTTCGCGCGGATGCTGACGACCGACCCGCAGTTCGCGCGCGCCACGGTTAATCTGATCTGGAAACAATTCTTCGGCCTCGGCATCGTTGATCCGGTGGATTCGTTTGATCTGGCGAGGCAAGACCCGAAGGCCACGCTGCCCGCGCCGTGGACGTGCCAGCCGACGAATACCGAGCTGCTCGATGCGCTGGCGCGAGATTTCGCGACACATCGCTTCAGTCTGAAACACTTGATGCGAACGATCGCGCGGTCGAGCGCATTTCAGCTCTCTTCGCGCTTCGACGGCGAATGGAAGGAGAGTTACACGCCGTACTTCGCCCGCCACTTCGTCAAGCTGTTGACCGCCGAGCAGATTCACGACGCGATTTCGCAGGCCACCCAGGTCTTCGGCAATTACAGGCGCAAAGATTACGTCTACGACACGCCGATCGCCCCGGCGCGTTTCTGGACCGAGGCCGCGTCGCCCGAAGACATCAACAACGGCGAGGCGAAGAATTTCCTGCGCACTTTCGGGCAGGCCAACCGCGAGCAGTTTGATCGCCAATCGGTCGGTTCAATCCTGCAAGCGATGATGTTGATGAACAGCCCCTTTGTGACGCGGCGCGTGACGGCCGTCGACGGCAGCCTGGTTGATCAACTGGTGAAATCCGCAAAGAGCAGCGCGGAGATTGTGGATGAGCTTTATCTGGCGACGCTGTCGCGCTACCCGCTGGCGCAGGAGAAACAGATTGCGATCGAGTGGCTCGAGAAGGATCGCAAGCAGGGGGCTGAAGACCTGCACTGGGGTCTGCTGAACAAGCTCGATTTCGTCTTCAACTACTGAGGTACAGAGCTATGAATAATAATGAACGGAACATCCCAATGCTAACGCGGCGCGAATTGCTGCGCGTCGGCGGCGTCACTCTGGTTGGCGGTTATCTCAATACCTTCCGCCCGTTCAACGTCCGTGCCCAAGAGAAAGTCAGACCTATGGCCACTGCGCGGCAGGTCCTGTTTATCAACATCGATGGCGGGATGAGCCAGATAGACACCCTCGACGCTAAAGAAGGCCCATGGACGCCGAATTATTTCGACATTCGCAGCTTTTCGGGCGACCTGAAGCTCCCCGTCGGGCTGTTCAAGAACCTGCCCGGCGTGCTCGATAAGATCACCGTTGTGCGCAGCTTCACGGCCTGGGACGCAGTGCATGGCCGCGCGCAGTACTATATCCAGACGGGTCATCCGCTGAACCTTGCGCTCGCAAAGGAGGTTCCAGCCATTGGAGCGACGGTGTGTCACGAACTGGCGAAACAGCGCAAGTCTAGTGATTCGCTGCCCGCCTTCATCTCGATGAATATGGCGGGCAATCAGGCCGGGCTGATCAATCAGGGATTTCTTTCGGCGGAGTTCGGCCCCCTGAGCCTGGCGATCGGCGACGGCCCGCCGAACCTGGCGCCGCAGAAAGGAATGGAAGATGTCTTCAAACGCCGCTGGGAGCGATTGCAGCAGTTGGACGGCGCGCTACGCAGCGGCCATGGCCATACAGACCGCAGCTTCAGCGATTACAACGAATACTATCGCAGCGCGTGGGCGATTATGAACGACCCGCGCGTGCCGGAAGTGATGACAATTACTGATGAAGACAAGAAACGATATGGCGCCAGCTCCATCGGTAACAGTCTGATCCTCGCGCGCAATCTATTTCGAGCCGACGCCGGAACACGGTTCATTATGGCCAGTCACGGAGGCTGGGACCACCACGGCAATATCTACAAGGAAGGCACGCGCAACCATCCGGTCTTGATCCGCGAACTCGACGTCGCGTTCAGCAACTTGATCAAAGACCTCGACGGCATTCCATCGAAACACAGTCCGGGCAAGACGCTGCTCGACGAGACGCTGGTTATTGCGATGAGCGAGTTCGGCCGTACGACGGGGCAGATCAGCGAAACGCGCAAGGGACGCGAACATTACATGCAGGTCCATTCGGGAATGCTGGCGGGCGGCGGCGTCAAGCGCGGCGCCGTCATCGGCAAGACCGACGAAGCGGGCGGGAAGATCGTTGACTTCGGCTGGTCGGGCGGCCGCTCAATCTATATGGAAGACATCGCCTGCACGATCTACTCGGCGATGGGCATTGATTGGACGAAGCGAATCGATAGCACGCCTTCGGGAAGGGCGTTCCATTACGTCGAACCGGCTTCGGGAACGAAATACGTCGACTTCAAACCGGTTCAGGAAATATTGGCCTGACACCTGACAATTTTTATCCGCAAATATGAGATCAATGAGCTTTTTAACCACGAAGCGATTCATCGGGAACTAAGCGGCGGCCTGAAGACACGGTACTTCTCGACCCTGCTTGGTTCTTCGTCGTCGTTTTCAAATCGAACTCGGACGAACCAACAGGAGTGTTTTATGAAGTTACGCTGGACAGTCGTGTCATTGGCGATAGCCTTGATGCTCATTCTGGCCGGAATTGGTCTGTCTCAAGTCACTACTGCCACGCTCTACGGAATTGTTCAGGATCAAAGCGGTTCCGTGATCGCCGGAGCGCAGATCACTCTCACTCACGAGGCTACGGCGGCAGTGAGGCAAACCACCACCGATGAAACGGGCGAGTTCGTCTTAACGGCGCTGCCCGTCGGCGCTTACGCGCTCAAGATCGAGAAGAGGGGTTTCAAAGCCTATGTGCGTACGAGGATCGAGCTGGCCGCCTCTCAAAACGTCCGCCAGACGCACGCGCTCGAAGTGGGCGAACTGACCCAGTCAGTCACCGTGGAATCCTCGGCCCCGTTGGTCAACACGGTCTCCGCCGAACAGCGGGAGAGTCTGGATTCACACAAGGTCGGAGAGTTGCCGCTCTCGCGCCGCAACGTCACCAACATTCTCAGGCTCTCTTCAGGTGTGGACACAGGCCTGGGCAGTGTCCGGATCAATGGCCAGGGCAAGAGCGGCGCCGGAGTCACCGTTGACGGCACGGACGCCAACTCCAACCCGTCGGAAGGCCGGGCGATGGCGCAGTATGGGGAGCGGAATTATATCGATGTCATGAGCATTGAAGCTGTTCAGGAGGTGCAGCTCATGCGAGGTATCATGGCGGCCGAGTACGGCGGCGTGATCAGCGGTCAGGTGAACCTTATCAGCAAATCGGGCAGTAACCAGTGGCACGGATCGCTGTTCGAGAATTACCGCTCGCACCTCTTCAACGCGCGCAACCCATTCGCGGTAAACCGCCGAAGTGATGGCTCGATGAGCCCGAAGAACCGCGAGGTCTTCAACCAGTTCGGCGGGTCCCTGGGCGGCCCCGTCCTGCGCGACCGGGCCTTCTTCTTCTTCACTTACGAGGGCTACCGTGAATCCGCTTTCCAGCGCGTGACCGGCACAGTCCCAACCGCGAAATTGAGAAGCGATATTCTGCGAGCTCTGCCGTTTCAAGAATCCAATATCCTGCTTGACACACTACCGCTGCCGACCCTGCCGATCATCAGAGCGGGCGGCGTGCCTGATGCGGACCTCGGGACCTTTGAGGGCGCAGGCCAGCGAGCAAGCACGGAGAACCACATTGTCATCAGAGGCGACCTCCTGGTGACCAAAAGCAGCAATCTGACTGTGACCTATACGAGGAATACTCCTTATGGCTTGGATCCCCAATACAACCTCAACGGGGCCAACGACCGCGTCTATGATTACTATCAACCACGGCTCACCTCCCAGTATGTGTTCAGCCGCGGGCCGTGGGTCGCGGAAACCCGCTTTGGTTACAACCACCAGGATATGTTGCGGCTCGACAAATTCTTCACCTTCAAGGATCCGAAGACGCCAGAAAAAATCGAGTGGCAGCGCAGAGTGGCGCGGCTCTCCATCCAGGGCCTCAACACCTGGGGGGCCGCCGAGGTCTGGGATATGGAAGGCACGACCTATAGCGTCGATCAGAAGCTCAGCCGCCACCTGGGACGCCACCTCTTCAAGTTCGGCGGCCGGTATGTGCGTTCCGTCGGCAGCCGGACTAACCCCGAGAACCCCTTATATACTTTCAATAACCTTGCGGACCTGGAGGCCAACATCCCCGGCACGGTCAATATAACGTTCGGCTCTCACGGCCCGCACTCCTCGCGCATGTTCGAGTTCGGCTTTTTCGGCCAGGATGACTTCCGGGTCAATTCCAGATTGGTCTTGAACCTCGGGCTGCGGTACGACTTCTACTCCAACAACGTGGTCAAGCCTACGGGCGACGTGCCAGTCGGTATCGTAAATCTGTCCCCCGCGACGGACCTTCGCCGGTTTAACTTCGGGCCGCCGCGCCCGCTCGATAATCCGGTCGAGCACGATGGTTGGGCCAACCTGGGACCTCGACTCGGCTTCGCCTACGACTTCGACGGGAAAGGGAAGACGGTCGTGCGTGGAGGATTCGGTGTCCTGTTCGCCGGGCAGGTGCCGGCGCTCTATCGGCAGAGCGTAGCGCACCCCGTGGTGCCATTCCGGATTATCTACAGCAGGGCTGAAGCCCAGCGGCTGGGGATCCGATACCCGTTCTACGCTGAAGAAGTTCTGCCGATCGCGGAGCGGGATGTGGCGGCCAGCGGTCGGAAACTGATCTTCTCGGTACTCGATCCCAAGCTGCAGAATCCCTACACGATGAACTTCCAGCTCAACGTGCAACGCTCGCTCACGGCAGACCTGATGCTGGAAGTCGGATACGTCGGCGTCCGCGGCGTGAAATTCCCTCTGCACCGCCGGTTCAACCTGCCCGACCGTGTGACGGGCGAGCGTCCGAATCCGCAGCTAATTCCCGGCGGCTTTTTCGTGGATAATTCGGAGAGCACGGTCTACCACTCCTTGCAGACCTCCTTACGGAAACGTTTCACCCGCGGGCTCTCTTTCGACGCTCACTACACCTACGGTAAGGCGCTCGCTTTTTCGGGTGGTGACGTCGGCGTCTACTACGGGACGGACGTGAATGAGAACGTGATCCAGGATTTCTTCAACCTGGCCACTGATCGCGGACCTTCAACCGGGGATGTCACTCACCGCTTTATCGGCGATACGATCTACCGGATGCCCGAGCTAAAGGATTGGGGCTTTGCCCCGCTGCGACACGCGCTCGGAGGCTGGCAGGTCTCGGGGATCTTCACGGCGCGCAGCGGCAGCCCTGTCTTCATCACCCAGAGTTGCTCGAACTCTTACCATTGCCGCCCTGACTATGTTGGAGGGAACACTGTTCTGAAGGAACGGGTCGAGACTGGGACTTGCCGCGCCGGGGGACACTGTGACATCCAGTACATCAACACGGCGGCGTTCAACCTGGTCCCGGTTAACCAGGGCATGGCCGTCCGGCCAGGGACGGCCGGAAAGAGCCTGGTCCGCACCCCCGGCGCCTGGAACGTTGAGCTTTCCCTGGCGAAGAACTTCAAGATCACGGAGAAGAAGACGCTCACGTTCCGGGCCGATATGTTCAATGCGCTGAACCACGTCAATCTTGGAGGTCCGAACGGCTCCATCAACAGCTCGCAATTCGGCCGGATCAGCGGAGCGGGCGGCATGCGGTCGATGCAGATGGGCCTGCGATTCCAGTTCTAGTCAGGACGCAATCGCCCACGGTCTGTTCCGACATAATTCGGTAGCGGGCTGGAAATGACCGGCCCGCTGCCGACTACGTCCGAATGACATATTGGGGAGAATACGAAGCCTACAAGGCGTCAAACCCGGTTGTCAGTCCAGACGGCAAATGGTTCGCTTTCCAGTCTGCCCGCAATAACGAGCCGGCCGGAGTCGGCCACGGAAACTTTCTTTATAGGCTCAAGTAGGGATGAAGAGGACGACATGAAACAGACTTATTTTTCAAAAGCGGCATATACCCTCTCCGTGATGGTCATTCTGGCGCTGGCGGCCGCGCCGTGGAGCGGTCAAGGCGCCTCCCCAAAGGTGACAGTCTCCATTGTGTCCGACGATGCCCCCGGCCTCGCCGCGAGGCATGGGCTGGATAAACTTGCCGCTGCCCTTAAAGCCAGGGGCGTCGACGTCGCGCGGGGCGCCAGCTTGGAGGCGGCTCGTGGAGAAACGCTTATTGTGGCTGGTCGAGCCGCCGCAT
>DATCXQ010000568.1:0-2570 GCA_036565725.1 Blastocatellia bacterium
TAGTGAAGCGGCTCCGACCAACCACCAACCACCAACCACCAACCACAAATCTCAAAATATGAGAGGGAGACTGAATGACTGTTGACACACGCATGATACGGGACGAGGAGTTGTTGGACAGGCTTGCCGACGCGCGCGGGCGGATTCTGGGTGAGATTCGCAAAGTGATCGTCGGCCAGGACGAGGTGATCGAACAGGTGCTGATCTCGCTCTTCGTCGGCGGGCACACGATCATCACGGGCGTTCCGGGGCTGGCGAAGACGCTGTTGGTCCGGACGCTCTCCGGGGTGCTCGACCTTTCGTTCAAACGAATTCAATTCACGCCCGACCTGATGCCCGCCGACATCACCGGCGCCGAGATCATCGAGGAAGACCGCTCGACGGGGCACCGCGCGATGGAGTTCATTCGCGGCCCGGTCTTCGCGAACATCATCCTGGCGGACGAAATCAACCGCACGCCGCCGAAGACTCAAGCCGCGCTGCTCGAAGCGATGCAGGAAGGCAACGTCACCGTCCAGGGCAACACCTATCAACTGCCCAAGCCGTTCTACGTGCTGGCGACTCAGAACCCGATCGAAATGGAGGGCACCTATCCGCTGCCCGAGGCCCAGCTCGACCGTTTCATGTTCAATGTCCGGATCGGGTACCTGTCCGAGGAAGACGAGGTCGCTGTGGTCAAGATGACGACCTCGCCGCAGGATTCGGACCTGCAGCGCCTGATGTCCGCCGAAGAGATCATCGAATTCCAACACCTGGTGCGAAAAGTACCGGCGGCCGATTCGGTCGCCCGCTACGCCGTAAACCTGGTCGGCGCGAGCCGGCCCGGACCCGACGCCCCCGACTTCGTCAATCGCTGGGTGACCTGGGGCGGGTCGCTCCGCGCGTCGCAATTCCTGGTGCTTGCCGGCAAGGCGCGCGCCATCCTTTACGGGCGCTACAACGTCTCCTGCGACGACATTCGCGCGATGGCTCAACCCGTGCTGCGCCACCGCATACTCCTTAATTTCCAGGCCGAGTCCGAAAAAGTCGATTCGGATCAGGTGATCCAGAAACTGGTCGATGCCGTGCCCGAACCCAAATCTGGATTGAGTTGAAGCGTTTAGCCCATATTTCA
Source organism: Blastocatellia bacterium (assembly GCA_036565725.1). Taxonomy (GTDB): domain Bacteria; phylum Acidobacteriota; class Blastocatellia; order RBC074; family RBC074; genus JAJVID01. Next base: position 1,115 of record DATCXQ010000568.1, read on the forward strand.
TATGCCATATGAAATATGGAAAGCTTGGAGATGAAAATGAACTGGCGTAGAGAGAAGAAAACCGAGACAAACGGCTCGCCGAACGGACAAGCGGCGCAAGCGTATTCCGGCGCTCCACGGTTTTTGGCGCCCGAGGTGCTCGCGCGAATCGCTTCGCTCGAACTACTGTCGCGCACGGTGGTCGAAGGGTTCATCTCCGGCTTGCACCGCTCACCGTTCACGGGCTTCTCGACCGAATTCGCCGAGCATCGCCAGTACATGCCCGGCGACGATTTGCGCTATCTGGACTGGAAGCTGCTGGGGCGCACCGACCGCTACTACATCAAGAAGTATCGCGCCGACACGAACTCGCAGTGCCACATCCTGATAGACGCCAGCGCCTCGATGCGCTACACGACGACCGGCGTGACGAAGCTGCAATACGCGCAGTACCTCGGGTCGTCGCTGGCCTATCTGGCCAACAAGCAGCAGGACGCGGTCGGATTGATCGCCTTCGACCGCGAAATCCGCACGCACGTCCCCGCCCACAACCGCATCGGGCATATGCGGACGGTCTTCGGGCGATTGGAGCAGTTGGAGGCCGGGAACGAGACTAAGTTGTCGGAGATGTTGCACCTGGCGGCCGAGCGCATCACGCGCCGCGGCATCATCGTGCTCATATCGGATTTCTACGACGACCACGAAGCGATCATCAAGGCGCTTCAACACCTGCGGTTCAAAGGCAACGACCTGATCGTCTTCCACGTGCTGGACAAGAACGAGACCGATTTCGAGTTCACCGAACCGGTCCTGCTCGAAGACTCCGAGACCGAGGAGCAGATTCACGTCCTGCCCGACATCCTGGCCGAAGGCTACCGCAACGCTGTCCGCGAGCACATCGAAGGTTTGCGCGAAGGCGCCGCCAAGAACAAGATCGATTACGAGTTGTTGACGACGGATAAGCCGCTGGATTTCGCATTGTTTTCGTTCTTGGCAAAGAGGGCGAAGCAATGAAGTCGTCGGCGCGTTTTTGAAAGACGAGATGAAGCTTCGAGGATCAATATGAACTTTATCGGGGATTTTCAAATTCGATTTCCCTGCCGCGGAGCGGCTATTGACCTTAGCCCGGCGTTTCAACGCCGGGAACGGGGCCATCTCGATCTTCCAGTCGCGGAGCGACGGTTGACCGGTAAATCCGGCGAACGATCTCTCCGTATGACCAAGGCGCCTGCTCTCTTTGTTCCTGAGAACCATCGCTCAACCGTCGCTCCGCGACTGCGGTGGATAATTACGCGCAGCCCGGCGTTGAAACGCCGGGCTAAGCTCAACCGCCGCTCCGCGGCTGGATGCTCAAACAGACCTATATGAGCGGCACACCAAGATATGGATCGGCGGCGCGACAGCGTAGGGGCAGACCTGCGTGTCTGCCCCGGTCTGGCAATTGCGCCGCTTCAGGGCAGACACACAGGTCTGCCCC
>DATCXQ010000569.1:0-2869 GCA_036565725.1 Blastocatellia bacterium
CGGTCGAAAGCCATTACAAAAAACTTTCGGCGAAATTCGGTTACGCGATTCAGCCGCCCGAGCCGCTGATGAACAATCTCGGCTATCAACTAATGGGCGCGGGCAAAATGGACGATGCGATCGCAGTTTTTAAATCAAACGTCGAACGCTATCCGCATTCCGCCAACGTCTACGACAGCCTCGCCGAGGCTTACGAGAAGACCGGCAAGTTCGATCTGGCCAGACCGAATTACGAAAAGGCCGTCCAGTTGGGAACGCAGAATAACGACCCGAACCTGAAGATTTACAAAACCAACTTTGACAGAGTGGATGAGATGTTAAAAAAGGTCGCCGAGGGAAAAGGGAAGTAACAACTTAATTGAAGGGTGTGTAAATTAAAGTTGAATACAATCAACTACTTGAATCTGATTTATGCGCACGCTTCAACTTAATTTCATATTCCATATGCCATATTTCATGTGGCATATGGAATATGGCATTGGTGTATCATTGTCGCGCCTGCCACAGGACTTTTGAACGACGACGAGGATACGCCTGATGCTGAACACATATTTGTCCACGACGATCACCAACGAAACGAAAATCTCTCCCGCCTTTGCCCCATTCCTAGCCGACAGCGGCCCCGATGACATCCGCGAGGCCATCGTCATTTTCCGGTCGCCCGATCGCCCGCCGGAACCGGAAGATCGGTCCCCAGGCGGACGGTTGCGCGCGTTGGCCGAGAAGCTCAAATTGGTCGAATCGCGCAAGCTATCACAGCAGGCGATTCAGCGCGAGGTTATCGACGGTTACCGGCAGGCCGGCAGCGCGACTCTGCCGGGCAAGCAGGAACTGCGCTTCACCCCTATCGGCTCCAACGCGTTGCCTTTCGCCGCTGTCGAGGTCACTCCGAGGACTCTGCCGATTCTCGCCGAGATGCCGGACGTGGTCGCGATCCTGCCGAACCAGAGGATAAACCTGATCCGGCCCAAGGAGGTCGATTACAAAGATCTGCTGCGGCAGGAGGAGCGAGACGGCCTGACTTGGGGCTTGAGAGAGCTTGATATTCCAGAGTTATGGGAGACGACCAAAGGCGCCGGGATCAACATCGCCGTGCTCGACACCGGCGTCTATGCGGAGCACCAGGCGCTCGAGGGCCGGGTCGCCGATTTTATCGTCGTAGATCCGCTGGGCCGCCGGATCACATCGAACCCTGCGTACGATTGCGGCGCGCACGGCACACACGTGTGCGGCACGATAGCGGGCGGCAAGACGTCGCACGGCGTCTCGATAGGGGTCGCGCCGGAGGCGAGCCTGTATGTCGCGGGCGTGATGATCGGCGACGCCACGCTGCGCACATTGATGGAGGGCGTCTCGTGGGCGGTCGAAAAAGGCGTGGACATCGTTAACATGTCACTGGGCTTCAGCTACTACGAGCCGCTTTTCGACGAAGTCTTCAGAATCCTGCTCGATCAGTTCGGCATTTTGCCCGTCGTCGCCATCGGCAACGAAAATCACGGCAACAGTTGCTCGCCCGGCAACACGGGCAACGCATTTGCCGTCGGCGCGGTCGAGAAGATGAAGGGCGGCAAGTGCGACGTGGCTTTCTTCAGCGGCGGCGTAAGCCTGGTCTTTCCGGGCGACGACCAGAACATGATCGTCACCAAACCGGACGTCGTCGCGCCCGGCGCGCAAATCTTCTCCTGCATCCCGCCCGAAAAACGCCCCGACGGGGTCTTCGAGTACACCTATATGAACGGCACTTCAATGGCGACACCGCACGTGGCGGGCGCGGCGGCGCTTTTGATGGCCGCCAAACCTGAAGCGCCGGTCGGCGACATCATCAGAGTCCTGAAGGAGACAGCCAAACACCCGGGAGGCGACAGATTGCGCCCCGACAACCGTTGGGGCCATGGATTAATCCAACCTGTGAGAGCCTTGCAGTCGTTGGGCTGATCAGTGTTACAATGGCCCCGCTATTGTGGTTCAAGTTCAAGTGGCGTTAATAAAATAGAAGACGTCTTTCATATGCTATATGACATATTTCATATTCGGCATATGAGTCGGAACTATCTTTTCTTAACGCCCCTGGTTCAAGCGGGTGTCCCAATGAATTTAGGCAATACGCACTCGAAAATCAGCCGGGAGTTCAGCCGCAGGCTCGACCGGTTGCATCCGCGCGACAAGGTGCGCGCCATCGTAATGCTTCGCGCCGACGGTAACGGCGGAGGCGGCGCCGCAAGGCCGTCGCGCGCCGAACGCCAGAACGCCGCCGAGAGGGTCTGCCAGGAGGCCGAAGCGGCATTGCCTGAGATAGATCAGATTCTGGAAAGATTCGACGGACACCGTCTGGCCGAGCATCCGAATGCGGTCGGCGCAATCCCGGTCGAAACCACAGTCAGGGGCGTGATCGCGCTGGCCGGCGCCGATTGCGTCAAAACTATTCTGGAAGATCAAAACATCCTGCCTCTTGCCGATTTGAATAGCTGAAGCCGCCATCCTCCAAAAGTCATATCCTCTGTTGGCAGAAATTGCTTGATGAGCGCCTGGGCGCCAGTGTTGTGGCTTGCCAGTGTGGCGCGAGTTGTTTACTCGCGCCTTGTGAGAGCGACATGGGCGCGAGTAAACAACTCGCAAGGCGTCTCGGCGTTTCCGCGCCAGCGCTTAGAGCGGATTGCAAATCAATGTACGGCATGCTGAGATGACAGTACGGATCGGTACCGCGAGCGGTACTGATCCAATCCGCCTTCCCGTACATGCAATTGCAATCCACTCTATATGAGCGGCACACCAAGATCTGGATTGACAGCACAACAGTGTAGGGGCAGACCTGCGTGTCTGCCCCGGTCGGCAATCGCGCTGCTTCGGGGCAGACACGCAGGTCTGCCCC